>CAYXZC010000035.1:0-17449 GCA_964469815.1 uncultured Eggerthellaceae bacterium | reverse complement strand
ACAAAGCCGCCACCAAAGGCGTCATCAAGAAGAACCAGGCAGCCAACCGCAAGAGCGGTGTCATGAAACTGGCGAACACCGTCGTCACCGATGCTGATCGCAAGGCTTACAAGAAGCCGGAAGCTCCGAAACAGGAAAAGACCGGCAACAAGAAGGCAGAGCGCAAGGCAGAGCGCGTAGCTGCAATGCAGGCGGCCGAGAAAGAGAAGGCCAAGCGTCGTGAAGCTCATCAGAAAGAGGAAGCCAAGGCTTTGAAGCGCAAGCAGAAGGAAGCAGAGGAAGCTGCAAAGGCAGAGGCAGAGGCTGAGGCAGCAGCTGCAGAGGCTGAGGCAACCGAGGCTGAAGAGCCGGCCGAGGAGCCTTCCGCCGAGGCTCAGGAGGAAGCTGCTGAAGAGGCTGCCGAATAATCCCCTCCTTTCGCTATACGATCGAAAAAGACCGCCATCGGCGGTCTTTTTTTTCTTCTTTAATGGAAGAGAGCGGCCTGATTTCGCACGACAAGGTTGAAGGCATCCCCTTTTCGCATTATCCCTTCGATCATGGCTTGTACCTTTCCGGCTTGGCTTAGCTCGTGGTGGTCTTCCACGAGTTAGCTTACGGCGACGACGCGTTGAGACGAAAGTATATCCACTTGCATTACACGAATTAAGCCATCCCAAATACGAAAAGCGGATACCTTCGACCTGTCTTAATTCGGGTGAATAGAACGATCAGCTTCTGTCTTCATCGCTTGAGGGACTCGAGCACCCAATCGATGAAGGCTGCGTCGACATCCGAGCCGCTCTTCATCGCGCGCTCAGCATGCATGGCTCCTTCAAGGCTGTCTCTCAACTCCTCAGCAGAGAACATCCTTGCATAGGAAGCGTGGCTCTTCACCTTCCAATCAGGAACACCGAGTGCCTTTGGCAACGCAGATGCTATGGATGCGCCTTCCGCTTCCAATGACTTGGCGCAGATGAGCTCTCGAATGCGAGATGTGCACATCGATAACAGGGCAAGCGGAGAGACGGATGGCATGAGCGAATAAAGACGCATGCATTCGCCTATGTTTCGAGCAGAGAAAGCGTTCACGAACTCCCATGGCTTAGCCTCTGACACCTGCGCAACATGCACCTTGATATCACGTTCGGTGATCTTGGCAGGCGCACCCAAAGCCAATGACAGCTTGTTCAGCTCCGCATCGATGCGCACCGTGTCCTCGCCCACGAGCTCGATCAGCTTCACCGCTGCACGCTCGTTCATCTCCAATCCGAAGCTCTTCGCCATGCGCACAACATGGGCTGGCAAAGCTCGAGCTTTGGGACGGGCGCAATCTATGATCGCGCTCTTTCCGATCTTGGATGCAGCCTTGTACAGAGCAGATGACGCGTTCATCTTCTCAGCGAGCATTATGAGCACGGTGGATTCGCTTGGAGATGCGAGGTATGCAACCACCGCATCCGCATCGCGTTTCTTGAGCTTCTCTGCATCATCGAGCTGAACCAGACGCTTCTCGCTGGCAAATGGAATGGTCTGGCAAGCAGCAACGATCTGATCGCCCTGCGCGCTATCCCCCGAGAAGCTATCGAAATTGAACGATAGGTCTCCCAGCTTCTCCAAGCGCATACGAAGCTTCTTCATGACGGCTTCGCGCTTCAAAGCGTCATCGCCAACAACGAGATATGCCGGAAGAAGAGCATTGTCCTTTTTATCAGTCATGTTAAGGATTATAGCTTTTGAAAGCTATTGTTGATAGGCGATGAGCGAATCGGTATCGAAACCTTCGACCATCTTCTCGCAGGCGACCCTCATTCCATCAGCGAAGATCGATACATCCACAGAACCTGACAGATCGCTTCGATACACTATAGTGTCCTCATCGCGCAGCAGATCCAGCACCTCTTCGCTTGGATGACCATAGCGATTGTTCGCACCAACCCCGATGAGCGCAAGTTGGGGGCTCATAGCATCCACCAGCTCTCGATCGAGCGCGACCTTCGAACCGTGATGCCCGACCTTCAATATGTCAACATCCTTGAGCTTCCCTTCATCCATGATGGCCTTGAGCTCATCGGTCTCTGCATCTCCGCAGAAGAATGCCTTCATATCTGCATCCCCGTCCCTATCCGCATCGCATGACAGAACCACGCAGATGCTGTCCCCATTTCCCCCTTCGTCTGTGAATGCATGCGGCCAGACCACATCGAGCGTGAACTTCCCCACTTCTATTCGATCGCCTGCAGAAAGACCTTTAGGTGCACATCCAATGATGTTGCTTGCTATATCAACAAGGCCTGTGCAATGCTCGCATCCGCAATCGAGCAGATCGCTTGCCACGAGTATGCTTCCGATATCCACATAACCGGAAAGCGAGGACAGCGAATCGCAATGGTCACTATCAGGATGCGTTATCATCACCGCATCTATGTGCTTTATCCCATGCTTAGCGATAGCCTCTCTCAGCTGCGAATCCTTGTTGCCCGTATCGATCAGAAGGGTTGCTCCCTCGCTCTCGATCAGAAAGCTATCCCCTTGCCCCACATCGAGCATGCAGATACGATCACCCTTATCGATCGGGATGAGAACCACGACCATCAACGCGATCATCGCGACAGGGATCGCGAATCGTAAGGCCCTGAATCCGATCTTAGACCAGAACACCCAAAGCACCACGACCATAGCGCATGTAAGCGCCAGCATGGCGATCAGCGGGACATCAAGCGCAATGCATGCATACGGGATGCCGGACATGGCTGCGACCGACATCCTCAGAGGAAGCACGCAGATGCTTGCGACCTTGAGCAGGATGGGCGCTGCTACGGGCAATAGCATGCCGAGCAAAACGCATATCAAGCCCGCGATGCAACCCAGAGAGAACAATGGTGCTGCAACTATGTTCGCTATAGGAGATATCAGCGATAACTGCGAGAACAAGGCAGCAGAGGCCGGGAGGGTGATCACGTTCGAAGATACTGTGAGCGCAAGCGGATCGCTCACCAAAAAGTCGAACCTCTCATTTCCTATGGAGAACACAGATGCGAACAACGGCGAGAAGAGGCTTATCCCCAAGACCGAGCCGGCGGAAAGAAAGAAGGACAACGACACGCTGACGCTCGGAGATATGAGGATGAAGGCGATGATGCACACAGCAAGCGAATTGAGAGAAGCCGATCTTCTGCGTGCCAAAAACGATGTCAAGGACAGCACCACCATGAAGACGGCTCGAACAGCGGAGATCGGAATCCCGGCAAATACCAGATAGATGAGAAGAAAGGCTATCTCCGCTGCGACCGCAATAGGCCTTCTTATCTTCAAAAGGGAAAGGAGCGACATCAGCAATGCGGCCACTATGGCCAGATGCGCTCCTGACACTGCCACTATATGTGCGATACCGCAGATCTTGAACTGCTCGTATGCTCCATCGTCCTCGATAGTATTCCTGAACCCGCAAACAAGAGCCTGCAGGATACCAGCTTCATCTCCGCAATATTTCCCGAAGAGCTCGATAGCGCTCTTCCGGAACCCGATCAAAAGCCCCATCGGAAAAGGCGCTTCAACGATCCTGTAGTCTTTCAAGGAGCCTTTGCGAGAAACACCTTGGAGCCAATACTGCCCAGCCACCTCTTCTGCAAATGCTGACAGAGAGCATCTACCTTCTATGACCTGGCCTCTGTAGAGCTGATCGGAGGTATCCAGATAAAGGAGAACCTTCTCGCCGGCAAATCCGCTGTCGCCCACTTTCGCTATACAGGACGACCCGAACTCGCTTTTCTTGGAATCCTGTTCGAGAACGAAGCAGTTGCTATCTTCGATGCTCCCGACCGATCTCGAATACGAGTCCATCTGCGCACATCCAACGCAACCGATCAGCAAGCCCAACACGCTGAACATCGAGCACATCGCGATGGCAGGCTTCCTGAGAAGCGCGGCTGTTAGAACAATACCGGCAAAGACCGCGATCAAGGCAAGTGCCCATGGCTGCAATAGATCGATAAGATGGATATGGAGCCCATAAGCGATCGCGCTCGATGCCCAGAATGCCACCGCAAGAGGGATGAGGATGGGAATGCCCGGACGATGTGGGAGCGATTTTGGGGTCAGCGCCCCTTTCGTCATGTACCTGTCATCATCCATCCCTGATGCGGCTGCTCTGTTGATCCTTTCGAGGAAGCCTTTCATGATCTGGATCAGCCTATTAGGTCATACACAGATGTACTCGCGCAGATTCTCTACCGTCTTTTCCCCTATACCGGAAACGTTCGATAGATCCTCTATCGACCTGAATGCCCCGTTCTTCTCGCGGTAATCGATTATCTTCCTCGCTTTCGATTCACCGATCCCGCTCAACGTTTGAAGCTCGGTGGCATCGGCCGTATTGATGTTCACCACACCATTTTCTCCCGATGAGGATGACGCAGTGGAAGCTGAAGGGCTGACGGAGACTGGATCTGCTTGTGCGGCTGCCGCCTCAATGCTGATGACATCTATCTGCTCACCGTCTTGGAGCACACGTGCCAGATTCAAGCTTTCCCTCGAAGCCTGTGATGTCATTCCCCCACATGCCTCTATGGCATCGGATACGCGCGATCCCTCGTCCAGATAAACGACCCCAGGGTCTTCCACCTCACCTGTTATGTAAACGCAGATTTGCGCTGTGGGCTCATCATCGCTCGCATCATCGATCCCTTCCGCAGGATCCTCCGATGAGACGACATTCACCGAAGACGCCTCGGCGGAGTTCATGTAACCGAAGCAAACAGCGATCAAACCGATGACCAATATCACGGCGGCTCCGATCATCGCTATGTTCCTATAGCTCGGCCTGCCTTTGCTGTTCTCAAGCTCATCAACGTAATCCTGAAAGCTCATGGGCACCATCCTCGAAACGTTTTCCTGTTTCAAGGCTAACGATGCCATCTTGCAAAAACATTGCAGATACTACTGATTTTCCTCACATGGATCTTGAGCATTTCATGCAGGGACGAGATACGAAAGAGGTGCAAACTGTTCAAGAAACGGCAGGATCCTCTCGCATTCCTCGCACCGATCTTACACGAACCTTGCACGGATCGAAGCAAAAGCTCCCACGATCACGAAACGTGACGTAAGAGAGATCGCATGTTCATCTTGGATAAAGCGGGAATGTAGACCTGAGATCTAATATGATGCCTGATAAGAGCTACTTTTTCGGATATCTTTCAACGCGGATGCTCGATAGGATCTCCTCGATCCATGAATCCTCATCAAGTAGCGACTCCGCTTCTTCAACGACCGATAGCTTCCCATGGGTCTCGGGATTCCTGGGCATGAACAACGTACAGCAATCAGGTGCATCCTCGGTGGATATCTCGAATGTGCCGAGATCTTGCGCTTCGTAGATTATCTCTTGCTTATCGGTTCCTATAAGAGGGCGGAACACCGGCATATCCACCGCTGCATCGGTGCAGCGGATGTTCGAGAGCGTCTGCGAAGCGACCTGCCCCAAGCTCTCGCCCGTCACAAGGGCACCAGCGCCTATCTTATCAGCGACCGCTTGAGCGACCTTGAACATGAGCCGCCTGTAGAGTATGACGCGCAGCTCCGGCGGGCATCGAAGCGCTATCTCCTTTTGGTATCCGCCGAAATCGACCGTGTACACATCGGCGATGCATCCATATCTGTCGAGCACAGCCGCGATATCCTGTACGAGGAATTCAGAAGCATCGCTCGTCTCCGGGCTTCCTGAGAAATGGATGGCGAAGCAACGGGCACCGCGCCTAGCCATGCGCCAAAGCGCAACAGGCGAGTCTATCCCCGAAGACAGGAGGCACATCACCTTACCGGATGCGCCTACAGGAAGGCCGCCGATACCGCGTATGCTGAAAGCATAGACATACACAGCGTTTTGAACCACCTCTACACCGACCGTCACATCGGGATTCTTCATGATGACACGTGCATCAGGATTGGCCTGGCAAAGGACAGAGCCGATATCGCGATTCATCTGCATGGAGTCTATCGGGAAATCGGTATGGGCGCGACGTGCATGGACCTTGAAGCTGGAAAAGGGTGCGGCCTCCTCGAGCGATCGCACAGCGACCCTTCCCATGATATCCATATCGCGATCGCACTTGAAACCGCAAGATACGCGGGCAACTCCCGGAATGCGAGAGATGAACCTAGCGCAAGCATGGGCGGTATCCTTATCGCATCCCTCTTTCAAAAAGACGATCAAACGACCGGATATCCTGTGTATGGTGACCACCGGGTAATCACCTAAAAGCGCCTCGAGATTCTTGACGAGGCGCTTTTCGAATTTGGAGCGATTATGCCCTTTAAGGCCTATCTCGTGATAATGGACGAGAATGACCCTCTGAAGATCTTGCATGATGATGGGGTGTTCCTTTAATTTCCCTCAAGATCGATGGAGGCTTTGTCATAAGAGACATCGCCGCGTGCGATCTCGTTGAATGCCATAGACAGCGGCTTCATCTCAACAGCACGTGCGATCTCGATGGCTGTTTGCAGCTGGATGGCACGGTTGCGCTGACCGCACATCATATCGTTGATATCATGGGCGCGCTTGGAGGCCATGGTGCAGAGAAGGAATCTGTCGTTGTTTGCATCGTCCAAAAGAACATCGATATCAGGCTTAATAATGCTCATCTAGTAAAACCCCACTTCTATTGATTCATCGGATGCATTCGGACAGCTTTTGAAGCGCCGAATCTATTTCATCATTCACAATCGCAATATCATACTCCATTTTGCGATCCATCTCCAGTTTTGCTGCATTCATTCTCTTCTCGATCACATCCGGACTCTCGGTCCCGCGTCCGATGATGCGCCTTTCGAGCTCTTCCATACTGGGCGGCTCGATGAAGATGAGCGTGGTATCGGGCAGTTTATCCTTGACTTGAAAAGCGCCCTGCACCTCGATCTCGAGGATGACATTCTTGCCATCTTCCAGCTGCTTCTCGATGAAGGAGAGCGGGGTTCCATAGAAGTTGCCCGCATATTCCGCCCATTCGATGAATCCGTCATCCTCTACGAGCTTTTGGAAGCCCTCCTTGGTCATGAACAGGTAATTCACACCATCGACCTCGCCCGGACGCGGAGATCGCGTCGTAGCGGAAATCGAAAGCACCACATCATCCCTTGATCCGAGCAGCTTCGAGACGAGCGTACCCTTGCCCACACCGGAAGGCCCTGATATCACATAAAGATGGCCGCGATCTGGTTTTCCGGCTTGCTTCTCACCCAGCTCCACGGCCAGATCCCCACCTTGCTTCTCGCCAGGTTTCTCGCTTGGCATATCCATCATCTTCTCGACCATGACCTATGCCAATTCCTCGGCGATAGCACGGAATGCAGCGATCGGATCGGGAGCATCCGTGATAGGACGACCGACTACGATATGAGAAGCTCCGTTCTCGAAAGCCTGAGCCGGTGTTGCGATACGACTTTGGTCTCCTACAGCGGCACCTTTCGGGCGAACGCCAGGACACACGATGTAGGCATCCTGCCCGAGCATCTCCCTGAGCGCACTGGCTTCCTGAGGAGATGCGACCACACCTGAGATGCCCGCTTCCTTGGCTAGCCCGGCAAGGGTCAGAACCTGTTCCTGCATCGGACGGGTGACCCCGATCTGCGCGAGCGTCGCATCGTCCATCGAAGTGAGAACCGTGATCCCGAGCGTTATCGGCGTATCGGAGCCTATCTCATCCGCGCCTTCCACTGCGCCTTCAAGTGCTGCGACCATCATCGGCACGCCGCCATCGGTATGCATGGTTATCATGTCCGCGCCGCTCATGGCAGCGCTCCTTGCAGCACCTTTGACCTGATGCGGGATATCGTGGAACTTCAGATCGAGGAACACCTTGTACCCACGCGCTTTGAGCATCTTCACCAGATCGGTTCCGTATGCATAGTAGAGGGTCATGCCGATCTTCACCCAAGTGGCCTCACCCGCCAGTTGATAGGCGATCGATAAAGCCTTATCCGCCTCGCAGTCAAGGGCGATTATCACCCTGTCCTTCTTTGGGATGGAATCGAAATCATTCAGCATTCAAGCGCTCCTATCAGCTCGTTCACGTCCTTCACTCCCTGCTCTTCGCAGTATCGCAAGATGCCGTCCACCACCTTCACAGCGGCAAGCGGGTCCATGAAGTTCGCCGTTCCCACAGCCACAGCGGTTGCACCGCACAGCATGAACTCGATGGCATCCTCACCGGTACAGATGCCTCCCATCCCAAGGATAGGGATGCTGACCGCATCGTGGCATTGCCACACCATCCGAAGCGCCACCGGTTTGACAGCAGGGCCGGACAACCCTCCGACCACGCGTGCTAGCTTGGGACGGCGCCTCTTCGCATCGACAGCCATGCCGAGCAATGTGTTGATGAGCGATACCGCATCAGCACCGGAGCTCTCAGCGGCACGTGCGATCTCGGTGATATCCGTGACATTGGGCGTGAGCTTGACGATGAGCGGTCGCTTCGTGGCGCGGCGGCAAAGCGATACGACCTTCTCGACAGATGGGACATGGCAGCCCATCGTCATGCCGCCTGCATCTACATTGGGACATGAGATATTGACCTCATATGCATCTACCGGTGCATCCTCTAGCGCCTCTATGACCGATACGTACTCATCGAAGCTATGCCCTGAGACGTTCACGATAACGGGGATGGGCTTTCCATCGAGCTCTTTGTTCGCAAGCCAAGCAAGGTCATTCTCGATCAGGTGATCAACACCTGGATTTTGAAGCCCGATGGAATTCAACATACCGGAGGGTGTCTCCGCTATGCGCGGGGTATCGTTTCCCGCCCAACCGTTAAGCGATACGCCTTTGGTGGTAACGGCGCCAAGGCGTGAGATATCGTAGAACTGATCGTATTCACGTCCGGCAGCGAAGGTTCCCGATGCGGTCGTAACGGGATTCTTCATGATCAGACCGCCTAGGTTCACAGACATGTTCACATCCGACATCACCACACCACCTCCTTAGCGTTGAAGACAGGGCCATCCACGCAAGCACGCCTCTTGCCATCAACGGTATCCACCACACAAGATAGGCAAGCTCCGATACCGCAAGCCATCCTCTTCTCCATCGACACCTCGCAAGGGATACCGGCATCGATCATCATCCTTGAGGCTATTCGCATCAAAGGCTCAGGCCCGCAAACAGCTGCATATCCATAGGGCGTGCCGTTCTCGATCGAGGACGCGATCGCCTCCTCGACAAGCGTAGTGCAGAATCCCTCACGACCGAACGTACCATCATCGGTGGAGCATAAAGGCGCGCATCCGCATACGCCCTCATAGCGATCATGGCACACAAGCGCCTCCTTCGTAGCGGCTCCGAGAACCACATCCACATCCACACCGGAGGCGATCAGCTGCTCATAGAGCATGAACAAAGGCGCAGCGCCAACACCTCCGCCCACGAGCAGGGCGTGCTGGCATCCATCGGGAACGCTCCAACCGCGCCCAACCGGACCGATCATGTCGGTGCTCTGACCGGCAACCCAACGCGCCATCTCGGCGGTTCCCTCTCCTACCACCTGATATAGGATCTCGATACGGTCTGTGGTCAGATCGGTCGCATATACGGAGAAAGGACGTCGCAGTATATGGGATCCCAAAGTGGGTATCGTCATATGGATGAATTGCCCGGGACGGATGGCGGAAGCTAGTTCCGCTTTGGACTTAGCGGGATCGTCGAGCCTTTCCACTTGAAGCTCCATTATGAAAAGAGCATCGGTGGCTCGATCGTTGCGAACGACGCTCGCATGGTAATCAGCCAGCTTCACGTTATCCGAAGGGCAGTGTTGGGATGCTTTATCGTTGTTGTTCGTCATCGAAGACCACTCATCCTTCCCACTGCGGAAGATCCTGGAGCGCTATCACATCGAGACCACCGCTTGACTTGGCGACCTCCATGCCCGATACCAGAGCCTGAGCCGCAGCGAGCGTGGTCACATATGTGATGCCATGACGAACTGCAGCGGCACGAAGCTCGTATCCATCATCGCGTGTCGCGCTTCCCATGGGCGTGTTGATCATGAACACGATATCGCCGTTCGCGATCATCTCGACGACCTCATGGGATCCCTCATATATCTTACCGACCGATCTGTAAGGTATCCCAGCCGATTCAAGAGCGCGCGCAGTGCCCGCAGTTGCCAGTATGTTGAACCCGAGGCGGGATATATCACGGGCGATCGAGATGAGGTTTCGCTTATCGCGGTCGTTCACGGATATGAACGCGTTTCCCTCTCTGGGAACATCGTAATCGATCGCGATCTGCGTTTTCAGGTATGCGGCCGGGAAGTTGCGCGCTATCCCCATCACCTCACCTGTGGATTTCATTTCAGGACCTAACACCACATCGGCTCCCGGGAAACGACCCCAAGGCATCACAGCTTCTTTCACGCAGAAGTAATCGAGGCGCCTATCATCGGGAGGAAGGTCGAAGGATGCGAGCTTCTCTCCCGCCATGATGCATGCGGCCAATTTGGCAAGGGGCACGCCTGTGGCCTTCGACACGAATGGAACCGTGCGCGATGCGCGGGGATTCGCCTCTATCACATAGATTATGGAATCCTTGATGGCGAATTGGATGTTCAAAAGACCCTTTACCCCGAGCTCCAAGGCAAGCTCGCGCGCTATGCCGCGAAGACGAGCCTGAACCGAATCGGACAATGCGAAAGGCGGGATGCAGCAGGCCGAATCGCCGGAATGGATGCCGGCCATCTCGATATGCTCGAGGATGCCGCCGACATAGACATCCTGCCCATCGCAAAGCGCATCCAGGTCAAGCTCGATCGCACCTTCCAAGAAGCGATCCAGATAGACCGGATGATCCGGCGATATCTTAGCAGCCTCTCCCATATACCTTTCCAGCTGCACGCTGTCATACACGATCGCCATGCCACGCCCGCCAAGCACATAGCTCGGACGGACGAGAAGCGGGAAACCGATGCGCTCGGCAACCTGGCAAGCCTCTTCATAGGTATTGGCCATGCCGGCTGAGGGATATGTGATCTGAAGGCGATCGAGCAGCTCTGCGAAGCGATCGCGATCCTCGGCCAGATCGATAGATTCGGGGGATGTGCCCATGATGTGCACGCCTGCCGCTTCGAGCGGACGAGCCAACTTGAGCGGTGTTTGACCGCCGAGCGTCACTATGACCCCGTCAGGTTCCTCGACATCGATGATGTCCATCACATCCTCATAGGTCAGAGGCTCGAAGAAGAGCTTGTCGGATGTGTCGTAGTCGGTGGATACGGTCTCCGGGTTGCAATTGACCATGATCGTCTCATAGCCGATATCGGCGAGTGCGTAGCTTGCATGAACACAGCAGTAATCGAATTCGATCCCTTGTCCGATGCGGTTCGGGCCTGCACCCAGGATCATCGCGCGCTTGCGCGTTTTCGGCGACACCTCGGTGCCCTTCGCATCG
Source organism: uncultured Eggerthellaceae bacterium (assembly GCA_964469815.1). Taxonomy (GTDB): domain Bacteria; phylum Actinomycetota; class Coriobacteriia; order Coriobacteriales; family Eggerthellaceae; genus MGBC163016. The sequence goes on along the minus strand of CAYXZC010000035.1, from coordinate 6,024 downwards.
TATGTCTTGTAATGGTAGGCGGTGGATGAATCGAATTCGGCCGCACAGGTATCGACCGTCTTGAACGCAGGCACAACGCCCAAGCTCTTGCGGTACTCGCGCACGACAAGCTCATCGGTGCCGGTAAGATAGGCGATCTGGGCATCGGAGATGCCATACTGCTTCGCAACGAGCATGGCATCGTGGTCTATCTCTTCAAGGGAAAGCTTCCCAAGCGCTATCTCCACCTGCACGATATCGTTGATCTTCTCGACGAAGAACGGGTCGATCTTCGTAAGGCGCGCCACCTCATCCGTGGGCATTCCGGCTCGCATGGCCTCTGCTGCATAATATATGCGCTCGGGCGTCGGACGGTGGACCATATCCGCCATATCCTCAAGAGCTATACCGCTTAGCGCTTTGCCATCCGCACCCAGACCTGCACGTGAGTTCTCGAGCGAACGCATGGCCTTGGACAGGGACTCTTCGAAGGTGCGCCCTATCGCCATGATCTCGCCAACGGCCTTCATGCGCGTGGTGAGCGTATCGTCCGTACCTTGGAACTTCTCGAATGCGAATCGCGGAACCTTCACCACGCAGTAGTCGATCGTGGGCTCGAAGCAGGCAGGGGTCGCCTTCGTGATGTCGTTCACGATCTCATCGAGCGTGTATCCCACAGCAAGCTTGGCCGCGGCCTTCGCGATGGGAAACCCGGTAGCCTTCGATGCGAGCGCGGATGAACGGGAAACGCGCGGGTTCATCTCGATGATGATCATGCGACCGTTCTCAGGATTGACGGCGAATTGAACGTTCGAGCCGCCGGTCTCAACGCCGATCTTCTCGAGCACCGCAAGGGACGCCACGCGCATGCGCTGGTATTCGATGTCAGAGAGGGTCTGGGCAGGCGCGACCGTGATGGAATCGCCCGTATGCACGCCCATGGGATCCAGGTTCTCGATCGAGCAGATGATGATACCGTTGCCTGCCTTATCGCGCATGACCTCCATCTCGAACTCTTTCCAGCCTTCGATGGATTCCTCCACCAGCACCTCTGATGCCGGGGAAAGCTCGATGCCTTGTGACACGATGGCGACGAGCTCGTCATGATCATGCGCGATGCCTCCTCCCGATCCGCCGAGCGTATACGACGGGCGAAGCACGACCGGATATCCGATCTTATCCACTATGGCCTCAGCATCGGCAACGGAATAAGCGTATCCGCTGCGAGCCGTTTCGATCCCGAGCTCTGCCATGCATTCGTTGAAGAGCTTTCGATCCTCTCCCCGCTCGATGGCCTCAAGGTCGCATCCGATCATCTCGACGCCGAATTCGTCCAGAACACCTGATTTCGCGAGCTCCACCGCAGTGTTCAGCCCCGTTTGCCCGCCAAGCGTCGGCAAGAGCGCATCAGGGCGCTCGATCTCGATGACCTTGCGCACGAACTCAGGGGTGATCGGCTCCACGTAGGTCTTATCGGCCAAGGACGGATCGGTCATGATGGTGGCGGGATTCGAGTTCACGAGCACGACACGGTAGCCATCGTCCTTGAGGACCTTGCAGGCCTGCGTACCTGAATAATCGAACTCGCAAGCCTGCCCGATGACTATCGGCCCGGAGCCGATAACGAGTATCGTCTTAATATCTTCGCGTTTGGGCATGATCAGCCTCACTCTGCCTTTCTAGAAACGCCATCCGGCAAGCCGGTCGGTCGAGATATCGATATCCAGATAGTCATCGCGCCCGTCCATCAAACGGGAGAACGCGGTGAACAGATAGTGCGAATCGGTAGGCCCGGGGCTTGCTTCGGGATGATATTGCACGCAGAATGCTGGGATGTCCAGAAATGCGATCCCCTCGGGCGTTCCGTCGTTCAGATTCACATGCGTGAGCTGGATGCGGCCGAACCTATCGTTTTGCACGACAGGGGCGATCTTGTTGTCGCTCCAAAAGCGAAGGTCGTCAACATGCTCGGTGTGTCCGCCGGAAAGCTCGGGGATAAGCGAACCTAGACTGTCGAATTCGAGCCCGAAACCGTGGTTTTGCGCTGTTATCTCCACGCGATCGGTAAGAAGGTTCTTGACCGGATGGTTGCCGCCACGATGCCCGAACTTGAGCTTCTCGATGCTGGCTCCTGCTGCCTTCGAGATCATCTGATGCCCAAGGCAGATGCCGAAGATGGGAACCTGACCCAAGAGCTTCTCCACCTGAGAGTAGGTCTCCTCGACCGCATCTGGATCTCCCGGACCATTCGAGAGGAAGATGCCATCCGGCTGCATCGCGAGCACCTCTTCAGCGGCTGTGTCGTAGGGAACGACCGTGACATCCATCCCACAACGTACGAGGTTCTGCAAGATGGAATCCTTCGCCCCGCAATCGTAGGCAACGACGCGCTTTGGCGTGTAGGCACCTTCCGCAACGCCCGCATCATCGGCGATGCCGAGCGCATCATCCGTTGCGAACGCATGGCTTTCTGGCAGGTTGTCGTAAGGATGAACATCATCACAGCTTACGGTCTTTGCCAAGTTCACGCCTACGATGGACTCAGAGGCGCGCACCTTCTCAAGAAGGGATGCCACATCCGTATCCTCGGTTGAGAGCACAGCACGCATAGCTCCGTTATCCCGAATATGGCGAACGAGATATCGGGTGTCGATCCCTTCGATGCAGACGATATCGTTTCGCTCGAGGTACTCCGGAAGGCTCATGACGCTTCGCCAGTTCGACGGCTTCTCGCAGATATCGCGAACGACAAGACCTCGAAGCGCAGGCACCGATCGTTGGACATCATCAGGATTCACACCGTAATTGCCGATCTGCGGATATGTCATCGTTATGATCTGGCCTGCATACGAGGGATCGGTCAGAACCTCCAGATAGCCTTCGAGCGATGTGTTGAAGCATATCTCGCCGAATCGCGTACCTTGCGCCCCGCAGGAGCGCCCTTCGAATGCCGTGCCGTCCTCGAGCACCAGCACAGCAGGCGAAGCGCTGCGTTTAGAGGTGTTCTCCAATAAAGATTCGCTTACTCTACTCAACTACGACCCCTTCTTCCATAGTTGCATATCCTCCGACATAGACATCGCTGGCACGCCCTTTGAGCTGCCAGCCTAGGAACGCGGAATTTCCCGCTTTCGAATAGAAATCGTCACGATCGACCGTCCATGTCGCATCCGGATCGATGACCGTAAGATCGGCAACGGATCCCGCTTCGAGCCTGACAGGGTCAACGCGAAGGATCTTGCGCGGGTTTATCGCCATGAGCTCCACCATACGCGCATGATCGATGATGCCCGTATCCACGAGCTTCGTCAACACGAGACCGAGCGAGGTCTCAAGGCCTATCATCCCGAAAGGAGCCTGCTCGAATGCGCGATCCTTCTCCCAATCGGTGTGAGGTGCATGATCGGTGACGATAGCATCCACCGTACCGTCCTTGATTCCCTCCACAAGGGCAACGGCATCATCTGCCGTGCGAAGTGGCGGGTTCACCTTTAGGCTCGTCGGATATTCGTCGGTGATGTCATCCTCTGTGAGGAACAGGTGATGGGGCGTGACCTCGCAGGTCACAGGAAGACCTTCGGCCTTCGCTGCACGAACCATATCGAGTCCGCGAGCCGTTGTTATGTGCTGGATATGCGTCGGGCATCCGGTCAGTCGGCAGAGCAGAATATCACGCTCTATCTCGGCTTCCTCCCCAACAGCAGGCCAGCCTAGAAGGCCAAGGCGAGTGGATGCAACGCCTTCGTTCACCTGACCTGCACCAACCAGCGAATCATCCTGGCAATGGAGCATGACAGGCACGTCGAACTGGGAAGCATATTCCATAACACGGCGCATCATGCCGGCATCCTGGATGCCACGGCCGTCATCTGAGAACGCCTTGGCACCTGCTGCATGCATGTCACCCATATCGGAGAGTATCTGCCCCTCAAGGCCTTTCGTGCAAGCCCCGCATGGGACAATCCTGCACTTGCCCACCTGCTCTCCGCGTGCTTTCACATACTCGATGCCCACTGCGTTATCGATGACCGGCTTAGTGTTGGGCATCGGGCACACTGCAGTGAAGCCCCCGTGCGCAGCAGCCGCAGACCCTGAGGCGATGTCCTCTTTCTCCTCAAGGCCTGGATCGCGTAAATGGACATGTATATCGATGAGTCCGGGCGTTATGATCTTTCCGGACAGATCGCGCTCAACGCCTTTCGGCATATCAAGATCATGACCTATCTCGACAATCACCCCATCGCGGATGAGGATGTCTGCGACCTCGTCCAATCCGACCTGAGGGTCTATGAGATGCGCCCCTTTAAGCATCAACGCCATCGTGGCTACCTCCTAACAAAAGATACATAGCTGCCATGCGAACGAGGATGCCCGCATAGACCTGATCCAATATGAGCGAGCGCTTGGGATGATCCGCCATGAAGCTATCGAGCTCAACGCCTCTGTTTATGGGTCCTGGATGGCAGATCAGAGCATCGTCGCGCATCAGGGAATCACGCGCCTTCGTAAGCCCGAAGAGCCGGTTGTATTCGCGAAGCGATGGATACGGCGCGCCTTCAAGGCGTTCGCGCTGGATGCGCAGCATGTACACGACATCCAGATCGGGAAGGATAGAATCCAGATCGGATGTGACATCATCCGCACCAAGTATATCCGGTCGCGCGGGAAGAAGCGTTGGTGGCGCCACAAGGGCAACGTTGGCTCCGAGCGTTTTCAGCGCCGGCATGAGGGATCCACAAACGCGCGAGTTCGCGATATCCCCGACGATCCCGACGTTGAGCCCTTCGAAGCTGCGTCCGGCTTCCCAGATGGAATACAGGTCGAGAAGCGCTTGCGTGGGGTGCTGGTGGCGACCATCTCCCGCATCTATGACGGGCACGCCGGATACATCGGCGATCTTTCGTGGCGCACCCGCATGAGAGTCGCGCACCACGATAAGGTCTATCTTGTAGGCGCAGAGCGTCTTCACGGTATCGGTCAGGCTCTCGCCCTTCACCGTGGACGTGCTGCTTCCTCCGAAATTGAGCGAATTGGCGGACAGGCGCTTCTCCGCTATCTCGAAGGAAGATCGCGTGCGGGTCGAAGGCTCGTTGAACATATTGACGATAGTGGTTCCCTTGAGAGTGGGAACTTGCTTGATGCGACGCTCGTTGACCTCTTTGAAGCGAGCAGCCGTCTCAAGGATGAGCATGAGGTCATCTGCGGAATACTCGCGAATGTCGATCAGGTTCTTATGCTTGAATGCCATCGCCATCATTCTCCTGATCTTCTCGGAAGCGGAGCCGATCCGACATGCCCGCTCTCGTCGATCGATATTATCTCGACAGCGGATGGAACATCATCGACCTCCTCAAGGAAGAGCCTGACGTTCTCATCGGATGCAGAAGGCACGTTCTTGCCAACGTAATCGGCGCGTATCGGAAGCTCACGATGGCCGCGGTCGACGAGCACCGCCAACTGAACGGCGCAAGGACGACCGATATCCATAAGAGCATCGAGTGCAGCACGTATGGTGCGACCCGTGTAGAGAACATCATCGACGAGCACTATCGTCTTGTCGTTCACGTCGAAGCGGATATCCGTCGAGAGCACCTCAGGCGAGAAATGAACCAGGTAATCATCGCGGTAGAAGCTGATATCCAGCGCACCTATCGGGAGATCGACCCCTTCTATCTCGGCAATCTTGTCGTGAAGGCGCTTCGCAAGAAGATCGCCTCGGGTAAGGATACCGACGAGCGCGAGCCCTTCAGCACCCTTGTTCGTCTCAAGTATCTGATGCGCGATGCGTGTCAGGGCACGTTCGATATCGTCTGCATCCATGCAGACCGAATTGCACGATGTTGGATCCGGGATGATGGAAGGATCCGAACCGAGATTCGAGCCTGAGCCCGAATCCGAATGCGGCTCTACAACAGAGCCGTCCTTTGATCCGCTCATACACAACCTTTCTTCTAGTTGTGTACAGCCGAAACCGAGTAAATGCTGCGTTTGATATGTAGCGTTTGCCTTGTCGGTCTCTCTGTACCGCTTTTAAAGACATACACA
>CAYXZC010000034.1:0-20701 GCA_964469815.1 uncultured Eggerthellaceae bacterium | reverse complement strand
GGAGCGAACCGCTGATGCGAAGCATCGAGAGTGAGCGCCAAATGCGAAAAGGGATGCCTTCGAGCTTGTTATGCACCATCTATTCTCCAAATGCGAAGGGGGTGCAGGATCGATATCCTGCACCCCCTTCTTGCACCCGCTATGCACGCGAATGCGATATGCTCTCGCCAGAATCTACTGCTGAGCCTCCTCGAATGTGAATGCTGTCTCAGCCGCCTCTGCAGCAGCCTGCTCATCACCCATCGCGTCGAAATCCTCAACTGAAGCCTCAGCTTCTGCGACTGCCTCTTGCTCTATACGCTCCAGATCCTTACGGGCATCTTGATCCTTTGTATCAACCATTTTGTGGCCACCTTTCTATTCCTTGCACCGACTAACTGACTTTGATTCTATTACTGTGATCACAACTGAAAGCTTCATCCATGCAGTTGTAATTGCCACGTAATCTAGCTGTTTTCAATGCTCAAACTTACACTTTGCGCAGACTCTCATTCGATGCTACTCACCCCTTTGCCGCCTCCAATGATCGTCCAGATTCACACCCACTATGGCAACGAGTGCTGCTGCCCCTAATGGCAACAGGGTCGACACCCATTCGATGATCGTTGGCATATAACCATGGGTCAAAGCGAATGTTTCCTTGTAACTGGCAAGAAATCCTGTGGATGTCGGGAACAACCACATGGGGGATGCCTCATTCGAAAGCTGCGTGAACAGCGTTCCTGCTCCCATAGCCGGATAGAGCAGCATCAAACGATGGGCGAACATGGCGACCAACACCAAGCTCGCGCAGATGATGATCATCTTCTTCGTGGCTTTGTCCATCTTCACACGAAGCGCGATCACCGCACCAAGGGATAGGCCTATCTCAACGATGTACAAGACGATGTATTTGCCAAGCAGACTGAGAGCCTCATAAGCTCCAGGCGCGGTCTCGCAGGCAAGAAGGATGATCTCCAAGAGCGACAGGCATATATGGATGACGACGAATATGAAGAGCCAACTAGCGAACGTCTTCGCAGCAGCAAGCGACCCTTCTCTCTTCGATGCTGCGCTTATGATGCACATGATGGTGATACCGCACACGATGGCAACGATGACGAAGTCTATGGGCATGATGAAACTGTGCCACCACGCTCTGGATGTCATCGTGGCGAAGAGCAGTCCCTCGACGATCTGCAGCACGAGCGCGCAAACAAGTCCAACCCACATCCAAGCGCGTAGGCTCTTCCACCCTTTTCCCACGGCAACAAGGCATACGATGGACACGATGAGAAAGGCTGTGAGCGCCACCATATCCCAAAAGAGCGGAGATGTCACGTTAGGCGTCAGCAGCATCGACATGATATGCCAAGGATGCCCCAGATCAGCCATGATGGCGATGGCAGCGCCGATGATGCCGCCGAGCGCTATAGCCTGACATGCAGGCAGATACGGCTTAAGCTCCTCTTTATTCCTGATGACGATCCAGCTTGCCACGATCTGCGAACCGGCTCCGAATCCCACCAAGAAAGCGAACATGGCGATCAGAAGACCCCAGTTGAAGATGTTACTCATATCGGTGGTCTCCAGAAGACCCATCCCGATCATGCAACCCCAAGCAACGAGTCCGGCAACTATGCAGGCGAGACATACAAGAAGGGCTTTGCCTTTATTCTGGATGATAATGCTCTTCATCATGCACCTGCCTTCTCCGTATCCGCTACATCTTCTTTTCCACCCGAACCGGAATGATCCTTCGCCTCACGCTCGGACTTGATATAGACAACTTTCGGATGCGTGTTGTACTCTTCACCGATCACATAGGTTTCCTTATCAGCTACATACTTTGAGAATTCCGAATCGGGGTCATCCATATCACCGAATATCCTTGCGTTCGCAGGACAGTTGATGCAACATGCAGGCGTTTCGCCCTGTTGGGTATATTGAACGCAGAAGGTGCATTTCTCGACCACACCTTCCGGGCGCTTTGGCGTATACACCAACTTGCCCTCATCGCGAACATCGGCAGGATACCCGTAGGAGTAAGCTCCCTCATCGCCGGGGATCCCTTCGGGCTTCTGCCAATTGAACTGGCGCACATTGTAAGGACATGCCGTCATGCAATACCTACATCCGATGCAGCGCTCGTAATCTATGAGCACGACACCCGACTCATCCACATAGGAAGCACCCGTAGGGCACACCGTAACACATGGTGCATCTTCGCATTGCTGGCAGCTTACCGGGGTGAACTCCATCCTAGGCCCGCCATCCACCTCAACGGATGTCGCATAGTTCGGAGCACCGGTCGAGAACACCCTGTTCCACCAGATTCCCTCCGGCTCAGCGTTATGGTTCTTGCAAACCACAGCGCATGTCCTGCAGCCTATGCAGCGATTCAGGTCTATGGCCATTGCGTACCTCATGACATCACCTCCTTGAATGCTCCGCCTTTATCCAAGAGCTTCACGTTGCAGACGCATTCGTTCCAAGCCATATTTGGCGACCATACGCTTGATACGTAATAGACCTCGTTCGTGGGATTGATCCATGGATAGATCAGCGAATTGTAGCTCTCATCTCCCGTATATCGGCTCCACCAACCCTGATCGAAGATGACCTGGCCTGTATGCATGCCGGTATCCGTGATGAGCGCACCCTGTACCTTGCCGCGCGAATTGTAGACCTCAACGACATCGCCGGTGTCCACTCCGCACGCCTTCGCATCCTCCGGATTCATCCATACCTTCGGCATCTCATCCTGCAATTCAAGCATGAACGGATTGTTCACATAGGTGGAATGCACGCGGAATACGCTGTTGCGGGTGATGTAAGCGAAAGGATACTTCTCGCGCGCCTCGGGATCTTGCTTGTACTCGGTATCCTCGAATGCCGGCTTGTAGCATGGGAGCTGCTCGCCGAGATCGAGGAAGATATCCTCATCACGATAGAACTCGATACGTCCGGACTTCACGAACTTGGCCGTCACCTCAAGCGCATTCGGTCGCGAGAGCGTCGGGAAGGGCGTACCTTCATGGATCTGGCTCCAGAACGGGATCTTCTTCTCGCCGGGATTCTCATGCGCAAGCTTCACAGGTCCTTCACGGAGTTCTTCGAGCGTTATATGCTCCACAGGAAGGCCACCCTTCTGCAGCAAGAGCTCGCAGACCTCTTCGGATACCTTCTGCGAATCCTCCGGATCGAATTCAGGCCATTGATCGGCCAGATCGGGGTTCAACCTGCATGCCAGCTCCTTGCAGATCCAGATCTCGTCCCTAGCTTCTCCCGGAGGATCCACCATGCGCTGCTGTATCTGAACATAGGGGTGAAGCGGGGTCGTGGTAAGCTCGAGCTTCTCATACCACGATGCGCACGGGAGCGTTACATCGCTGTAATCAACCGTCTTCGTATGCTGGAAATCCAACACGACAACGCATTCGATATCGCCGTTCTCCCTAGCTCGGCGAAGCCAGTTGTCCACATCATGCTGCTCAAACGGGTTGCCCCAACCTATGACGAAGGCCTTTATGCCGGAGGCGGGGAAGGTTGCCGACATCGTATCCGTGCGCCCTGTTACGGCATAGTTGAAGCACGTGGACTTCTTGTTCAATTTGGGAGGAAGGAACCAAGAAGCAGTGTTGAAGCGGGTCTTGTACTGTCCGACATATGTGGAGATACCGCCGCCAAGCTGGCCGATGTTCCCTGTCAGAGCGGCGACGAGCGCGCAGGCGCGACCTTAGAGGTCGCCATGGTACCACTGCGTTGCAGCGCCGCCGAAGATGATGTGCATCGGTTTCGTTGTTGCACATTCGTGCGCGATACGCTTGATGGTATCGGCGGGAACGCCTGTTATCTCGCTTGCGCGTTCAGGAGTATACTCGGCAAGACGCTCCTTCAAAAGAGCGAAGGCGCTCTTCGCATGTGCAGTCGAGCCATCCTTCATCGCAACGTCGATCTCCACATCGAGATCGGCATCGGGTGTGTTGCCGATATGCTCAGGATCGAGCGCCGTCAAGGAGCCATTGCGCGAGATCACGAAGGTCTGACGATAATCAGGCGCAGCTATTGCGGAGAGACCTTGCACATCATCAGCGAGCAGCCTTTTCCCTGATGCCGTGTCTATGAGTATCGGAAGATCTGTGAAGCATGTGAGGAAATGTTCGTCAGCAAGGCCGTCATCGATGATCGTCTTGGCCATCGCCAATGCGAACGCGCCATCGGTATCGGGCTTCACCTGTATCCACTCATCGGATTTCTCTGCAGTCGTCGAATAGTTGGGATCGAAGCAGACAATCTTCCCACCGGCCTCGCGTGAACGATTCAGGAATTGGGCATCCGGAAGACGGGTGGTCATCACATTCGATCCGAAGATCATTGTATAGCGCGAATCCTCCCAACAATACGACTCGAGCTCCTCGCTTTGGCAGCCGAAGGTCTCAGGCCAAAACATCGGAAGGTCGCCGTTCATCTCATAGCAACCTATTGCCGACCAGCCCATCATGTTGGTGAGCCTGATGATGGAACCCTTCTGGATGTGTCCGGTTCCTTGTACCTGCCAGATGACGGCAATGGAATCCGCACCGTATTTTTCCGCTACATCGTTGAGCTTTTTAGCCGCTGTATCTAGTGCGGTATCCCAGTCGGTCTCTTTGAGCCCAGATCCCCCTTCATCCTTCACGAGCGGATGAAGGAGCCTATCAGGACCGTGCACCAGCGTATTGATCGAAAGACCCTTCAAGCATCCACGGGGGTTGTATTGCGCATCAGGATAATCCGATGCGGCGTTTATCATCTTGATCTGCCCATCATGCACGAACGCCTTGGTGCCGCATGCGCCTGTGCAATTCGGAGAGCAGGTCGTTCTGAACCATGCGCCTTCCGCAGGTGCGCTTTCAGCCAGCGCTTTGGACGCTTGGACGGAATTTACGGTCGCACCGAGCGCACCTGCGCCCACGACCCCTGCGGTCACCGCAGCGGAAGTCTGGACGAAACTGCGCCTCGTCATCTCAGGCGAAACGGATGCGCCCTCCCTCTTTTCTTTCATGGCTTCCTCCTCGATAGATCTTCGGGAGCTACATCTGCCATGATTTTAGGAAAGCGCGCTCACCCTCATAGGAAGGGATCGCGATCTGGAATGCACACGTATATATTTTGTAACTGAATTGCTGCTTTGCCGTATCGATGATTGCGATTCGATGGCGTAGATGGCGTAGGATCGGATCTGCTTCGCAGGTTACACGTGCTACAGCCACTTCTTCCTATGGAAGATGAACAGCAGAAAGCCTGTGCACACGATGAATGTTCCGAGCAGGGCGATCCACATGAAATCCAAGTTCAAACCCGGCAGCACCTGCAGGTTCATGCCGAACCATCCCGTCACCAACGTGAGAGGCGCCAAGAGCACCGTAACGATAGTGAGCACCTGCATTATCGAATTCTGTTGCATATCGATCAATGTCTGCTGCATCTCATAGAGCTGCAGGCTGTATTCCCTCAATGTGTTGGCTCGAGACTCAAGACGCGAACTCAATCCTGAGATATGCCGGAAGATCCTTGCTTCCTCTTTCGTCAGCAGCTTGTTCTCGTTGTCCGATATCAGAGAGGCCATTGTGGTCAGCTGCTGATAAAAGGAGCTCAAATGGATGGACAGGCGCCTATAATCCATTATGACAGGCGTATCTATCTCAGCATGCTTCACGAGCATCCGCTCCTCGATGTCCTCCATCTCGTCCTCGAGCTCGCTCAAGAACACCAGGTCATCTCCGAGCATCATCTTTAAGAAGAGCTGAAGGCAATGCGCCGTGGATGCCTCGGTTATCATGCCGTTTTCGGCCATCTGCTCGAGCAGTTTGTTCGTGTACCCGCTATCGTCTATGAACACAAGGTCATTCTTATCCATATAGAAAGCAAAGTCGAACGGATCGGCAGACTGGGTCTTCTTCGATGGGACGGATAAGGAGCCGACGATGTAGTCGGGATAATCCTCTGCAAAGGTGCTGTCCATGTTTATCAGCTTTTCAGGAGAGAAATTGGCAGCCCCATCCCATATTCCCAGCCCTGAGAATTCTTCTGCCGTGACGGACTCGACCGTAGGCTCTGTGCACCCATCGCATTCAGCGCGCTCTATGGACTCCATCTTCGCATGATCGGAAGCCCCAACGCTCTTGTCCACCTGCTCGAGCTTGTAATAAACCGCCATAGCCAACCTCTAACATCCAAGATCCCTGTCACCGCAATCTATCATAGGCAGACCCTCCGAACCCGTTCATCGCCCTTTTGTCAGTCTTTCGTAATCGATGCAGGGTAACAAGTGGGAAAACATAACGGATCTTGATGGAGGACATACGAGGATCAAGGGTACTCTTAGGTCATAGAGAAAAGGTAAGGCATCTTGATGTCTAAGCATAAGCTACATAGGATATCCAAGAAGGATGAGGTAGGGTATTTCGCTCCGAAGAACTGGGAGTTCTGGCGAGCCTTGATATTCTGCTTCTGCCTGATATGCCTTGTCGGGCACTGGATGGAGATACCTTGGTGCCTTCTCATGGATAGGTTCTTCGGGATCGTGTCCGAGGATTACGCCGTTTGGAGCGATCCGTGGTATCACCCGTATTGGGTCTATGGCTTCGGTGCGGTGTTCATGACGCTCATCATTGAACCGCTCAAAGAGATAATCGTCATGCATCGACGCACGCTTTGGGGTGCGCTCCTTGAAACGTTCGTCATATCCGTTGCCATAAGCGCCGCTATGGAGCTGATCGTTGGCTGGCTCGTAAATCAGCCTGACCAGTTCGGTGAGTACCCCTATTGGGATAACTCAGAGCTTCCTGGGAATATCTTCGGTCAGGCTTGGATCGTCAACGATATCGGCATCGGCATCATGGCTGTGCTGTATGTTTGGGTCATATTCCCGGCCGTTTGCGAAGGCTTCTCCCTCTTGCGTCCCAAAGTGGCGAATGCGATATTCGTACTTTTGATCATCGGGTTTGCAGCATGCTGCATAGCCTCTTATCTTGAACTTGCACTGCGCTAGAAGGAACTTATCATGACAACGGATCTGAATACGAACGAAGCGAGAGCGAAGAGCGGGATCTCCTCCCAGAAGACCATCGAGCCGAAACCCGCAAAAAACGATGTGCAGAAGAAGGAGAGCTCCAAGAACATCAGGCTCATCCTAGTGGGTCTGATCGTGGTCATCGTGCTCGCTGTTATATTCATGCGCGGCGATCAGCTTGAGAAGCTCATCGAGACCGTGAAGCAGGGATCGCCCCTCTTCCTTGTGCTTGCCGTCATATTCCAACTGGGAAAGTATTTCTCGCAAGGATTTCAGTTCACATGGTGCTTCAGATCGGTTGGGTCGCGAATAGGTTTCTCCACGGGGATAAAGCTCGTGTTCGGCACGTTCTTCGTGAATACGATAGCCCCGTCCTTCAATCTTGCCGGCACGACGCTTGTGGTAGATGATGCATCCAAGCGCGGCATCGCTGCAGGCAAAGCAACGGGCGCGGCACTGCTGATGCAACTTTCCATAGATTCCGGATTCGTCATAATAATGCTCATCGCCTTCGGAGTGCTCACGTTCACTGTCGGCCTTCAACCGGGTTGGCTGTTGCTGGGCCTTGCCGCCATCGCTCTTGTCGGAGGGCTTGTGACCGTCATGACGCTTGGCGGAATGAAGCCGAAACTGGTGCTCAAAGTGCTCAAGCCCATCGAGCGCTTCGTGGACAGGATCGCAAGGAAGTTCAAGAAAGGCCCGATCGACCCATGGGCTGAGAGCACGGTTGAATCATTCTCACAAGCCGCCTCTCTCATGGCGAAGAACCCGAAGATCACCGTACGGCCTTTCCTGCTGGCTCTTGTGGCCAGCGCATGCGAGATGGCGTGCTTCTCAGCGGTCGGCTACGCATTCGGAATCCACGATATTCAGGCGCTCATCTGCGGATATGTTGTTGCAACCCTGTTCGCGATGATATCGTTCACTCCACAAGGAGTCGGTGTTGTGGAAGCCGCAGTGCTCGTTGCGTTCACGCTCTATGGGATCGACCAGGCATCGGGAATGGCGGCCATCATGGTGTATCGCGGGATCGTATTCTGGATGCCGTTCTTGATCGGAGCGGTTCTCATACAGCGCACCAAAGCATTCAAGAGCAAATAGCGGACGAAGCAGATCGATGTCACAAAAGGCGTGATCACAAAGAGAGGATCCACAAAAAGCAGAAGCTGATAAAGATAGCGACTAGCTCCGAGATTCGATCGACCTTGACCTCTTGATACCCGTAATCAAAGTTCATCTCGTTTTGCCAAATACAGCTCAATGCCGCAAAAGGTGTGATCACAAAGCGAGTTCCGCATGAGCCGAAAGCCACAGTGTGGCTTTCGTGCGAGCTCAGGACTGTTTGAGCGACTGATCATTCCTTTTGCGGCCTATATGACTGCCTCAGCAAAACGATAAATCTGATTACGGGCGCTGCCCCATTCCGCCTTCTAGCGTTAGAGTCTCGCCGCTCATGAACTTGAAGTCCGGGTTCGCGAGCTGGACGACCACGCGTCCGATCTCCTTCTCGACATCTCCGTAGTGCCCCATCGGAGGCATATGGACGTTCGCCTCGAACGCATCAGGATACTGCTCCTGGAAGTTCTCGAGCGCCGCTGTCCAAGCAAGCGGGCATACGACGTTGACATTGATGCCATCCGGACCCCACTCGGTCGCAGCCACGCGGCTCATGCCGCGTATCCCCTCTTTCGCAGCAGCATATGCACACTGGCCGTAATTCCCGAAGAGCCCAGCACCTGACGCGAAATTGATAACGGATCCCTTCGTTTCCTTAAGATGCGGATACGCCGCCTGCATGTAGTAGAACGCCGCATAAAGGCCTGAATAGATGGCCAGATCGAATTGATCGGTGGTATGGTCGGCAAGCGTGACGCCCGATGCGGATGCCTGGGCGTTGTTCACGAGCACATCGATCCGACCGAACTTCTCCATCGCCTGATCGATGACGTTTTGCACGACAGCCTTGTTGTCGGCTCCGGCCTTCACATCGGCCTGTACGGTAAGGACCTCGATGCCGTAGTCGCGCTCGAGCTCCTCTTTGGCTCCTTCCAGCTTTGCAACGTTGCGACCAGTGATGACCAAATTCGCGCCTTCCTTCGCATATGCGATAGCGATGCCATAACCGATAGACCCTGGCGAGCCATCCTTCAGTTTAGCCAATCCGGCACCGGTTATTATGGCAGTCTTACCTTGCAGAAATCCCATTCGATCCTCCTTGATGAATCATTTGCCTATGGATCCCAACCATCATAACAATGAATATGTTTCGACCGTATTTCGACTGCCCTCGACAGGCAGATATACCCGATTTCGGTATATAGCGTCATCGAAACTTTACTTATGCGCCCACTTCGCCAACAATGTAGAATTGATGATCGAACCTTTGGCTTTCGATCGAAGGACACCAAGATCAACGCGAACACCGCCTGAAGGAAGACCTGATGATCAAAGAACGTTTGCTATCGAAGATAACTGCAGATATGATCAAGAAGCAATTGCGTCTCCATCCTCTGGATGAAACGCATATGCCCCCTGCTGAGGCCGGCAAAAGCTACATGCTCTATATCCACATCCCGTTTTGCGAGGTGCTCTGCCCGTATTGCAGCTTCAATCGGTATCCGTTCCAAGAAGACCTTGCTCGCCCATATTTCGAGAACCTGCGCAAAGAGATGCTGATGCTCACAGATCTTGGTTACGATATCGAAACGCTCTATTTCGGCGGCGGCACGCCCACCGTCATGATCGATGAGCTTTGCGAGACCATCGATGTGGCGAAGGATAACTTCAACATAAAGGAGGTTTCGGTCGAGACGAACCCGAACCACCTCATTCCATCTTATCTCGAGAAGATGAAAGGTCGCGTACAGAGGCTTTCCGTTGGAGTCCAAAGCTTCAATAACGATCTTTTGAAGCAAATGGACAGATACCATAAATACGGAAGCGGCGAGGAGATACTAGAGCGCCTTGCCGAGGCTAATCCATACTTCAATTCTATAAACGTGGACATGATATTCAACTTCCCTACTCAAACCGAGGAAATTCTCTTTGATGACCTGGAGAAGGTATCGCTTTGCGGATGTCGCCAGACCACATTCTCTCCCCTCTACAAGTCGAATGCTACCATGAAGAAGCTGGAACAGGCGCTCGGTGTCATCGATTACGATCAGGAATACCGTTACTACCAGATCATCGATGGGGTGCTGGCGGGAGGAGACGATCCGATATTCGATCGCGAAACGCTCTGGACCTTCAACCGTCGTATGCCTGAGGGTGAGAAGGACAACTGTCTTATGGTGGAAGAATACGCCGTGTCCTATGAGGAGTATCCCGCAATAGGCTCCGGCGCCATAACGCCTTTGAACCACACGCTGTTCGTCAACACCTTCAGCCTGAAGGAGTACAACGACAAGATAGATTCCGGCAGGATGTCCCTGATGGGAAAGACCAAGGTCGGAGGGCGTAACTTCGAGCGTTACTGGTTCTTGCTCCAGCTCTACCATCTGCGTCTTGACAAGCATGCCTTCAAAGAGAAGTTCGGCATCGGGATGGACGCGGCGCTACCTGCAGAGATGGCATTTCTGCGTGCATGTCGCGCCTTTGAGACGGACAACGAAGACGAGCTCACCCTTTCCCCTATCGGGCGATATTTGGTGGTCGTTATGTACAGGCAGTTCCTCAGCGGATTGAACAATCTGCGGGAACAGGCTCGCTCGGTGCTCTCCGGAGCGGAAAGCCAGCTCCAGTTCGAACCTGACAATTACTGCAACAATGACACCTTCGATCTGTAGGGCTAGCAACGTAGTCGGATCCGATCGGATCCACCCGCTGCGCCAAGCCGATGAATCAGGTAATGGAAAAGTTTCAGTTACCACGAAAAGCTTCGCACAGTATTAGAATTCAGTTATGGAAAAGTATCTGCTCATAGCCAATCCAGCCGCGCAGAGCGGAAAGGGTGCCCTCATAGCCGAGAGAGCGGCAACTTTGCTGCGCAAAGGGCTAGGTGATGATGCGCTAAGCGTGGTCTTCACGAACCAGCCCAAGCATGCAAGCGATATCGCGAGTCAAAGCGAAGGCTTCGAAACCATAATAACGCTCGGAGGAGACGGAGCCATCCATGAGGTGGTCAACGGGCTCATGGCAAAGCGTCCTGGTGACCGGCCTAAGCTCGGAGTGATCCCGGCTGGATCGGGAAACGATTACGCCCATGCGCTCGGCCTTTCGACCAAGATCGATAAGGCTTGCGAAGAATTGCTGCGCTCGGAGCCCCATCCGGTGGATATCGGCAAGGTCAATGAATTCTATTACATGGAAACCCTATCGTTCGGGCTTGATGCCGCTATAGCGCTCGACACGGTGGAGCGCAGGAAGAAGAGCGGACGGAAGGGCACTATCCTGTATATGGAAAGCGGTTTCGACCAGCTTATGCACCATCTAGACGAGCATTCCTATACGGCAAGCTTCGATGGGGATGAAACCACCAGCGGCAAGTCCATAACGTTTGCCGTCCAGATCGGCCCATATTACGGAGGTGGTTTCAAGATCTGCCCCGAAGCGAAACTGGACGACGGCCTTTTCGATGTATGCATCTCGCACCCACCGATCACCGTGATGAAAGCCGTGACCACGTTCTTGAAAGCGAAAAATGGCAACCATGTGGGCATGCCCAACTTCGAGATGTTCCAAGCGAAGCATGCGCACATCGAATTCGAAGACGAGCCACCTGCTCAGATGGATGGCGAGAAGATAACGGGAAGCGTGTTCGACATCTCGATCGAACACAGCGCCATTGAGGTTTTGATGCCTGAGCGCAATGCATAGAGGTCGAAGGTACCCCTTTTCGCATTTGGCGATACTCCATACGTGTAATGCAAGTGAATGTACTTTCGTCTCGACGCGTCGTCGCCGTGAGCTAACTCGTGGAAGATCACCACGAGTGGATCTCACGGCTCCTTTGGCTTAGCTCGTGTCAAGTCATCGCAAACAATTGCTTCGCAATTCTTTGCTTTTGGTCGCTTCGCGACACCTTGACACTCTCTGTTGCGGATGTATGAAGTTTATACACCCGCAATACCCTCGTCTCAAGCACACCCACTCGCATTTATATGCCTTGGACTTTGCAAGACCAAGACGATCATGAAGGTTGAAGGTATCCCTTTTCGATTTGCTCTGAACACCATCTTTCATATGCTTTCGTAAGAAAGCAATATATGAATGCATGAGGGAGCGAACCGCTGATGCGTAAGCATCGAGAGTGAGCGCCAAATGCGAAAAGGGGATGCCTTCGAGCTGATTGCATAATGTGGGCGGTCAAGACCGCCCACTACGCGGATCACAAAGCCTCGACTATCAGATCCCCCATCGCAGAGGTTCCCACGATCTTCTCAGCAGGAGTTGAGCTGTCAGCAATATCGCCCGTTCTCCAACCCGCATCGAGCACCTTCGTGATAGCATTCTGGATATCGGCTGCCGCATCGAGCATATCGAAACTGTGCTGCAACATCATCTGAACAGATAGGATCTGAGCAAGCGGGTTGGCTATGCCCTTGCCTGCGATATCGGGCGCACTTCCATGGCTCGGTTCGTATAGCGCGACCCCATCGCCTAGCGAAGCGCTTGCGAGCATTCCCAAAGAGCCTGAGATCTGCGCAGCTTCATCGGAAAGGATATCGCCGAACATGTTCTCTGTGACCAGCACATCGAAATCCGCCGGTCGGTTAATGAGCTGCATGGCGCAGTTGTCAACAAGGATGTCCTCAAGTTCGACATCCGGATAGTCCTCATCATGGATGCGATGGACTATCTCACGCCACATGCGAGAGGTTTCCAGCACGTTGGCCTTGTCCACCGAATGCACGCGCCCCCGACGTTTGCGTGCCGCCTCGAATGCCTGGCGGGCAATGCGCTCGATCTCATATTCGCGATACTCGAGGGTATCATAGGCACGCTGACCAGGCTTCCCATCGGTGCCAGCACCTTCTTCATCGTAGAAACGCTCGCGCATTCCGAAGTAAAGACCGCCTGTAAGCTCACGCACGATCATCATATCCACGCCATCGATGACCTCCGGCTTCAAAGTTGATGCATCTGCCAAAGAAGCGAAGATCTGGACGGGGCGCAGGTTCGTATACAGTCCTAAGCCCTTGCGTATCCCCAAAAGACCCTGTTCAGGACGTGGTTTATTCGGATCGGTGGTATCCCATTTCGGACCGCCAACAGCCGCCAACAAGACCGCATCGGATGCCCGTGCCACATCAAGCGTTTCTTCGGGAAGGGCGCACCCGCACTCATCTATAGCGCAACCCCCGATGAGCGCCTCTTCATACTCGAAATCCACGCCATACTTCTTACCTATGGCATCAAGAACCTTCACGCCTTCGGCGATTATCTCCGGCCCGATACCATCTCCTGGGAGCAAGCATATCTTGTACATGCTCATCTACCTTCTTCCGCGAGCTTCTCTTTCCATCTGTTGACAAGACCGCCCTTCTCGATTATCTCTGCGACGAAAGGCGGGAACGGTTGCGCCTTGAAGCTCTCACCCGTGGTCTCATCAACTATCTCTCCGGTGTCGGTGTCAACCTTGACGGTATCGCCATCCTTGATGGCATCGACAGCCTCCGGACACTCCATGATGGCAAGTCCGGTGTTGATGGAATTGCGATAGAAGATGCGCGCGAAGCTCTTCGCGATGACCACGCTCACACCTGCTTCCTTGATGGCGATAGGCGCGTGCTCGCGAGATGATCCGCAACCGAAATTCTCTTCGGCAACTATGATATCCCCCGGCTTCACACGCTCTATGAAGGTCTTGTCCAGATCCTCCATGCAGTGCGCTGCGAGCTCTTTGGGATCGGATGTGTTCAGATAGCGCGCCGGGATGATGACGTCTGTGTCGATATCACGTCCGTAACGAAAGGCTCTTCCCTCAAAATTCATGCTTGCTCCTAATCTGAAAGATTTACGATCGAAATACATAGAGACCCTCGATCGATGAAGACCGGCCTTTCGCACGTGGCACCACGATGCGCGAGCTTGCTTTCATCGATCGACCGGATCATTCTTCCAACATGCTCCAATCCATGGAGATCCCGCCTGTTTGCGCATTGCCGGATATATCAAGGACATCCTCCTCAGCCGTAGCGCCGACAGATCCCGTAGAATCGAAGGTTATCCCCTCAAGAGCGAACTCCTTTACCGGCTCTTTTTCCACCCTGCTCGAAGAAGGCACAGCATCCACCTTCTCGGACGTAGCCTTCTTCGATGTTAGCTTGGATTCGTCTACGGGCGGAAGATCCTCCGGAAGCCCGATATGGCCGAGGATCGCACTGGCAGCGGCAACCGCCGGGGATGCCAGATAGACTTCACTGGTAGGATCGCCCATTCGCCCGACGAAATTACGGTTCGTGGTGGCTATGGCGCGCTCGCCAGCAGCAAGTATACCCATGTAGCCGCCAAGACAAGGCCCGCAAGTAGGAGTGCTGACCGCGCAGTTGGCATCGAGGAAGACATCCATCAACCCTTCATCCACGCAAGCCCGATAGACCTCTTGGGTAGCTGGGATGACGATGCAACGCACGCTATCAGCCACTTTACGCCCTCGCAGCACATCTGCCGCCTGGCGCATATCAGCCAAGCGCCCATTAGTGCACGAACCGATGACGGCCTGATCGATGGTGATATCCCGCGCATCTGATACCGGGCGCGTATTGGACGGGAGGTGTGGGAAGGCCACCGTCGGAACGATATCAGCCGCATCTATCTCGATCACCTCGGCGAACTGCGCATCATCATCGGAATAATAGGCTTTGTAGGGACGCTCGGTGCGCCCATCCATGTATTCACGCGTAACATCGTCCACAGGAATGAGCCCGGCTTTGCCACCTGCCTCGATAGCCATGTTCGAAATGGAGAGACGCTCGTCCATGGGAAGCGACTCTATGGCGCTTCCGGTGAATTCCATGGCTTTGTACAATGCACCATCAACGCCGATCTTGCCAATGATATGCAAGATGACATCTTTCCCGGTAACACCCGGTGCTAACTTTCCATTCACAACGAACTTGATGGTTTCCGGAACCTTGAACCACGCTTTGCCCGTTGCCATGCCCACGCCGGCATCAGTTGAGCCCACACCTGTGGAGAACGCCCCAAGAGCACCATAGGTGCAAGTGTGCGAATCGGCACCGATTATCAGATCCCCGGCACCTACAACACCTTGCTCGGGCAGAAGCGCATGCTCGACACCCATGCATCCGACCTCATAATAGTGGCTGATGCTCTGGTCGTGGGCGAAGTCGCGGACGATCTTGGCCTGCTCGGCGCTCTTGATGTCCTTATTGGGAACATAATGATCCGGAACGAGGATCACGGAATCCCCATCGAAGACGGAATCCGTTATCTCGCGGCACGTCTTGATGGCTATAGGAGCCGTAACATCGTTGGCAAGCACCAGATCGAGATCGCATTCGATCAACTGCCCCGGCTCGACCTCGTCAAGTCCGGCATGCGCCGCCAGTATCTTTTCCGCCATCGTCATAGCACGCGTCATGGGTACCTCCGCTCTATATGAAGTTATGGGATGCTATGGAAAGACCGCCTAAGCGGTCTGCTCAACATTTTTCCGGTATGCAACGCTTGACCTCGATGGTAGGGGCGAAGGGACTCGAACCCTTAAGTCAGAAGACGGCGGATTTTAAGTCCGCTGCGTATGCCAATTCCGCCACGCCCCCGCTAGGTCACGATGAACATTCTACTAGAAAACGCCACATAGGGTATGTGTTTCTGAGCGATTCATCCACCAAAACGACGACCTACCGAAAGATTTACATAATCGCAACATATCGGCAAGAGATGGCTCCCCAGCGCTTCTTAGATGTCATCCTTATAAGCGATTCGAACAAGGGATCGACAAGTAGCGATCCTTGTCCAAAGAAAGGAGCCGACATGCAAAAGTACATATGCGATGTCTGCGGATATGTCTATGATCCTCAGATCGGAGACCCTGATGGCGGCATCGATCCCGGTACGCCCTTCGAGGATATCCCTGATGATTGGGTCTGCCCCATCTGCGGAGTATCAAAAGAGGATTTCTCCCCTCTGGACTAGATGCTATTTATCCAAGACTCTGTGAATTGGGTGTTCATCACCGTGGTGCCCTTGCTTGAACGAGTCTAAACAACTCAGAGGTGAAGGCACATCGATAGCAGCACTAGCAATGACGAGTGGTGGGATGCATGAGGCCGCGCAGCCCTCAGAGCATCCCGCCATTTGCGCTCTTCCTAGATCTTCGACTATATTCACGTCCATTATGTTCAGCAACCTGTCATACGAAGCCTATGATGGTAAAATCTTGTGTGCACACGAACTGTTCGACCGTCTGAAGATCGCAAGGAATTATGGAAACGATAACCAAGATCCTAAGTTCAACGGAAAAGCCGCCCACGACATTCGAGGAATATCTGGATCGCTATGCCGACCAGGTAGGCGACATCATCAACGAATTCATCCCTACGGGAACACACCCGGATATGGATACATACCTTTACGATCCATTGCTCGCATACAGCCAAAACGGCGGAAAGCGGCATCGCCCTCTCATCTGCTATGCAGCTTGCCGAGCTGTCGGTGGTGATATGGAAAAGGCCACTTCGGCCGCATCGGCCATCGAACATTTCCATACAGCCGCTCTCATCCATGATGACATAGCAGATGACGCCGAACTTAGGCGCGGCGAGAAATGCTTGCATCTGAAAGAAGGGTTAGGTCTTGCCATCAACATGGGCGATCTTGCGCTTTCGCTCGTCAATGGGACGGTCATAAAGGATGATTCACTGGATGATTCCACCAAAGTGCGCGTGGTAACAGAGCTCATCGACATGACGCGCAGAACCGTAGAGGGGCAAGCGCTCGATATCGGCTGGGCACGGGACGGCCGATACGACATAACGCCTGAAGACTACCTTGTCATGGCAACGCATAAGACCGCGCATTACTCCGGTGCGGTACCGCTCGCGATCGGTGCCATCATCGGCGGTGCCAGCGAAACAGAGATCGAGGCGCTTCGCAATTACGGGCTGGATACCGGGCTCGCATTCCAGATCCAAGATGATCTGCTGAACTTGGTCGGCAAAGAAGAGAGCACGAAGAAGGATTTCCGAAACGACATAACCGAGGGAAAGCGTACGCTCGTTGTGGTGTATGCCCTTCAGAATCTGGAAGGAGCCGACAGGGATAGGCTCATCGAGATCCTCTCTTCGAAGGAGCGTGATCCGGAGGTTCTAGCAGAGGCAGTAGAGCTGATGGATAGATCCGGTGCGATAGATTATGCGCGCTCGTATGCAGAGAATCTTACATCTATAGCCAAGAACCGCCTTCGCGAGATGGTGCCTCCGAGCGATTCGCGCGATCTGCTCGAATCAATGGCTGACTGGTTCGTCAATAGGCTGAAATAGCTCAGACGAAGCTGAATTTGCCGGCATCCTTTGAAGAACGTTGCGATAGGAAAGAGCTTTGAGCATGAGGACCATTAGAATCGGAGATACAGGCGTTGCTGTGGAGGATATCCAACACAGATTGGTGATGCTCGGATTTCTCGAGGAACGACAGATCGATGGGGATTTCGGCAAGAAGACAGCCGAGGCAGTACGAAGATTCTGCGATGATAGGGCGCTGCCGGATACCGATGAGGTGAACGAGAGCGTTTGGAACGAATTGGTCGCCGCGACCTACAAGCTCGGCGATCGCACGCTCTATCTTAGGATGCCGTATTTTCACGGCAGCGATGTGTTGGAGCTCCAGCAAGCATTGGGCGCGCTCGGATTCTTCTGCGGCAACGAAGACAATGTGTTCGGCGCCTACACCGAAGCGGCTTTGCGCAAGTTCCAGATGAACCTAGGCCTTCCATCTGACGGGATCGCGGGTGCTTACACCTATAACGCCTTGCATAACCTCGAGCATTCCTGGGTTGGCAAAGGATCCTTGAATGCGAACAGGCCTGTGGGATTCGCCCGTGCAGCCGATGTTCTGGAAGAGCACACCATGTGCCTGTTCGGGACAGACGAGTTCACGCGTGATGTGGCCTCGAGGATGTCGAATCTCGCAGCCGCGACGACCCCTGCTTCCAAGATGGTCAGCGCAGATGCGCTCTCGGTGGAGCCCGATGAGGAGATGCTTCTCATCCAAGTGGCAACGGAATCCGGCGATGACACCACTCCTACCGTGATGTATGTCGATAGCGATGCGTTGAGCGCAAGGCTCGCTGGAGCTCTTCAGATGGCGAAGGCCACAAAGCCGTTGAGGATAAGGGTGGTGCTTCCCGGAACGAGTTGGATGGAAGCAGGTCGCGATAGAACGGCGCAGCATTATGCCATAACCTTGCTCGATGCGCTTTGCCAGGTGCTCTGAGGATTCCCGAAAACCGCTAGGGAGCACAATTCCTTCGCTGTGCTCGCCTGCGCAGCATCACAAGATCAAAGTATCAACCTTCACCGAGCATTGACCTCTTGGCAGAATCAAGGATCATGCCTTCGAGGATATCCGATTCGCTTGCATAGAATCGATCTTGCCCGAAAGCGATCATAGCTTCCTCAAGGATGATCATCCCGGCAACTATAACAGGCGCGCGCCTCGGGTCGAGCCCGACCACTTCACGCCTCTCGCATAGCGTCATCGATGATAAGCGCTCTTCTATATCGCAAAGTTGACCCAACGAGACCGATGCTCCATCGACCTTTTCCGGATCATACGCATCCATCCTCTCTCGAATGCTCACAGCAGATGTGGCGGTTCCTGCAACAGCCAGCATGGATGGATGACCTTCTAACTGAGATCTGACCGCTTTCTCTTGGATCCAGCCATTAAATTGCGAGCGGATCCATCTCCGAGCTTCTTCAAGCTGGGAGAAGCTCGGAGGATCGCAGGTGAAGAATCTTTCCGTAACGCGTCTGCAACCTATGTTGAAGGATCTGCTGCAAACAGGAGCCTGTCCCCCGATCCCGAAAGATACCTCAGTGGAGCCGCCGCCGACATCCACCACCATTACAGGATCCCCGATGCGCTTGATCGTTGCTCCGGAAAACGAAAGCGATGCCTCTTCGCTTCCGGGGATGATATCGAGCCCGAAGCCTAACTGCGCCAGACGCGATGCGAAAACATCTGAGTTCTCGGCATCCCGTGCAGCAGAGGTGGACATGACCGACACCTTTTGTATCGGATGTTCCTCATCTGACAATTCAGCCATCGTGCGTTTGAACCCCTGAAGCGCATCCGCCACGCGCTCTATCGCATCCGCGCTCAAACGATGCGTTGCATCCACGCCTTCGCCCAGATTCGTCACAGCATACTCTTTGGCGACATTCATGAGCTTGATATCGAGATGCCCACTGGGCAATTCGGTCGCAAAGGCATCTGCAACGAGAAGACGGCATGTTACGGTTCCGATATCGATCGCAGCAAAACGACTCGCTTGCACAACGGTGAACCGGTCACGATCTTTCGAAGGATCATCGAGAAGCAAGATGACGCCTTTGATCAGCTGCTATAGCCGAAGAAGAAATCCAGGAATCCTGAATACCATGTCTCAGGGGCAGGAACGCTTCCCGGTGCGATATTCGCTTTGAAATCCGATGGGTCATCCACCACGAATCCGGTAGCCGCACCGGCCTGTTCGCCTTTCTTGACCAGCCCGAATTCAGAATGAGCCTTGTCCTCTATCCCCTCATCGGATTCCAGGTTATCCACGAGAGCCTGTAGCGATTCGTTGCGATCGACTATAGCCGCGTATTCCGCATTGAGACGATCGCGTTCTCGCATCTGCTGATAGTATTGCTGCGCCGGCGTGTAGAGCATCCCGGAAAGCAGAGCCATGCACAGCACGCAGCACAGGCTGGCCATGATCTTCTTCGGAATATCCGGAAGCGAAAATGATGGCAAGGACAGGCCAAAGTTCGCGCCCCACGTTCTACCACCGTCTTGCATTCTGGTCGCGCGACGCTGCTTGGAACCCATTTCAGCCTTGTATAGTGCAGCTCTGGGGCCTGCGCTATCCGATGCATTGGAGGAAGAAGCGCCTATCGACCTATTGAAGGCCTTTTCCGCTCTGGCTTTGTTGCGCGAGCGCTTCCTCTTATCGACCGCGTCCCCTAGCTTGGCGAATAGTCCCTTTTTGGACACGACTGCGATATCCTCTTCAGCCAAAGCGATATCCTCGGCATCTATTCCAAGTTCAGGATTCGAAAGGTCATCATAGGATGCGAACGCATCATGGGATGCCGAGCCGAAATCAACATCGAATACATAGGACAGAGCATTCCTATCCAATCCTTTATCGGAAGATGAAGGGCTTGCATTGGAATAAGAGCGATTCGATCCGACCTGATCGTTCCTGCCGGCTCTCAATCTAGCGTCCTCGAACGACAGAACTGTTGAAGCGTTTCTCAAGCCATGGCTCCTAATGCATTTGGTTCGTTTGAAGTGTGTATCTGCATCGTGTTCGAATAGGTTACCATGTTGAGCCGCTCATTTCCAGTGTTTTGATGGAACCGGCGCGATCTGCCTACGCGCAATATAGGAACAAAAAAATGAAGATTCCGATCGGCGTTTTAGCCGATCGGAACTCTAAAGAATCTGTTCGATGATCGGATCGAGCGCACCTTCGATCGCCACATC
>CAYXZC010000033.1:0-20862 GCA_964469815.1 uncultured Eggerthellaceae bacterium | reverse complement strand
GAACCTGGTCAGGTCCGGGAGGAAGCAGCCATAAGGAACCGCTGACGAGCGCCCATGCTTATTCGGGGCACTTTCTGTTGACATGAACAGGAAATGGCTCTCATGGAGATAATCGATTTTTTCATCAACCTTCTGAAGGATCCGCGTGGCTTCATAGCCGGATGGATAGTCACACTGGGGCCTGTATGGGTCTATTCGCCGCTCTTTTTGATAGTGTTCGTGGAAACGGGATTGGTGTTCTTTCCGTTCCTTCCGGGCGATTCCCTGTTGTTCGCCGTAGGCGTTTTCTCAGCTGAAGGGGGAGGGCTCAATCTGGGCGTGAGCCTCATCGTTTTCTATGCTGCCGCCATCCTTGGGAACACTTCGAATTACTGGATAGCGCGCTTTTTGGGGCACAGGATAATCGATTCGGGCAAAGTGAAGGCTCTTACGCCTGAGCGAATGGCCAAGCTCGATCATTTCTTCGCGAAATACGGCGGTCTTACCATAGTTATCACGCGCTTCATGCCGTTCTTCCGCACATTCGCTCCTTTCATCGCGGGTACCGGGCATATGAACTTCGGGAAATTCACTATCTGGAACTGCATCGGTGGCATCAGCTGGGTCAGCCTCTTCGTATTGGTTGGATATTTCTTCGGAGGTGTGCCCTTCGTACAGGAGCATTTCGAGGTCATCGTTCTCGGCATCGTTGCCGTTTCGGTGGCACCTGCCTTTATTGCAGCGGTGAAAAGTGCGATATCATCACGTAAGAACAGCAAGGATACCGGTGTTGCCGCTGACGAAGCTGAGCTTGCTGAGGAGATGGAGCTTCGTTCAAAGGCAAAGCATGCAGCAACGGACGGGGATGGCAAGGATAGCCCATCCAACGGGAAGATCGAAGGTTAGAGACGATCAGGAAGAGGTCGTAGAGGCTATGGCAGAGGCGCTCTATAGGAAATATCGTCCGCAGACATTCGAAGATGTCGTAGGTCAGGAACATATCGAGCGCACTTTGCGCAACGCGATACAGACCGACAAGGTAAGCCATGCCTACCTTTTCACAGGTCCGCGCGGAACGGGCAAGACCACCACGGCTCGCCTGCTGGCAAAAGCGCTTTTGTGCGAGAAGGGGCCGACCCCAGATCCGGATGGAACTTGTGAGGATTGCAACCTCATCGCTGTTGGAGAGCACCCCGATGTTTACGAGCTCGATGCGGCAAGCCGCACGGGCGTCGAGAATGTGCGCGAAGAGATAATAGGCAGGGTGAACTATGCGCCCACCCGTGGGCGATACAAGGTCTATATCATCGACGAGGTCCATATGCTCTCTGTGGCGGCGTTCAACGCTCTTTTGAAGACGCTGGAGGAGCCGCCGGATCATGTGGTGTTCATACTATGCACTACCGATCCTCAGAAGGTTCCGGAGACCATCCAGTCCAGATGCCAACGGTTCGATTTCCGCCGGATATCCTCCGAGGAGCTCATAAGCCGTTTGGGTGCTATTTGTGAGATGGAAGGGGTCGAATTCGAAGGAGATGCTCTCGATCTTATCGCTCATAGAGCTCAGGGAGGCATGCGAGATGCGCTGACCTCTTTGGAGCAGCTCATAACCTTTTCCAATGGAAGCGTCACATCCCTTGAGGCTGAGCGTCTGCTCGGCGCTCTCGATTCAAGCGAGCTTGCCGATATAGTGCGTGCGATCGGAACGCGTGATGTTGCGGCATGCTTCAAATGGACTAGCGAATATGTTGAAACAGGAGCCGATCTGGCGCAGATCACGAAGGATCTGGCAGAGCATGTGCGCGATATGTATGTGATGTCCCTTGCCGGTGCAGATGTAGCTTTAGAGGTGACCGAGGCCGGACGACGTGAACTCGAAGCCGAGCTTGTGTGGTTCGGGTCTGATAGGTTGGCTCGTTTGCTCTGCGTTCTGGGTGATCTGATATCGGAGCTCAAGACCTCGACGAACCAACGTCTCTCTTTCGAGATCGCACTTACGCGAATGGTCCGTCCGGAATCCGATATCACTTTGGACTCCCTTGCTGAGAGGCTGGAGGCTTTGGAGCGTGGTGCGTCTTCGACCGTGATCCCAGCGCAAGCGGAGATGCGTTCATCCGGTACATCTCTGCCTGATGCCAAGCCAGTCCCATCGTCTCCTTCTGCCGAAGCTGCTCTCGAGCAGCGATCCGATGCGTCATCTGCGCAAGGCGCGAAACAGCATCAAGGAAGCGATGATCGGCCGCTCGAAGGCAACAGGGGTCTCTCTGAGCCGAAGGATCAAGCTGTTATCGACAGCGATGCGCAACCGAGCGTGCTCGACAATGAGCAAGGCGTTCATGGCGCTCAGGGCGGCCATGAGTGTGCGGCTTCAACCGGATCGACTGCTCGGCGCGCTGATCTTAACGGACGCGATATTGGGCAAGTCTGGGATGATATCCTTTCGAACCTCAAGAAGCAGAATGAAGCGTACGGCGTTCTTTTCATGAACACTTTCGTCAGCGCTATCGATGGAGGAAGCAAGCTGCTGATCGAATTCTCTTCAGCGAACAAGTTCGCTTTCAATGCCGCGAAGAAGCCTGAGGCAAGAGAAGCTCTTGATAATGCATTATCATCCATCGGTTTGGCCGGCCTTCCCTATGAGATAGCACAGAGCGAGAAAGCCGCAGATAGCCTGACCGCTGCGAGCGGCGCGAATGCTGCAAACGCAGCAAATGCGGCAAATGCGGCAATGCCTTCGATTGCTACATCACCCTCGACCGATGTGGCGCGCTCATCACAGCCAGCATCCTCTTTCCAAGGCGCTTCACAGGGGCAGCCGCATGAGGGCGCCCAGCCGCTGCGCGAACAGCAAGATGCGATAAGCTCACAAGGTCAGCCGGCACCCAGAGGCTCCGCATCTTCTGTGCCGGATGTCCCTGAGGATGACTTCGATGGCGGTTTTGCGCCGGATGATTATCTTCCCCGCGAGGCGTTCGAGGATATTCCGCCTGCGTCTGATAGCAGTAGGCAAACCGATGCGCAAATAAGCGCTGCCGATAAGCGCTCTTCTGCAGGATCGAGTGAACCCACCATGAGCGAGATAAGCGACAACCTCGCATCCATGTTCGGCGAGGGAGTGGTTCTTGAAGAAATAGAGTAACCGCTTGAATAAAACCGTATGAAATGTAAAATCTCATTCCAACCATATGAAAGCATCGCCCATGCACCTGCTGGATGATGGGCTTGGATCGAAAGAGTCTAACGAAGGAGAGAAGGAGCTCCCATGGATATGAAGAAGATGATGAAACAGGCGCAGAAGATGCAACGTGATGCGGCGGCTGCGCAGGCTGAGATAGCTGAGATGGAATTCAGCGCAACGACCGGCGGCGGTATGGTCGAGGCGACCGTTATGGGAGATATGTCCCTGAAGGCTATCAAGATCTCTCCTGAGGCCGTGGATCCCGATGATGTGGAGATGCTCGAGGACATGATCGTTGCCGCTGTGAACGAGGCGCTTCGTGAAGCGAGCGATACCAGCAATGAGCGCATGAGCTCGCTCATGGGCGGAATGAACCTTCCGTTCTAGCCTTGCGATCCGGATAAGCGAATGCAATCCGCGCCAGCGATACAAAAGCTCCTCGATGAATTGGAGAAGCTTCCAGGAATAGGGCCGAAATCCGCACAACGGATGGC
The DNA here is from genome assembly GCA_964469815.1 of uncultured Eggerthellaceae bacterium. GTDB lineage: Bacteria > Actinomycetota > Coriobacteriia > Coriobacteriales > Eggerthellaceae > MGBC163016. The sequence continues at coordinate 17,211 of CAYXZC010000033.1, read as the reverse complement.
CTATCATATCCTGAACGCCGATCGCGATGACGCTATTCGCCTTGCAGAGGCTATCGAAGAGGTGAAGGATACCGTACGGTTCTGCTCGCGCTGCTTCAATTATGCTGAAGGCGAGCTTTGCGACATCTGCTCGAGCGTTCGGCGGGATCCCAGTGTGATATGCGTCGTCAGCGAACCAAGGGATATTCCTCCCATCGAGCGTACCGGCGTCTACAGCGGGATCTACCATGTTCTTGGAGGGGCGCTTTCCCCTATGGAGGGAATAGGGCCTGATGAGCTCAAGATCAAACAGCTCATGGCTCGCTTGACGGATGAGAGCATAGAAGAGATAGTCATCGCCACTAACCCCAATGTCGAAGGCGAGACGACGGCCACGTACCTTGCAAGACTGATAAAGCCGTTAGGGATAAAGGTCACTCGCCCTGCAAGCGGTCTGCCTGTGGGAGGCGATCTTGAATTCGCTGACGAGATAACGCTTGGAAGGGCAATGGAGACCCGTAGGGAGTTGTAATGGATGTATATATCCCCAGTCCGGCGATAGCCATCGTTGGGCGCCATAATTCCGGGAAGACCACTCTTGTGGAGAAGCTGATCGGAAAGCTCGTGTCAGAAGGTTTGGATGTAGGGTCGATCAAGCACCATAGCCATAAGGATTTCGAGATCGACTACCCCGGAAAGGACTCCTATCGCCATCGTGCCGCCGGAGCAAGCGAAACGGTCATCGCATCGCCTACGAAGATGGCGCGTGTGAAGACGTTGGATCATGAAGTGGAATGCGCGGATATAGTCGAATCGATGCCCGGGCATGACATAATCATCGTGGAGGGGTATCGCAAGAGCGGCCTTCCGACTATAGAGATAATGCGCAACGCCAATGAAGCCGATGCGGCTGTGGCTGACGTCTTCTTCGCATCGGCATCTGCCGGTGTTTCGCTTGAGGAGGACACCGTGCAGGCGGCGCGTGATGTTCCCCATGAATTCGCGAACGATATTCGCGACAAGATGCCTGCGGGAAACACCGTTGCCATAGTTACCGACATAGACAAGGCAAGAAGAGCGGCGCAGATATACGGCATTCCGGTATTCTCGCTGGATGACATAGAGTCGATCGGCGATTTCGTCATCGATCATTTCTCCAGGCATCGCATGAGCGTCGTCATACAAGCAGGCGGAGAGAGCAGGCGGATGGGTCAGTCGAAGGCCACCGTTCCGTTTTGCGGGCGTCCGCTCATCTGCAACCTGATCGATAGGGTGTCGCCTGTTGCAGACGAGCTCATCATCACCACGAACGAAGGCGATAAGCTCGCATTCCTGCACGAGGTCTATCCCGACCTCGATATCAGGCTCATCCCGGATAAATATGATTTCAGGGGAGCGCTACCGGGGCTTTGCACGGCGCTTGAAGCTGCAACGTGCCCTTATGTGGCTGTCGTTGCTTGCGATATGGTGTTCGCAAGCGGCGCTTTGATGGTAGCTGAAGCGATCGAAATGGCAACTCTCGAGGCCGATATCGTGGTTCCGGTGAACAAGCACGGTTTCGAGCCGTTCCATGCGATGTATAGGCGTGAATCCTGTCTTTCTGCTGTGCTCGATGCTCTGGAGAAGAAGAAGAGCAGAGTGCAGAGTATCTTCGAAGGCGAGGGTCTCAAGGTTGTGGAATTCAGCCAAGATCGAGTGTTGAAGGTTGAGCCTCATGGAGGTTGCTTCATCAATGCGAACACGCCTGAAGAGTTGAATCGTATCGAGGATATATACATAGGCGACTAGGTCAAGGTTTTCAAGACCGGTTCGGATCGCAGAGGATCGAGGAATTGCCAAGCGTACAAGACATAATGGAGATGGCCGATCTTTTGAAGGTCAACGCCATCGGTATCGAAGAGGATAGGTGCGTTGTGGTCAGGAATCGCAACGCCTCGTGCACCAAGTGCACCGATGCCTGTATACGGTCATGCATAACGGTATCCAGAAACGAGCTTTCCATAGATCCTAGTGCTTGTGTCAATTGTGGTGCATGCGTGGCGGTATGCCCGACAGGTGCCCTTTCGACACTCGATCCGACCGATGCATCGCTCGCTTCATCGGTTGCAAGATGCAGCGATCCTTCCAGTGGGCTCGTTGTGATGGCGTGTGCCCGAAAAGCCGCCAAGCATGAAGCCGATGCTGAAAGCTTCGCGGAGGTTCCCTGTTTGGGACATGTCCAAGAATCATTCCTCATGGATTGCGCGGCAGCCGGTTTGACCGATATGGTGCTCGTCGATGGGAATTGCTCAACCTGCAAATACGGTGCGGTATCGCCTGCCATCGACAAGACCATCGATAATGCTGCCGAGCTTCTGGAGGCCTCAAGGTCAGATGCGATCATCACCCGAACATCGTCTTTTCCTGAGGAGCTAAGGATGAAGGGAAAGACGAAAAAGAGCTTTCGAGGTGAAGACAGGCGCGGTCTGCTCTTCCAGACCGGCGGCTATGTAAAGCAGGTTGCCACCAATGTGGCCAAGAAGACGATCGATGACAAGCTTGGTGTGGGCAATAAGCCAAAGACCTTGCGGGAGCGCCTGAGTGCCGGTCAGAGCGGTAGGATGCCCTCGTTTTCGCCCAATGGCAATTTCGAACTCATCGATGCCATGACGAAGCTACTGGACGAAAGCGGAGTCGATGTGCAGGATCCTATGGGAGATGCGTACGACCATCTGCATGACAGCGTAATCGATACGCGCCATTTCGGAGAGATTTCCATAGACCTTGATAAGTGCTCCGGTTGCGGTCTTTGCGTCTTGTTCTGCCCGACAGAGGCGCTATGCCACTGCGATGAGACAGATCCGGATGATCCCGATTCGAAGTTCTTGGAATTCGATGCGTCGCTTTGTACCCAGTGCAGGCTTTGCGAGGATGTGTGCATAAGGAAGTGCTTGGATATATCCCCGAAGGTGTCTCTCTTGTCCATATTCGATCTCGAGCCTGAAAAGGTGAGGATAAATCGCCCTCAGGAAAGAACCAACATCTTCGATCTCAATCGCCAAAGAGAGCACTAGTTATGATGGAGCCGAACGTGCAGCATAGGGAAAGCCCGAATGCGGTTGCGCAGAGCACCCATATCCCTGCTGCTCCCTATGGCGCGAAGACTCCTTTGCCCAAAAGCGATCAAACGCTCATACGCGCCCTTCCTGTGATGCTTGATATCGGTGAGGCATTGATGGTTGCCGGAGCAGATGTTCATTCGATAGAAGAGATGATCCAGCGTCTCGGAATAGCCTACGGTGCCTTCAAGATGAACGTCCTCGTTATCACAACATCCATCGTGGTCACAGCCACGCTTACGGATGGGGAGGAGATAACCCAAACACGCAGGATCATCGAAGTGGCCGATAACGATTTCGGAAAGCTCGAGCGATATACGAAGCTATGCCGAAGATGCGTGGCCTCACCGATGGCTCCTGAAGAGCTTCAGAGCAAGCTGATGGAGATAAGGACATCGCCCATATCGAAGACGAAACTGTTCCTCGGGGGTCTTCTTGCGACATCGTCCTTCGCGATATTCTTCGGCGGAAGCTGGATGGATGCTCTGGTGTCCGCTATCTTCTCCGCGCTCATCTGCTTCATGATATTGCATCTGCGCCCACTCACTCCCAACACCATAGTCTTCGACTTCCTTGCCTCTTTGATATCGGGTGCGGGGATCTGCTTGGTCGCTCACTTCATCCCGGACATGTCTTTGGCAATGGTCATGATCGGCGACATCATGATACTCATTCCCGGTGTCGCGATGACGAGCGCCATTCGTGACATGATATCGGGCGATACGGTCTCAGGGAGCCTGCGCCTTGTGGAGAGCTGCCTTTGGGCATCGTCTTTGGCTCTTGGGTTCATGGCGGCCATGTGGCTTTTCGGATTGAGCGATCAGGGCGTGAATTCGAACGCTCAGCCTATCGTGCAATTGATAGCGGCCATATTCGGATCCATCGGGTTCGCGCTCTTCTTCAATGTGAGGAATGGGTTGTTGTTCGTATGCGCGCTCGGAGGCTTTTTGACCGAAGGGGTCTATCTCATCGTAGGATCCGCAGGCCTGGGCTGGGTGGAGAACGTCTTTCTGGCAGCCGCCATAGCCTCTGTCTTCGCTGCTATCTATTCGGAGGTACTATCCCGCAGGCTCAATGTTCCGAATACCGTTTTCTTCATAATATCGGTCATACCGTTGGTTCCCGGACGCGGGCTTTACTACGCCATGCAAGGAGCGGTGCAGCAGAATTGGGAAAGCTGCTCTGAATTCGCTATGGCAACATTTCAAACGGCGTTGGGAATAGCTGTCGGGATCGTGGTCGTGTGGGCTTTCGTGCAGACCGTACGCAACATAAAGCGCATCCACGCGAGCAAGCGATCTGCTGGCGAATGATGTCGGGCGTCCGTTATATGGATCGAGATGTATGTCAGGTTTGCGAGCCTGCCTGATCAGCGTCATTGCCGGACGATGAGGAAGCCTCCCCTGCAGATGATGATGCCGAAGATGAGCTTGAACTGTCATCTGTGCCGAGATTGCCTTCGGTCGCATCGCTTGATGAGGATGATGAGGAGGACGAGCTCGAGTCAGCGGCACTCGATGAGCTGCTGGTACTCGATGATGACGAGGAGATCGAAGAGCCCGACTCGTCGGTGGAGGTGGTGAACTTTGTTTCGGAGGCATCATCGGATACCTCTGTGGCAGCCGATGATGTGAACAGTTGCTGGGGCTTGGTTCCGATCCCTTGTCCTTCGCTCGATACATAGATGATGACCGCGCTTAGAGCGACAGCTATCAAAGCCGAGACGACGCAGACGACTATAAGTCCGATCTTCATGCGCCTTTTCGCCCGGATGACATCTTGGATCTTCTTGTCATCGTCTTGACCAGGCTTATAGTGCGTTTGGTCGCTCCTGCTTTCGGTCGAATCCGATTCGTCAGCGTCATCTGACCCTGAAGCGCTCTGTTCCTCCTCGATATCCGACAATGGGATCGTTATAGCAGCGCCTTGAACCTTCAACTCGTCCAGTGGGATGGTCTTCTCATCCGGTTCGGAATCATCTGCTTTTCCGGCTTCTTTGTCGAGGCTGATCGGCTCCTTGTTGTCTGAGGTAGCTCCCTTCGATCCTTCCGTATCGGCGCTGTTGGAACTCTCACCGCTATGCTTTTCAGTCTCCCCGTTTATCACAGCGCTCGCATGCTCTATGATCTCATGCGTTTTCCCGACAACGGGGATCTCTTTGATCTTCTCAGCTGATTCCTTCAAGAAATGCTTGTAGAGGGAAGCGGCCAAGGTGGAAACGATGGAAGCGATGGCTACACCGATCACAGAGCCTGCGATGCCGATATATGAGGATAAGAGCATGGATGTTACGGCAGCAAGCGCTGTGGCCGTAACCTGAACGACGGATATATCCTCGAATAGGCGATGCTTGCCATGGGCTTTTTCATTCTTAGCACTTGCCATGTCGGCTCTTCTAACGGTAGATCTTCTGGTGATAGGGTTTAAGAAGATTCTTGACCATCAGCAGGGTAATTGTTCACCAATTCCTCGATTGTTATGAACCTGTAGCCTTCCTGGGCAAGTATGGGAAGAGCATCACGAAGTGCCTGTACGGTTTGGCTGCGGTCGCCGCCTCCATCGTGCATGAGGATGATATCGCCCGGCGTTGCCTGCATGAGCGCATTGAATATGGCTTCGGCACCCGGGCGTCTCCAGTCGTTGGTGTCGATGTTCCAACCGATCTCGGATGTGGCGAATTCGCTAAGGATGCGGGCTGTGTTCTCGCTCAGGTTCCCACCGGGAACACGGACGATGTTGCTTGCCTCTTCGCCTGTTGCTTGGCTTATCGCTTCAAGCCCCTTGGATATCTCTTCGCGTTGCTCGTCATCAGTCATGTAATCCAGATTGACGCCCTGACCTGATCCGGAAGCATGATCCCAAGAATGGGTGCTCACCTGATGGCCTTCATCATGCGCGCGCTTCACGACATCCTCAAGTCCGGCGATCCTCTCACCGACGGTGAAGAAAGTGGCCTTAGCGTCATTGGCTGCGAGCACATCTAGGATCTCATTGGTCTGCTGCTTCCAAGGCCCATCATCGAATGTCAGCGCTATGACCTTGTCATCGCCGGAGTCGATGTTGTACTTCCTCATGATCTGATTCGTCGGTTCGCTCTGGATCGTTTCCTGTGATATTCCCGAAACCTGGCCTGTCCTACGAAGGGCAACGCCGGAGGTTCCTTCGCCTTCGAACTTATGGACAGCGCCGATCCCTTCAAAGGTGACCGGTGCGGAGATGGGAACCATCTCTTCGGTGAATTCCTCGGTGATATCTGCGCCGTCCGTTACCTCGATGACATCGTTTTGCTGTATCTCATAGTTCGGATCGCTTTGCGCTTCGCCGTTCACCGTGAAGGTGAAGGGGGTTCCCTTGCCTGCTTCGATGACAGAACCATCGATCGCCAGGAAATCGCCCGGGGTCACTGAGATGTCATTCTGCTCGGCGGCTTCTTGGAGAGTGGTGTGAGCCTTTATCGTATATTGATCGCCGTTCATCGTTATCGTACGATCCCATGGGAACAGGAAGAACACAGCAAGAGCGACCGCAACAACGGCCACGATGGAGATAGCCACGATCCTTTTCCTGCGTTGCTTCTCCTTGCGGATCTTGGAGCGTCCGACAGGATTCGGGACGGGAACCAAAATGGGGGCAGGCTTGAACTCGCGTTCCGCGTTTGTAGATGGGGTGTTTTGACCATTATCATGCGAGATTGCATCGTCTTGCACAACGGGAGCCTGCTGTACGTGCTGGGACGCGTGTCGAGGTGCATCTTGCGGTACACAACCTTGACCGTTTTGATCGAACGCTTCGACCTCATCGATGGGGACGGTGATCCTATCTATAGGCGTTCCTTGAGTTGTCGGGAACGGCTCATCCATATAAGCATCGTCTTCGAGCTCTTCGATAGCATCGAAGAAGGCTCCGCTAGCTTCGATGTCGTTATCGTTATGTTCATTCAGATCAGGCAATTCCAAATCCCGCTTTGTGTTACGTTTCTGCATTGTTCAAGGGAAAGCTCGTTTCGGTTCATGCTATCGAAAATCTGCGGGAGTTGCAACCGAAATTACGAGTATGTAAGCTTTATTTCATAACATCTTCTGCACCTTCGCGATATGGTCAGAGCATCCATTCGCTATGAGGGAAGGGATTGGCGCAGTAGCATTTCGTCGAATTGATACTTGACGGAAACGGGATTCATCTTTAATATAGCGTCTTGCGCTTATCAACTGCAAAAGCGGCTATGTTGGGGTGTCGTCTAATGGCAGGACAGCGGTTTCTGGTGCCGTATGTGAGGGTTCGACTCCTTCCACCCCAGCCATTCTCGCCAGCGCACGACATATGTGGCTCCGTCGTCTAGCGGTTTAGGACGCCGCCCTCTCAAGGCGGAGGTCGCCGGTTCGAATCCGGTCGGAGCTACCAAGAAACAGCAGGTCAGCGAGCGTATTGCTCGCTGACCTTTTTCTTTATCGCCTAGGGGTGGCCATGACAGCGGATGATCCACATGATTTCGCATACGAAGCAAGGGATCCTGAAGCCGATAAGCACAAGCTGAGAAGATACTGGTCCATAGCAAAGGGCATCCAGAAGGTCGATGGTTTGGATACCTCATGCTATCTTGATGAGCTGATTTCGGATAATCTAAAGGGAAGCAGAGATCTGGCTGATACCGGTAAGGATATCAGGAGATACCACAGAGCGTATTTGAATGACAGCGCAAAGATCCCGGATCTGGCAGTGGGTGATGGTGCCTGTGGGGTATCGGCCGAAGAAGCGCAAGCCGATCTCGTCTCCCATCGAATCGTTGAATTGCTTGCAACCGGTGCGTTCGTGTTCTCGCCGTTGATGCTGGATAGAATACATGCTCATCTCTTTCAAGATCTGGATGAGGACATCTATCATCCTGGGATCCATAAGGACATAGCTTTGCAAAAGCAGGAGGCTATACTCAACGGAGACAGTGTTCTCTATGCCGATCCTTCGCTTGTGGATGCGTCGCTCAAGATGGCATTCGAAGATGAGATGGGAAGCGTTTACGGTAAACGCTTCGATCCGGAGCAGTTGGGAACGCTTGCCAGATTCATATCAAGGCTATGGCAAGTGCATCCGTATTTCGAGGGGAATACGAGAACCGTTGCGGTGTTTGCGATCCTTTATCTGAATGATCTTGGATACGATATCGACAATACTCCATTCGAAGAGAACTCGGTGTATTTCCGAGATTCTTTAGTGCGTGCTGTATATCGAAATCCCAAGGCAGACGCTTTTCCCGAGATGGAATACCTCATCGCTTTTTTGGATAACGCCCTGAATCAGGCGTGCAATGATCTGGCCAGTGAGGATCTTAAGGTCGTTGCGCTCTTCGAAGACCCGTCGTTGCTTCGAAACGTTCCTTCGTCTGATGCTTTGAGCGCAATATCCGATTCATAAGGGAAAGAAGGCACGATCGCTGATGGTTTGGAAGGATGAACTAGGTCTAATGGATATCAGAACGCGCTGACATGCTCGCTGAATTGCGCAGCGATCGCTCGGTCTTGGATGACTAGAGAGAGTCGAATGCTGACAACTCATCTGTCGATCTAGTCATCCAGCATATCGAATAGGCTGGGTTCCTTGGGAGGTACAACCGCCTCTGCGCGCAGATCGACATCGCTTCGATCGGCCAATGCAGTAAGATCGCCATGAAGCCATCGGTTCGCTTCGCTTTCGCGCAGCACGATCGGCATGCGTTCGTGGATGGGCGCAACCGTTGCGTTCGGTTTCGTGGTCACCACGCTGAACGCATCCTCATCGCACACTCCCGCCAAAAGAGTGAGGCCGCAAGGGCTGTCTGAAAGAGAGAATTCGTACTGGCGTTTGGCTTTTCGTGCGCTTTGCGCATCTGCGATCGGCACCGCCGAATAGGTCTCGAAGAAACCGAAGGTGGGAACTATGCAGCGACCGTGCTGTATGGCGTCATGCCAGATGCCGCCGTTGCCATCGAGCGCTGTTTCGATGCGAGTGTTGAAGAGCACCTTCCTCTCATCCCAAGGTGCAGTGAAGCCCCAACGTAGCTCCTTGGGCAAAAGCTGCCCGTTTTCGGCAATGATGATGGCAACATCCGATCGCGGGAATGCGAGCGTTCGGCGCGCAGGCCAATCAGGTTCGGGATCGAAAGGTGAATCCATTTGGATCGCTCGGATAACGCCGAGCACTTCATCCCATGTCAAGCATACGAATTTCCCGCACATAGCCCACCTTTAGACGCGAATTGAAAAGCAAGTCTTGCATATCGGTCTTATCAGGGTATCACGCCGTGCGCCACATCGGAAAGACGATGCCTCTGAACATAGCGATCCATCGCCAGCTTCGAGATCCCGATCCTTGATGGGGAATGATACCGATCCGAAACTTCGGCGTAAATGCTGTGTCAACTATGTTTCCTATAATCGAGGGACATTGGAATCCCCGAAGAAAGGATCGACATGGCTTACAAGATCGTTGATGCTCAATTCGTCCTCGACAATCTAGGAACGCTTCCGATCATGGATGTGCGTCCTCCGTTCATGTATGAGGAAAGCCGCATTCCCGGGGCTGTATCCGTAAGCCTTCTGGAGGCCAAAGAAGCCGATGGCGATACAGCCGACCTTCTCGCACAATGGGCTTTGGAAAAGGGTTTTGCCCCAGAAGATGAATTCATCGTATATTGCTACAACGGTCAGCTTGCCAATGAGGCCTGTACGCTGCTGGAATCGAAGGGTTACAGCGGACAGGTCTGCTATGAGGGGAGTTGGCTTGACTGGATCTCCGATCCCGCTCGCCCTATCGAGAAATAGCATCAAAGAAGGCCGAGGAACTGCCAGAACGGGATGCTCACCATAAGGCCGGCTATGCAGATCAAAAGATACAGCAAGCAATACTTGGCCATTTCGGACTGGATGACCATCTTGCCCTCTGTAGCATAGAACGCGGTCATATAGATCGAATTCTGGTATAGGACGAACCATGGGTTCACTACCGCATACACGCTCACGCCGATCACCCAAGGGTTCATCCCAAGTCCAATGGATATGGGAACCATGAACGCCATGAAGATGTTCACATATGCTGTTTCCGATACGATCACGAACCTTAGTAGTATGGTGATGATGCATATGCTCAAGATGAAGAGGTAGGGGTTTCCGGCCAGTGCCATGAAAGCCGGTTTGCATGCGCCAACGATCCACTCATCGATCCCCAGATGAGAGAAGACGGAAGCAAGTCCCAGAACGCAGCCGATGAAGATGAGAGAATCCCATGCCACGCCCTGCTTCAGATCCTTTGCAGATACGATCTTCAGCGCGACCATGAGTATCATCGCGCTTATGGCTACAATATGCGATGGCACCTGGTGCAAAGGTTCAGTGACCCAAAGGACGATGCATCCGAGCATTATCACCGAGAGCCTTTTCTCCGATGCGCTCATCGGTGTTCTTTCATGCGTTCCCTTCGGCATCTTCTCCAACGCTTTCTCGCTTCCCTTCCCGTCTTCACGAACGTGCTCGGTCGGAGACCCGTTCTTCTTTTTGGGAGAGTAGATAGCGATGATGGCGATATAGTTCGCGATGCTGACGAAGATGAACCAAGGAAGCATATCCACGAACCATGTGAGCATGTTGAAATCGGCTGCAACATCGGATGGCAGAAGGGCGACGAGCGCATAACCGATGATCGATGCGCTTATGACGGCAGGGGCGATGTTTCGCATTCCTGTGAAGGCCGCAAGGAACAACCCGCTGGCTTCGCGGCTCTTGCGTTCGTATCCCATCGAATCGGAGATGCCCATCGAGAGCGGCGCCAACATCACGGCTTTGGCCGCAAGCGATGGGATCAAGGGGCCTACCAAGGTGCCCGCGGCGATCAATCCCGCAACTTGCATCTTGAACGTATTGGGAAAGACCCGAAGCACCGCCAAAGCGATACGCTTCATAAGCCCGCTTCTCTGCATGCCGAGACCCAATGAGAAGGCTGCCACTAAAAGCCACCATGTCGGTGAGGCGAATGCGGAGAATGCTACCTGTGTCGGAACATCGCAAGCTGCGATGAAGAGAACGCACATTATCAGCGCGGTCACGAATTCGGGAAGAACCGATCCGACCCATAATGGTATGCATGCCGCCAATACGGCCAAAGCTCCAACGGCTCTTCCATCCAGCGGTTGGAGGGCATCGGTGCATGAGCCTGCGAACAGCACGGTTGCGCCGAAGATGATGCCCACGATAAGGGCGATGGGCTTCTTATGCTCCTTTATGAAGGACATCATCGCTACTTGTGCCCTTCACGTTCTTCGATGCGTCCTATGGCCTTGAACGAAAGCGATGCGCCAAGGGGCATTATGAATACGCTTATACCGCCGGCTGCGACCAGTAGCGAAGCGATATCCGCGCTCATGGCGCCAACGCCTGTAGCGATGCTCGTTACCGCTACGATCAAAGGCAACGCTGTGGTGCAGTAAAGAGCCACGGTCGCGCGCTCATGGACGTTCAGGTTCCTGGTTTCGCGGTCTATCTTCAGGCTGATGAAGATCGGAAGCGCTCGCACGACCAGTAATGCGACAAGGAATACGACCAACAGCAGGGGGTATTCGGCTATTGCCCTTGGATCTATGCTCATCCCGGAAACTATGAAGAAAAGAGGGATGAAGAATCCGTATCCTATGCCATTGAGCTTGTATTCCGTACCCTTGTCTCCTTCAGGGATAACATAGCGCAGGATGAATCCGGCAGCGAAGGCACCGAGCACGATGTCCAGGTCGAAGACGGCTGAAAGCGTTACAAGTCCCACGAGGAGAACCATGATCACACGTATCGACATCTGAACGCTGGAATCCTTGTGCTTCACGATGAATTTGGCGATACGCGATTCGGCTTTCTTGAGCCATTTCGATATGGTTGCCGTCACCACCGCAAGGATCGCGAAGCATCCCAGTATGAGAAGAGTGAGCACGGCATTCCTCGTCGTGAGTATCAACGCTATCGCTACGATAGGGCATATCTCGCCCCAAACCCCGTAGTAGGTTATGGTCTTGCCAAGAGGAGTTCCGGCTATGCCGCGTTCGTGAAGGATGGGAACCAAGGTGCCGAACGCGGTCGTGGTCAAAGCTATGGCAGCAGCAAGCCAACCGAAGAGATCATCATGCGATTCGGGGATGAGCAGGCAGATCCCGATCGCGAGGGCGAACGTCACGATCCATGTCATGAGCCCATGCCGACCTTGGGAGCCCGTCAACTCTTTCGGGTCGATCTCATAACCTGCCAAGAGGAAGAGGAATCCAAGGCCTAGATCGGATAGGAGCGAGATCGCACTGTCGGGTTGGGCAACGGAGAAGACGTTGGGCCCAAGCAGCATTCCGGCGACCAGCAAGAAGACGGTCTCAGGTATGAACTTCTTAGGTATGAGCGAGGACACCAACGGGCACATGAAGGTTGCGAGCACGATGACGAAAAGAGACACAAGATCAGCTTCCATACGTTCCCCCTTTCGATCACCATGCGAGATGTCAAACGCCCCTTGCGCTCAGAAGGCACCCATCGGTATCTTCTGACATCTGCTATGCACCCAATAGTACCGCACTTGGATGGATGCGACTCTATCGGATGGATCTTATCCGGCCTCGAATGCGGCATGGCCGATCCGTTTGAAGGCTTGCTGCATGGAGCGAATGCGCCTCTTGCAATCGTTCGCTAAGCGATGCGGATCGATGTCCTTGGTTTTCAAATATGAAACGATTCGATTTCCCAGATAGTGGTGGTTAACTTTTCTTCCACATTCGATATACTATTGAATCGATCAAGAGAGAAGGTTGACTATGCTAGAGATAAAAGATCTGGTATTCGAGGTTCCGGTATCGGGCGCTCATGCCGTTTCAGAGATGCCTGGAACATCGGGAGAAGCCGTTTCGACGAAGCGTATCATCGACAACTTGTCGCTCACGATAGAAGACGACAGGTTCACCGTTATCACAGGGCCAAACGGCGGCGGGAAATCCACGCTCGCAAAGCTCATCATGGGCATCGAGAAGCCCACATCGGGACGTATCATCTTCGATGGAGTGGATGTTACGGATATGGATATCACCGAGCGAGCTCGTCTTGGGATAGGCTACGCATTCCAGCAACCTGCTCGTTTCAAGGGCATGACAGTGAAGAAGCTGCTCGATATCTCCGCAGGTCGCAAGCTTCCGATGCTGGCTTGCAACGAGTATCTTACCAAGGTCGGATTATGCTCGGCCAACTACCTTACGCGTGAGGTCGACAAGTCGCTTTCAGGAGGCGAGGTCAAGCGCATAGAGATAGCGACCATCCTTGCACGCGATCCGAAGCTATCCATCTACGATGAGCCAGAAGCCGGTATCGATCTTTGGAGCTTCGACAGGCTGACGCAGACGTTCCGCGATATCCATGAGGCCAAAGACGGGCGCTCCGTGGTCATAATCTCCCATCAAGAGCGCATCATCCAGCTTGCCGATGAGATCATGCTCCTGCGCGATGGGCGCATCGAGAAGGTCGGTTCTCCCGAGGAGATCATCCCGCTCCTTACGCTTTCCACGCGAAACGAAGATGGCTGCCCATTGAGCGAGCCCATCGACCTTCACTTGACCGATATTCCGACGACTTGTTAGGGGATAAGATGTCTGAACAACTTACAGCAGAGGAGCTGAATCTGCTATCGGAGATCGCCGGGATGCACGGCATGCCGCAAGGCGCATTCAACATCCGCCGAGATGGCGAATTGGTCGAACGGCATTCATCAGCGAACATCGAGATATCCACGAAGACCGGAGAGCCTGGTATCGACATCCGCATCGCGCCGGGCACAAAGGGTGAGACCGTTTACATCCCGGTCATCGTCACGCAAACGGGGATGAAGGATGTGGTCTATAACACCTTCTATATCGGCGAGGATTGCGATGTGAAGATCATCGCCGGATGCGGCATACACAACGATGGGCATGCCGCTGCCGAGCATGATGGCATCCATAGCTTCTATTGCGGCGCTCGAAGCCATGTGGTCTATGTGGAGAAGCATTACGGCGAAGGGGACGGCTCTGGAGAGCGCATACTGAACCCTACGACCAATGTGTACATGGAAGAGGATTCCGTGTGCGAGATGGAGATGGTCCAGCTTAGGGGAGTGTCATCGACCCTTAGAGATACCAATGCCGAACTCGGCAAAGGGGCGAAGCTCGTGCTCACGGAGAAATTGCTCACGCACGGCAAGCAAACGGCTGAATCCAATATGCGCATCGATCTGAACGGTGAGGATTCTTCCGTGCAGGTGATCTCGCGCTCGGTCGCGCAGGATGATTCGATACAGATCTTCAATCCGCTCGTCATCGGCAACACTGCCTGCAAAGGGCATGTGCAATGCGATGCCATCATAATGGGCAATGCCAAGGTGAAGGCCATTCCCGGTATCGAGGCTGCAAGCGAGGATGCGATGCTCGTGCATGAGGCGGCTATTGGAAAGATCGCAGGGGATCAGATAGTGAAGCTTATGACGCTCGGGCTTACAGAAGAAGAGGCCGAAGAGGAGATCCTCGAAGACTTCCTCAATTAGCCATCTGTTCGGATCGGATTTTCACAGGGTCAGCGCATCGACGATGACCCTATATTGCTCTATAAGCGCTTCAAGTGACATCGATGCATTGGCCGAACTGGTCGAAGGAAGCTTCACTGCCTCGATCCCGCATGAAGGCTCGCAGTACCTGCCATAGAGCTCAAATGCCTTTGCGCCTGTGCAGAATATCGCTTTGATGGGAGATCTTGTGAGGATCAGCTGCACATCGTTTGGAATGCATTCAGCGATGCTCGCATCGGATGCGCCCTCTATGGAACACTGCGCGAGCACATCCCAAAGCGCTATATGATGTCTCAGCGCCATTTCCTTCTTCTGCTCGTTCGTGGCTGGCACGTCCTCTCCGAAGAGCGCGGCCATCACCTTCCAGAATCTGTTCTGCGGATGGTTGTAATAGAATCCTGTTTCTCGCGATCTGGGTGAGGGCATCGTTCCCAGTATCAAGATCTGGGATTCATCATCGAATACCGGATCCAAAGGATGGATCACCAGATTCGAACCCTTCGGGCTTTTACGGCGCTTTCGCATGGGCTCGCTTGGATCAGACGCATACATGTGATCGGAGCTTCCAGGTTCTTTGTCAACAGAGGATGATCCAGCGCCTGTTGCCTTCGGATCCTGTGTCAAAGCCTCAAGCTCCTGATCGAGTGCAGACGGTATCCCGAAGAGCGTTCGCCTTGATGAGAACAATCGAGGAGACCGTCCGCTGGATTCTGCAGCGAGCGCCTCATTGATGAGCTCCCATCGCTTGTCTTCGCGACGGTTCATAGATACCGCTCTCCTACGTATTCGAGCAGCGGATCCTTCTCGTTCATCACGATCTCATCGATCACGGCATCGAGAGCTTCTGCGAGCGCGTCGCCCACGATCGAGCCTTCGGGAAGTCCCAATGCGAGCAGATCCGCGCCGTTGATAGCCAGATCCCTCAAAGCGAAGGCCTCATCGTTGTCCAACACTTCATCGAGGCGGTCTTCTACCGAATCGATGAGCTCGATCCGCTCTGCGCACATAGGTGCCTGTGCAAGAGCATCCGCACGTTTCATATCCAAAAGCGCGCGCAGCAGATCCTCGCGATCATCCAATTTGTGCAACATCTTCTTGACGGATCTTGCCGTGGGAGCGATCTCGGTATCGTGGTATCTGATCAGCTTGCACACGTCGTCTATGAAAGCGGGCGACATAAGAAGGCGCTTCAGCATCCCTTTGGCGATCCTTACGCTGACGAAGGCATGTCCGTAGAAGTGCTCGACCCCGAAATCATCGAAGAATGCCGATGCGGGCTTTCCCATATCATGGCAAAGCGCCACCCACCTGTTGAGTCGGATCGGCTTCGTGGATCGCACCGCATGCGCGGTATGCTCGAAGACATCGTATATATGGTATTTCGTGACCTGTTCGCAACCTTTCATCGCGACAAGTTCGGGAAGCACGAAGCTGATCACATCGACCGTATCCATCAGAGCTTGAAAGACATAGTCTCCCAAAAGGAGCTGATCGAGCTCATGGGTGATGCGCTCAGTTGATACATTGCGCAAAACGCTCTTATTGGAGAGCATGGCCTTGAAGGTATTGGTCTCGATGGAAAAGCCAAGTTGAGAGGAGAATCTGGCTGCTCGCAAGATCCTGAGGCCATCTTCTGCGAAGCGCTTCCTGCCATCTCCCACGACCCTTATCAACTTGCGCCCTATATCACCCATTCCGTCAAATGGATCTTTGATGCCTTCATCAGGGTTGTATGCTATCGCATTCATCGTGAAATCCCTGCGGGAGAGATCCTCTTCGATCGATGAGACGAATTCGACTTTGTCAGGGTGTCTTGAGTCGCTATACGTGCCTTCGGTTCGATAGGTGGTGATCTCTATGGATAGATCATCATCGGGATCGATAACGGTGATGGTTCCATGCTTGATGCCGCTCTCGTATGTTTTGAACCCCGCATCTAAGGCAACATCTCGTACTTGCTGCCATAGCGCATCGGTAGCGATGTCCACATCGTAGGCTTCGCGATCCAATATAGCATCGCGAATGAAGCCCCCGACGAAATACGCTTCGAACCCTGCATTCTCCAAAGACTTGAGGATTCTAAGAGCAGGATGGGGAAGCCTTGTGTCTATGCGTTCATAGATGTCTTCAAGATTCATAAGCCCGTTTTCTTGATACTGGTTTTATCCGATATATGCAGTGTATGCCATCGAAGAAGCGCTGGAGAAAAATTTCTCAAAAAAGTTTGAAAAATTTCTTGCATTCGAAATTTGATGCTGCTAATATATTGGTTCGCGTCACAAACGCATCTGATCGTCTCGATCGAGCACGATCAAGCACCTTGAGAACCGGATACTGTAGATGTCGATCGCATCTGCTTGAAGCTTTT
Source organism: uncultured Eggerthellaceae bacterium (assembly GCA_964469815.1). GTDB lineage: Bacteria > Actinomycetota > Coriobacteriia > Coriobacteriales > Eggerthellaceae > MGBC163016. Next base: position 189 of record CAYXZC010000033.1, on the reverse strand, counting down.
TCAGGCAAGTGCGAACCGACAGAAGAATCACGAATTTCGATCACAGAGATCTGAACTTATATAAGTGAAGATCCTCGTCGATCCATATGAATCCAACTTGGTTTTTCGGATAACCTTAATCCAAAAGACCAGGATTTCGAACGGAGAGTTTGATCCTGGCTCAGGATGAACGCTGGCGGCGTGCTTAAC
>CAYXZC010000032.1:0-20977 GCA_964469815.1 uncultured Eggerthellaceae bacterium | reverse complement strand
CGGCCACTGCCAGATAGGGCATCAGTATTGCTGCATAGACGGCCCTGTGTTCAATTATTGGGAAGCAAAGAACATCCAAGGATCCATGTAGGATGAGCATGATGATGCATGCAGGGCACGAACATGGAGCGCTTCAGCGTGACCTTGGCGATCTCGGGGCGATTTTGGAGCCATTCAGATCGCGTTTGGCAGACTCGGATCGGTATCAGAGGATCGGGTGGTGAATGGATATGGGTGAGCAGATGACACGAAAGGTGCCCAGAGTTGTGTTCGCGGGATTTGCGAGCTGTTTCGGCTGTCAGATCAACATCACCAATATCGAAAGGTATCTACTCGATGTGCTCGGACAGGTGGATATGCGCTATTGGCAGCTGACCTCGAGCGATCCGATGCCAGAGGATTTCGATGTGGCGGTCATAGAAGGTGCTATCACGACCAAGGATGCGGAGGATTCCGCCAGGCATCTTCGCGATATCGCAGATACGGTGATAACGATCGGCGCCTGTGCGCAGACTGCGGGCATTCCGGGAATGTCCACGCGATCGTTTGAAAGCCGTCCGAGGGATGTGTATCCCGACCATGTGCCAGCGCTCGTTGCCGATCTGGCTTATTCGCCCCGTTCTGTGGGCGATGTGATAGATGTGGATTTCGCAGTGCCGTGCTGTCCGGTGGATCCGTATGAATTCGTGCGGGTGTTGCAGCATGTTCTCCATGGCTCGAACGTCTATGAGCACACATCCACCCTGTGCGGGAGCTGCAAGCAGAACGAGCGAGGGTGCTTCTATGGACGTGGCATCATGTGCATGGGTCTCATCACGCGATCGGGGTGCGGGGCGAAATGCACGAATCTGGGGCGTCCATGCAATGGATGCGGCGGGCTTTCTCCTGACGCGAACATAGACGCTGCCAGGAGCGTGGCCAAACGTGCAGGCATCGATGAGGCGGATTTCGATCGGGCGCTTTGCATGTTCAACCAAAAGGCGCTGCTATAGCGAGGATATGCGTGATCTTTTTCGCTAGCGAACAACACGGGATGATGCTGCCGTTATACGATCTGATCGGGGAGAGATATGGCGAAGACCGACATCAAAGTTGACCATCTTGCAAGGATTGAAGGACATGGGGACATCCATCTTGTCATAGACGGCGGCAAGGTGGCCGAGTGCGAATTCAGCGTTACCGAGCCGGCGCGCTTCTTCGAGTCGATGGTGCGTGGCCGCTCCTTTGTGGATGTGCCGTACGTCTCTTCGCGCGTGTGCGGTATCTGCTCGGCAAGCCATACGGTGACCGATATACTTGCCATCGAGCGCATCTTCGGTGTGGAGGTGACCGACAGGACAAGAGCATTGCGCGAGCTTTTGGTATATGGTTCCTTTTTGCAGAATCATGCAACGCATCTGTTCGTCTTCGCGGCACCGGACTTTCTGGGTCATAAGAGCGTCTTTCCGCTGGCGCAGGAGAATCGCGATCTTTTCGATAGCGCGCTTGGGATGAAGGCCTTGGGAAACGAGCTTTGCACTGCCATCGGAGGCAGGTCGATACATCCGATAACCGCTGTAGTAGGTGGGTTCACCAATGAGATAACGTCTGCGGAATACATGGCTTTGGCCGATAAGATGGATTCCATGCTGGATTTCGCGCTCGAGAGCGTGGATTTGTTCAACGATTTCGGCTCGGTGGATCTGTCAACGGCGGGGGACATGCTCGCAATGGTCGAGCCTGGATGCTATCCGGTGCTAGGTTCGGATATGGCAAGGTTCGTGCGCGCCGGATATGATTTCTCCGCTCAGGATGTCATGGCGAATATCGAGGAGTACGCGGTCGATCATAGCGCGGCATTTCTGGCGCGGATGCGAAAAGGCGGAGGTACCTACATGGCATCGGCGCTATCTAGGGTGAATGCCTCGTGGAAAGAGCTTTCGGAGCCGGCAAGGTTCGCTGCGGCAAAGGCGGGGCTCAGGCCTCCCGAGTACAATCCTTTTGCGAACAATATCGCACAGGCGGTGGAGCTCGTTGACGTGCTCGTCCGCTGCTCGGCGCTTTGCCGTAGGCTTGCGATCGATGATTTTGAGCGCTCGAGCACGCCTGTCGATTTTGAGGTGCGTGCCGGGCGCGGGGTGGGATTCACCGAAGCTCCCAGAGGAGCGCTCTTCCATGAGCTCGAATTGGACGATGACGGACGGGTGGTAAGAGCGTCGATCATGACCCCGACATCGCAGAATATCGCGAACATCGAAGCCGATATGCGAATGCTCGCCGAGATGCTGGTCGATCTGGGGTATGACGAGGCCGACATCCAGCTTGAGGTCGAGAAGCTCGTGCGCGCCTATGACCCGTGCCTTTCCTGCAGCGTCCACTAGGAATCTCATGCAACGCTGCGGAATACTTCTGACGAATACGGGATCCCCGGATCTTCCGACACCGGAAGCGGTGAGCGTCTATCTTCGTGAATTCTTGAGCGATAGCCGCATATGCCCGATGAACCCACGTATCTGGAATATGATCCTCAAGCTGTTCATATTGCCCAAACGCGCTCCAGCATCGGCTGAGAAGTATTCCCGGATATGGACAGATGAAGGGTCTCCTTTGCTGGCCATCACTTCCAAGCTGACCAAGAAGCTCGATCTGGAGCTCTACGATCTTACGGATGGGGAGCATCTTGAGCCGCCATACGTGGCCTTCGCGATGTCGTATGGCAACCCTTCGATAGCCGATGTCCTTTTCGAGATGCAAGAGGCGAGGTGCTCGGATCTCGTGGTCGTTCCGATGTATCCGCAATCGGCCTTCTCGACCACTTTGGCGGCGATCGAGAAGCTGGAGGGTTTGCTCGCCAAGATGGATTGGCAGCCGCATCTTCACGTCATAAAGGATTATTGGGAGCACCCATCATACATCGAGGCCATCGCTTCTTCAGTGAAGGATGCAGGGTTTTGCCCGGATGAGGACAGGCTCTTATTCGTATTCCATTCCATCCCTATGAACGATATCGAAGCGGGGGATACTTACGCTGCATCGACGAGATCTACGGCAGACAACGTTGCGAAGATGCTCGGCATTGCCAACGATAGATGGTCTATCGGGTATGAGAGCCGCTTTGACAATGCGCGCATGTGGCTCGATCCTTTTGTCGAGCAAGCCGCATCCGATCTTCACTCTAAGAGCAATGGCAGTGATACGCCCGCAAGACTGTTCGTGGTGGCTCCCAATTTCTCGATCGATTGCTTGGAGACGCATATCGATATCGAAGAAGAGCTTACGAGATTCTGCGTGAGTGCTGGCATAGTCAGCGATGAGGATGATTTCGTATACGTTTCGTGCCTCAATGACTCCGATAGCCATGTGAAGATGCTGTCTACGATCATCCGTGATTCTCTGAGATAGATTTCCAGCTGAATGAGGGTGCTGATTCTCAGCGGCCTATTCCTGAAAAATCCACAAAACCACACAATGATCCTATTAAGGCACGTTCAAAGCTAGGCGCTTGTGCCTTTTCGCACATATTGGCCATCAGTCCCACAAGATGTAGTGGATGCCATGGATATCACTATCGAACAAATGTATCATCCCAGCTCAGAAGCTATTTTTCAACCTGCCGGAAAGTGGGTCGAAAATGCCGTTTTGGGTCGAAAAGTGTTGCAAAGTGGGGCAAAGTGGCATAATATGGAGCGCATGGAAAGGGCTTTGTGGGTTTTGAAACGCAGCATGAACACAACGCAGAACACCACAAAACGCAGAATGGGGAAAAGGGATGACCAAACCACGCGAGGAGGAAAGGCAAGCAGAGCTCATCGAATCCGATGACCTGTTCGGCGAATTCCGCTTCAAAGTGGACTCCAAGGGTCGTCTCGCACTCCCCGCAAAATTCCGCAAGGTCTTGTCCAAGGATCTCGTGGTGACCCGCGAGCTTACCGATGAGTGCATCTACGTTTTCGAAGAGCCCTCCTTCAATAGATGGGTGACAGAGCTTTTCGAGGACAAATTCGGGGGCTATAAGGCATCGAATCGCGAGCATGTGAAACTGCGGAGGAAGATTCGCGGTCATGCTGACAGCGTTGAGGTCGATTCCTCCGGACGCATCATGTTGAAACCTGAGATGCGCGAGAAGACGGGCATCGACAGGGATGTTCTTGTCGTTGGCAACGGAGATCATTTCGAGATCTGGGATGCGAACAGCTATGACGCCATGGATGAAGATGTGGATCTGGCGGTCTTTTACGACTAGGGTCTGCGCAAACCCATCGTGTCGGTTGAAGGTCGCATCAGCACTATGACAAACGAATATCGGCATATTCCAGTGCTGCTCGATGAATGCATGCGCGAACTCGAACTCGGCGATAAAGAAGTGTTCGTGGATGCAACGCTCGGGTTTGCGGGACATTCCGCTTTAGCGGCAAGGCTTCTTGGAGCTGATGGGCTGCTCATAGGCATCGATCAGGATGACGATGCCATCGCAGGTGCTACAAAGCGCCTGATGCAGATCCCAGCAGACGAAAGACCTGAGATAAAGATCCTGCACGGCAATTTCGGCAGTCTGGATGAATTGTTGCTAGAGGCAAGAGTGCCAGGGATCGATGCGATACTCTTCGATCTCGGCGTCTCGTCCTTTCAGATCGACACTCCCGATAGGGGCTTTTCTTTCAAGGAGAGCTCGCCACTCGATATGCGGATGGATCCGAGTAAACAAACTTTAACCGCACTAGAGATCATCAACACCAAAAACAAAGCAGATCTCGCTCGGATCATATCCGGTAACTCGGACGAGAGGTGGGCATCGCGCATCGCAGAATTCATCGTGGATGCGCGTGAAAGGAATCCCATCAAGACCAGTGATGAGCTCGTAGAGATCATCAAAGCTGCCATACCTGCATCTGCAAGGAGGCGGGGAGGGCACCCTGCGAAGCGCACGTTCCAAGCACTTCGCATGGAGGTCAACTCTGAACAGGACGTGCTGCGCAAAGGGCTCGATGCCGCCATTCGGTGGCTTCGCCCAGGTGGAAGGATCTGCACGATCAGCTACCACTCTATCGAGGATCGCATAGTCAAGGATACCTTCGCGAGATTCGCTGACCGCTGTGTCTGTCCGCCTGATCTTCCTGTGTGCGCTTGTGGCAAAGAGCCGATGATTCGTGTCATAACGAAAAAACCCATCACGCCAAGTGATGAAGAGGTCGAGCGGAATCCCCGCGCGCGCTCTGCGAAGCTGCGCGTGGCCGAGAAGCTCATCTGGTAGATGCTCGAGCCGATGTCTCGAGCATACGTAACTTGAGTGGTTGGATGACGAAGACGAGAAGGAAGTATCATCTGTGAGCGCTTATCCTGCGTATAACTATGATTCTACGGCTCGCAAGCTAGACAGGCATGAACGTCGTCCCTTCGAAGTTGTACCGGGGGGAAGACGCGATCCGAACGAGGATGCGGCATCGAGTGCTGTGATGCTCTTTGCGAAAGCGGTCATCATTGGCATCGTCGTATTCGCGCTCCTCGGTGCTCTTCGCATAACGTTGAGCTCTGCTACCGTGGCGCTCGCTCTCGAGACAAAGCAGCTTGATACGCAGATCGAGGATGCCCGCGACTTCGGCAATTCTCTCGAGGTGAAGCAATCCACTCTATCAAATCCGACGAGGATCAAATCCGAAGCTGATAGGATCGGCATGTCGACCCCGGCATCTACGACCTTCATCGATATATCCGGTGACATAGTGGAAACGGATGCAAGCGGTGCGCTCTCGCTCTCGCTCAGCGTTGCAGCTGCCAGCGATCAGGCGGCGCAGCTTCCGCAATGATTTCGATAGGTTCCTATGAGAGCAAGTTCTTCTAGAGATCTCACTCCGAAAAATCCCAGGGACGGGCTCAAAGAGCTGTTCAAAGGCCAGATATTCGAAGACATCCATATGGATCAAAAGCTCAGCCCCCTAAGCTTGGTGGCGGCTGTCTTCTTCGTCATAGCCGCTGTGTTCCTTTTGCGGCTGATCTTCTTGCAGGTGGTAGTCTCGGATCACTACACTGCCATGGCGCAGGAGACGCGTACCATAAACTTCAATACCACTCCAAGACGTGGAACCATCTACGACCGTAATGGGGTCGTTCTGGCAGTCAGCGTGGATGCCACATCGATCTACTGCAACCCGCATGAGGTCACCGATCCAAGAACCGAAGCATATATGATCTCGAAGGTCTTGGGAGGCCGTATAGAGGACTATCTTCCGGCGCTCGAGAACACGGAAACGCAACTCTATGACCCTGAGACCGGCGAGCTCGTGTTGGACGAGGAGACCGGCGAGCCTGTGATGACGCAGGTCACCTTCTCCTATATCAAGCGTCAGGCCGATATCGACCTTGCGCAGAAGGTGAAGGAGCTCAAGCTGGATGGAGTGTACTTCACCCCCGATACACGGCGCGAGTATCCCAACGGTGCCATAGGTGGCCAGGTCATAGGCGTGTGCGATATCGATGGCAACGGGATCACGGGTCTGGAATTGCAATACGATGATATCCTGAGCGGAACGCCGGGCAAGTATTCGGCCGAGCGCGGGGAGAAGGGCACGCCCATCCCCGGAGGCGTCATCATCGATGAGCCGGCAGTGGATGGCGAGGATATAATGATATCGCTCGACATAAAACTGCAGGATACCGTTGAGCGGGCTCTCGCTGAGGGGATAAAGCCCTACGAGGCCAAGAAGGGCTCTTCCATCGTGATGGATTCGGGCACCGGAGAGATCTATGCTATCTGCTCTTATCCCTATCTCGACCCGAACGATCTGAAGAACTCCCTCATAGGCTCGGAGAACCTCACGGCGATCACGCAGCCCTACGAGCCCGGTTCCATCTTCAAATCCATCAGTGCGCTCGCTGTGCTAGAGCAGGATGCCCTAGAGCCAACCGATTCGCTTTGGTGTCCGGCAAAGCTTCCTGCTGATGAATACGAGATCACGGATGCTCATAGCAGACCCGATATGTACATGACGTTCGAGCAGATCCTGAATCAGTCGTCGAACGTCGGGATTTCGTTGGCCACCGAGAAATCCGGATTCCAATATCTCAATGAGATGATCGAAAGGCTCAAGATCACCGAGAAGACGGGCGTGGATTACCCCGGCGAGGTGGAAGGCGTCGTGCAGGACTTCAGCGAATGGGCGAAGGTGACCGGCTACAACGTTAGCTTCGGTCAAGGGATCACGGCATCTCCGCTCCAGATGGTGCGAGCCTATGGCGCGATCTGCAACGACGGGGTTCTGACGACCCCGCATTTCCTGCTCTCAAAGCCTCAGACCGGGACATGGGAAGAATACGAGAGCGAGAAGGTGATCGATGATGAAGAGGCTTTGACGAAGCTGAAATCGATGATGCGAGGCGTTGTGACATCCGGTACGGGAAAGGGCGCCAACATCGATGGGTACCGTGTCGTAGGCAAGACCTCTACCGCCGAGATCGCTGAGAACGGTTCTTATGCGGGCAATCGCTACAACCTTTGCTTCACGGGCTTCATCGACCAGTCCAATTCGGATCTCGTATGCTTCGTGAGCGCCAATGATGTGATCTACGAGGGAAATGTCGCTGGGATCTTTAGCGCTATAATGAGTGAGGCTATCGAACAGTACAATATAGTTCCGAAAGCGGGTCAGTGATCCAAATGGCTAAGACCTGTAAAGAATTGCTCGAGGGGATATCCTGCTCGATCATAGGAGATCCCGATGAGACCATCTCGGGCATAGCTTTCAAGAGCGATGAGGTGAAGCCCTCGGATGCGTTCTTCTGCATCGTCGGCTCAAAGGTGGACGGGCACTCCTTTGCTCAGGATGCCATCGACAGGGGCGCGAAGCTCATAGTCGCCGAGAGGAAGGTCTATCTGGCAGATTCATCCGATGTGAGCCTTGCTATCGTAGGCGATACGAGGGCAGCGATGGCTTTGGCATCATGCAACTTCTACGATGACCCCTCGGCCTCGATCGAGCTTGTCGGCATCACCGGCACGAACGGGAAGACCACCACCACATATATTGTCGAGCACATCCTTGTTCATGCCGGCCTTAAAGCAGGTGTCATCGGAACGGTCGAGAATCGCATGGGAGATACTGTGGTGCCAAGCGCCCTTACCACTCCGGAATCGCCTGATCTGCAACGCATGCTCTCCAAGATGCGCGATGCAGGTTGCGATGCGGTGGCGATGGAGGTAAGCTCGCACGCTTTGGATCTCGATCGAACGCTGGGTTGTCATTTCGCGGTCACGGCTTTCACCAATCTCACACAGGATCACCTTGATCATCACCATAGCCTGGAAGCGTATTTCGAAGCGAAAGCTAAGCTTTTCAGCAAGGAATACCCCGCTAAACGCGCTATATGCATCAAAGAGCGCTGGGGTCGTGAGCTGGATGCGCGCTGTCGAGAAGCCGGAGACGATGTGATGACGTTCGGAACCCCTACCTCCGATGTCCGCTGCGAAGCAGTGTCATACGAAGAGGGAAGAACATTTGCCGATCTTGTCATCGGCAGCGAGCGTTATGACGTGTCGTATCCTTTGATAGGCCCATTCAATGTAGAGAACGTTGAATGCGCCTGCGCCATCTGCGCCCAACTCGGGATCCCGGCAGTGCAGATCGCAGAGGCTCTGTCCGATATACCGACCATTCCTGGAAGGATGCAGGCTGTCAACATCGATGGTGCTCAGGATATAACGGTTCTGGTCGATTTCGCGCACACTCCCGATGCTCTGGCGAAGGCCATCGAGGCGGTGCGTTGCATGGATGTATCCGGTCGCCTTATCCTGGTCTTCGGATGCGAGGGCGGCAGGGGCGATGCATCGAAGCGCCCCTTGATGGGCGCAGCTGCGCTCTCTGCCGATCACGCGATCCTCACCGATGATGATCCGCACGGCGAACGATCCGAGAGCGTATTCGAGGATGTCCTGGCCGGAATGGAGGGCAAAGGAGCCAGCTTCGAGGTCATACAGGATAGAGGGCTTGCGATAGCTACGGCGATACAGGATGCTGAGCCGGGCGATTGCGTGCTCATAGCAGGTCGGGGGCATGAGACCACACAAAAGGTCGCCGGGGGAGAGATCGTCTTTCTCGATAGCGATGTGGCTGCCTCGGCGCTTGAATCGAGAATGGGGTCGCGCTGATGCTCTTCAACCCGAAACAGATCCTCTTCTACACAGGTGGGCGCTACATAGTCGAACCCATCGATGCCTCCGAGATCATAAACGATATCACTTGGGATTCACGCGATGTGACTGCTGGCTGCTTGTTCGTAGCGCTCGTCGGAGAGAAGGTCGATGGGCATGCATTCGTCGAATCGGCCATTCGGGATGGAGCGCGGGCTGTGCTCGTGAACGAGGCTCCTCCTGCAAGCGCATGCCTTTTGGCAAGGGAGCTCGGAGCGGCCATCATAGAGGTTCCGAACACCTACCATGCGATAAGCGATCTGGCGCGCGCTTGGAGGTCATTCATCAAGGGCACCGTCATCGGAGTGACCGGTTCATGCGGCAAGACCTCTACGAAGAACCTTGTGCGTGATGTGGCTGCGGCAAAGTTCGAGGTGTGCGCCACGAAGGGCAATCAGAACAACGAGCTTGGCTGCCCGAAGACCATCCTGTCGGCCAACCCCGATGCGCAGGTGGTCGTGGTCGAGATGGGGATGGATGGTCTTGGGGATATCGCAAAACTGTGCGATATCGCTCGCCCGGACTGGGGTGTTCTCACCAATGTAGGCGTGTCCCACATGGAGATGCTCGGATCGCGCGAGAATATCGCCAGAGCGAAGAGCGAGCTGTTCAGCGCACTGCCCATGGGAAGCGGGCTTGCGTTCATTGATCCTGCAGGTGATTACGCGCGATTCGTGAAGGACGAGGCCAGGCTTGCCGAGCGCAATATCGAGTGCATCTCCTACGGAGCGGCTCCGGAGGATCTCGAAGATGTGGCGGAATGTAGATTCGAGCATTTTAGCCATGATCTTGATCTTGTGAATGGAATACAAAAGGATTCTTCACCTTCGGTTCAGAATGACAAAGCTAGCAGCCCTTCCAATGGAGTTGACAGCGATGTCATCCTGAGCAAAGCGAAGGATCTTTTTGTAGCACCTGACGGAAAGCGCGCCGTGTGGGCAGAGGATGTGGATCTCGATGGCGAAGGCCGCCCGCGTTTCACGCTTTGCGCCCGCGGATTCGTCAAGCTGGACGAGGATGAGTCCGTACCCACGCTGTTCAATATGGAGCCCGATACCCAACGCGTTTCCTGCCATCTCAGTTTGCGAGGCATCCACAATGTCGGCAACGCCTGTGCGGCGGCGGCGGTAGGATTGGCTCTCGGTATCGATATCGAGTCCGTTGCCGAAGCCCTATCGCGATCGTTGCCGGAGACCGGCAGGCTTCAGACGGTAAGGGCACGCGAAGGGTTCACGATCATAAACGATGCCTACAATGCGAATCCCGATTCCATGCGTGCATCCCTTTCCCTTCTGGCTTCCACGGATGTTGCGGGGAAACGCTATGCCGTGCTCGGTGATATGGGCGAGCTTGGCGATATCGCCATCGAATGCCATAAGGGGATAGGCGAATATGCGGCGACCCTCGACCTTGATGCTCTCATATGCGTTGGGGAGCTTAGCCGAAATATCGCCTCGGCTGCACGTGCGGCGGGCATGCAACAAGATAGAATCATAGAAGCCGATACAGTGGCCGATGTGCTCGATGCCATAGAGGGAAGGCTTGAGGCGGACGACACATTGCTTGTGAAGGCCTCCAACTTCATGGGGCTCAATCGCGTGGTGGAAGGGCTTACGAACTAGATGTTCTCGTATTTTGCGGCATATCCTACATTCTTGGTGTTCGTTGCGGTGGTGTTGTCCGTCGTGTTCACCATGGTGATAATGCCTGCGTTCATCAGATTCCTGCAGACGCGCCATATCGGGCAGCAGGTTCGCGATGACGGTCCTCAGACTCATCTTGTCAAACAGGGAACGCCCACCATGGGCGGCGTGGTCATGCTGCTCGCGGTGGTGATCACGGTCTTCTTCGTCGGGCTTCCCGATCCGGAGACGTACCTTTTGCTAGGAGCTGTTGTGCTCACCGGCATCCTCGGGCTTGTGGATGATATGTCGAAGGTGGCGCACGAACGCTCATTGGGTCTGACCCCGAAGGCTAAGCTTATCGGGCAGTTCCTCATCGCCGGTGCCTTCATCCTGTGCGCGGTCAATATACTGGGTATCGAGCCGACCGTCACCATACCTTTCGTATACACCTTCGATCTGGGGATCATCACCACAACGATCCCCATCGGGGATGGCATACAGATACCTTGGCTGTATCTGATATTCTGCCTGATACTCTTGGTGGGGCTGTGCAATGCCGTGAACCTTACGGATGGGCTTGACGGGCTTGCTGCAGGAACCGTGATGATCGTCATGGTGGTGATGGCGGCGATCGCGTTTCGGGAGAATCTTCTCGAGCCGGCGATCTTCTCCGCCTCTTTGGCCGGTGCATGCGTCGGTTTCCTTTGGTATAACTCCTATCCGGCCGATATCTTCATGGGGGATACCGGATCTTTGGCGTTAGGAATGGCGCTTGGATGCCTAGCTATCGTTACCAAGACCGAATTTTTGGTCATCATCATAGGTGCGCTTTTCGTTGCCGAGGCCTTGTCCGTCATGATCCAGGTCTTCTATTACAAGCGTACGGGAAAGCGCGTGTTCAGGATGGCACCGCTTCATCATCATTTCGAGAAGAGCGGCTGGAGTGAGACTAAAGTGGTCGTGCGCTTCTGGATAATCTCCGGCGTGCTCGCTGCATTCGGCTTTGCGCTCTACTTCGCCAGTTCTCTCATCGGCTAGCGTACGGCAAGGCGGCATCCTTCCTTTGCCGATGCTCAGCCCAATTTGAGCTTTTCGTCCTTTTCTGCGCCATTTCACTACCCAACTTGAGATTTTTGGACATTGTTGTTCCACCGGATGCTCCATATAGTGGATGCAATGATCGGGATATCGGTGCGTTTTCCGATAGACCCGAGCGAGGTTGCTCGCAAAGCCGATATGCAACCGGAACGGAAGGAGTATCTAGCAGCTTTAACAGCGATCTTTGACTATCTTCATATCTTAGGGAGGCGCCATGAGCGTGAATGAGAGACAGGAAGCAGTAAAGGAACTCGAGGAGTTGGAATCGGATCGGATCTCTATGTCGGATGTCGTGGAGGAATCGGATGGTGATGTGGAGGTTCTCCGAGCCGGATGCTTCTTCTGCCATGTTCGGTGCGGAGTACTGGTCACCAAGAAGAACGGCCGTATCATCGATATCAAGGGGGATCCGGATTGTCCGCATAACAATGGATTCATATGCTCGAGGTTCGACAAGCAGCGCTATCTTGAAGGATTCGTCTATAACGAGAATCGTCTGAAAAGGCCGCTCAAGCGCGTGGGCGAGCGTGGTGCCGGACAATGGGAAGAGATCACTTGGGATCAGGCTTTCGATGAGATCGGAGCCAAGCTCAATGAGCTTCGCGACAAGTATGGAGCAGAGACCCTCGCTTTCACCGAGGGAACGGCACGCACTTGGAGCTGGCTGCATTACAAGTTCACGAACCTCTTCGGCACGCCGAACACCGGCGGCAACGGCACGATCTGCTACAGCTCTGATATGTGGCTTGAGCCATGCACCTACGGCGGCTTCTGCTCCGATAAATCGGACTGGGTAAACGCCGATCTGGTGGTCTTCTGGGGTCGCAACACGATCGCCTCAGAGCCGCTCCTTTGGGACTGGGTGCAGAAGAATCGCGAAGAGCGCGGTGCGAAGATCCTTTGCATCGATCCGCGTTGCTCCGAGGTGGCTCAACAGGCTGATCTGTGGCTGCAGATCCGTCCAGGCACTGATGCGGCGCTCGCTTTGGGCTTCATCAACGTCATCATCGAAGAGGACCTCTATGATCATGAATTCGTCGATGAATGGTGCATCGGTTTCGATGAGCTTCGTGAGCGCGCGAAGGAATACCCGCCCTCGAAGGTCGCTGAGATCACTTGGATCCCCGAAGAGAAGATCATCCAAGCTGCAAGGATGTATGCGACCATAAAGCCTGCTTGCATGCCATGGGGGCAAAAGGGCGGCGATGCCAGCGGCATCAATGCATCCAGCGCTGTTCAGGCAAAGGCCATCCTGCGTGCCATCACTGGGAATCTGGACAAGAAGGGCGGAGACCAACTGGCACCTCCATCTCGCTTCCCACCGGCATTCTTCGAGCATTATGCGCTCTCGCAAGAGCAGCGTGACAAGATGATCGGCAACGATCGCTTCCCGGGTCTTACGTTCAAGGGTTGGGATGTCATATCGCAGGCATATCCATCGTTCTATCCGTATTCGAATGCGCCGTTGCTCTTCCGTGCCATGCGCGATGGCGATCCATATCCCGTTCGCGCCCTGATCGTTCAGGCTGACAATCCGGTCATGGCGTTCTCCAACACGAAGCTCGTCGTTGAGGCGCTGATGAACCTTGAACTGCTAGTGGTGCATGATTACTTCCTGACGCCGACCGCGGCTCTTGCAGATTATGCGCTTCCTGCCGCGACATGGCTCGAGCGTCCTGACAACTGCTATGCGGTCATGAACCATCGCCCGATGTACTTCGGAGCGCAGGCAAGGGTGCTCGAGCGCTTCGAAGGTGGAGCGGATGTCGATTTCAGGGACGACTACGAATTCTGGTACGGCATCGCCACCCGTGTCGGCCAAGGCGACAAGTGGTGGGGTCCGCATGCCGAGGATATGCTCGACTTCCAGCTTGCACCGATGGGAATGGATCATGAGAAGTTCTACAACGATGTTAAGTACATGGCAGGGCAGAAGAAGTACGAGAAGTACAAGGAGCCGGGATATAAATTCCTCACGCCGTCTGGAAAGGTCGAGCTGAAGTCATCTGTGATAGAGAAGCTGGCAGAAGAGACGGGCATCCCGTTCGATCCGCTCCCGCATTTCGAGTATCCGGCCTCAAGCGTTGAGAAGCATCCCGAATGGGCAGACAAGTATCCGCTCGTCATGATCACCGGCGCGCGCTTCATGCCGTTCTACCATTCCGAGCATCGCCAGCCAGGCCCTTACCGCGATCTGCACCCCGATCCGATCTTCGACATCCATCCATCAACGGCTATCGAGCTTGGTATTCGCGATGGGGATTGGTGCTGGATCGAGACCCATATGGGAAGGATCAAGCAGCGCGCTCGTAAGACCTCCATCGTCGATCCTCGCGTCATCAGCGTTCAGCATGACTGGTGGTTCCCCGAGAAGGAGGAGGCGTATCCGTCCTTGTTCGGAGCTTTCGAATCGAATGCGAACGTGCTTCTCGATGATGACCCCGATGGGCTCGACCAGTTGATCGGCGCATGGCAGCAAACAGGCGTGGCTGCCCGTGTATACAGGTGCGAAGACGACGAATAGAAAGGGCGTGACATCATGGCTGCTTCTCTTGACAAGCTTTTCGGAATAACAGACGAGGCGATAGAGCTTCTGAACAAAGAGGGGATCGAAACGATAGAGCAATTCTACGATGTCGCCAAGCACGTGGATTCCAGGACGGAATTGGCGGAAAAGACAGGCATCGAGGCATTCCGTCTCGAAGAATGGTCTTCAACAGCTGGCAACTACCTTCTGATGATGGATTGCGAATGGTAAGGAGAGGATAGTATGTGCTTTAGACCTCCAGAGGCCGGAGCCGGCGAGATCGTATGTCCCGGATGCTATCTGATCATCGCGCCGGATGAGAACGGCAAGTGTCCGGAATGTGGGGCGCAGATGATCGATCCTGCAGAGGCTGCGATACCGCCTTCAGCACCGAGTGCTCCTGATGTGCCCACTGCGCCGCAAGGTGCGCCTAAGCCGCCTTCCCATCCGGAGTAAGACCTTATAAGATAAAGCCATGATGCCTGAGCGCATGAGCGAAAGGGGCGTCCCGGATCTTATTTTCGGGATGTTCCTTTCGCGCCTTCGGATTTAGCATAGGCAGCGGCAGATAGGTGCATAGCATGCCGGCATGGCTTTATCGGCTATATCGCAGATGTCTTGCTCAAAGAGCGACCATTTGCGCCCTTACGTCTTCACATGATGTCGTAGGAGCGCATTTGGTCGATCTTCGTGTTGTTAGAGACCCATCCATATCGAGCAGTAGAGGATGATGGCCATGTCATTTCGATATGCAGAGGCAAAGATGAGCTTGGCGGAGTCTTTCATAGAGCTTGCCGAGACGATGCCGATCGAGCGTATCACAGTGAATATGATCGTCGATCAGATCAATAAGCATCGAAAGACGTTCTACTATCATTTCGCTAATAAGGAGCAGCTCATAGTCTGGCTGTTCCGTTATGAATTGGGTGCTGCGCTAGAGCAGCAGTTTCCAAAAGAACAGCTGATATTCGAGAAGGACGAAAGCCCCTTAGCCATCTTTCCATACTATATAAGGAACATCGGCGAAGAAGGCCGGATCTACAATGCTGCGTTCTTCGATACGTTGTATCGCTGTTTCGAGAGCAGGCGCACCTATTATCGAAACGTATTCTCGAAGCTCGGGCCGGGAACATTGGAACATTATCTCTTGAGCCTGTATCAGCCCGCATTCGAGGATGATATCCACTATCTGTTGGATAGGGAGCTCGACAAGCAGAAGATCATCATCCAAAGAGAGATGAAGAATGCGATAAGCAATGCATGTTCGATCGATTTCCTCGCACAATTCTTCACCGGCGCTTTTGTGTCACGCCATATCCAACGGTTGAATTATGCTTCGGTTGGTCGCACGATAAGCGATATCACCCCGTATGAGAACGTGATCCATGATTCTATGGGTTGGCTCGTGCATCAACAGATCCTCAGGATCGTGGAGCGAGCGGCAAATGGCGCGTGAGAGGTGAAGAAGACAGGCACCCGAGCCTTTGCGCTGGATGCCTGTTATAAGTGCATTCTGTCGGGATCTGTTGTATCCCTGACTAGTGCTTCTTCGACCTCTTGTGTCCTTTGTGGCAGCAGCCTTTCGCCCCATGATGCATCTTGTGGCAGTGCTTCTTGCCATGCTTGCGTGCACCGTGCACACCGAGCTCTTTGCATCTTACGATGAGCTTCTCGCAGATCGCATCCATCTCAGCGATCTCGTCATCGTTCAATGCAGCGAGTATCTCGGTCGCTGTCTTCTCCTGTGCGGCGCAACGCTTCTCGGCGATCTTCTCGCCTTGCTCGGTGAGCTTCACTTCGTAAGCACGATTGCCCTCTGAATCGGAGATGCTGACATATCCGTTCTTCTCGGCTTTGCGAACCATATCCTTGAGGTGCTTGCGATCGAAGCTCAGGCATTCGATAAGATCGCTCGCCTGCATGGCGCCTCCGTGTTTATGGAGCACTTTGAGCAATGCGCCCTGACCGTGCTTGAAGCTCTTAGGACCATGCTTATGGAACGCGCGATCGATCAGACGCTCGGTCTTGCGTAGCTTCTTCAATGTTTTGATGGTATTCGACATGCTTTGTTATCCTTCTTTCTTCTCATTGGATATTGGATTTGGAACGAATCGATAATATATATTCCTTCTTTGGATTTGTGAAGGGTGATATCTGAAATTATCGGTTATCCATAGATCCTACATGGATAATATAAAATCCAAGGTGGAGTATAGAATTGGAATTATCCATGAATAAAGATTATTCACAAACGCGCTACCTTGCTCGACCAGCGTGGGTGCTTCGATCCTTATCCCTTGACCTTTGTGGCTCATCCCTCGTCTCAGGGTTCACTCACGGTGAAAAAAATGAGACAATAGGCAAGATCAGAATCACACAATAATCGAACACCTGATTGGAAGAACATTGACTCTAACATCTACTGCATCCGGTATGATCCCAGGCAGAAAGCTTGCCAAACGAAATCTCGGACACGTGCTCGTTTTAGGGCTCGGTGTGAGCGGAAAGGCCTGCGCGATCTATCTAAGCTCCATGATCACAGAGCGCCTCGAGAGCCTCACTGTCTATGCCGGCGCCCGAACGGATGCCTCCCTTGCTTGGATTGCAGATCATTCCGAACAGCTTGAAAGCGCTGACATCATCTTCGACACCGAAAGCATCGAAGGCTCGTTCGACCTATGCATCGCAAGCCCCGGCATATCCGAGTTCTCGGATTTCTATCAAGATGCGAAAGCCGTATCTGCTGAGATCATAAGCGAAGTGGAATTCGCATGGCGCGAGAGCATGTCAAGCTCGCGCTGGGTCGCGATCACAGGCACGAACGGCAAGACCACCACAACATCGCTCATCGCCCATATCCTGAAAGAGGCGGGCGCGAATGCGTGCGCGGTCGGCAACATCGGAGATGCCTGCATCGAAGCCGTAGGAAAGGATGTGCGGGAAGCAACCGAGCGTGAAGAGGGGGAAGGGACGAAGGCAACGACCGAGCGTGAAGCCGGCCTTTGCGTATCCGATAGGATCTATGTGGTGGAAACCTCTTCCTATCAGCTCGCATCCATCAAGGATTTCGCTCCGGATGTGGCCGTCATCTTAGGGATAACACCGGATCACCTGACGTGGCACAAGACGCACGAGAACTACGCTAAGGCGAAGTTCAAGCTGCTCTCCAATCTTGCAAAGAACTCGGGAGTAGCTGTTCTGGATGCGCTGAACGATGAGGTTCGCGCAAAGGTTCGCGAGCTCAAGGCAGCCACCGGCACCGACGCGATAGCATACATCCCGATCGGCACAGCCAAGGGGATCGATCACGACATGCGTGCCGCATGCGGTTCGGCAAACTCCGCTTTCATCGATGGCGATACGCGTCTTCAGGTGGCTTTCTCAGGTGAAGATCATGTGCTCATAGAAGCAGACGGGCTCAAGCTCGAAGGCGCTCATAATCGTCTCAATGCGCTAGCGGCTGCAAGCGCGTGCGTGGCCATCGGCGCGTCCGATGATGCCATCGGGTGTGGGCTTCGCACTTTCGAACCCCTGGAGCATAGGATCGAACCTGCAGGTAGCTGGCATGGGGTCGATTTCTTCAATGATTCCAAGGCTACGAACGTGGATGCAACACTGGTGGCGATAACGGCCTTTTTGCCCAAGCACCCCATCGTGCTCCTCGGTGGCCGCGATAAGCTCAGTCCGCTCGATGATCTCGTTGGATCTTGCACGCAGAATGCGAAGGCTGTCATCTGCTATGGCGAATCCAAGGATCGCTTCCTTGAAGCCTTCTTGCCGTTCCGAGACAAGGATGGATTCGCTGTCCTAGAGGCGAAGGGTATGGACGATGCGTTCGATACAGCGCTTGGGATCGCTCGGCATGGCGATGTGGTGTTGCTGTCTCCCGCCTGTGCATCCTTCGATGAGTTCACCTGCTTCGAGGAAAGAGGGGATCATTTCAAAGAGTTAGTGGCGCAGTTGGGATCCAAGGCTCGCATCGCTGAGGGCGCGTAGAGGCGCGACCGAAGGATAAGCATTGGCGCGTTCCGGTAACAAGAGAAAAGCACCCTCTCGGGTGATCGTTGACAAGACGCTGCTTTTGGTGGCGGTGTTCTCGCTCGTTGTCATCGGTATCGTGATGGTGTATTCCGTAACGTCTGCCGACCTTGCGAGCGAGGGCAAGAATCCGTATTCGGATGTTGTCAGCCAGATAGCCTACGCGCTCATAGGCATCATCTGCGCCATCCTGATATGGCGCTTCTTCCCCTATGAGATCTGGGGTGGCTGGGTAACATGGGCTATCTGGGGCTTTTGCATGGTGCTCTTGCTGCTCACTTTCGCCATGGGAACAGAGATCAACGGCGCTAAACGCTGGCTTTACTTAGGTCCGATCGGCATGCAGCCCTCCGAGTTCGTGAAGGTAGCGCTGCTCCTCATGACGATCCGCATCCTCTATGGCATGCATGAGGGATTCATAGAGACCAGGGCGGCGCTCGTGCAAGGGCTGCTCTTGGTGATAATGCCCCTTGCGTTCCTATACGCAACCCAGTCCGACCTCGGCACCACGCTCATCTGCTTCGTGGGTATATTCGCGGTCATGTGGATCGGGGGCATCAATTCGCGCTTCATGGCGCTCATCGGCGTTGCGGTCGTAGCGCTCGGTGCGCTTGCCATATTCGGTTCGAGCTATCGTTCGAACCGTTTCGTCTACCTCGATCCTTGGAATGACGGGCAAGGCGGCCGGGGAGATGGTTACAACATCATACGCGCCTATTACGCGCTTGCCGAAGGGGGGCTCTTCGGAGTCGGTATAGGCAACTCGCATGAGAAGTACCAATACCTGTTCGCCTCCGAGAGCGACTTCATCTTCGCCATCATCGGAGAAGAGCTCGGTCTTGTGGGTGCGCTTCTGGTGATCGGGCTCTTCCTTCTCGTTCTGTATTGCGGGCTTCGCATCACCGCCGGTGCGCCCGATATATTGGGCGCTATGATCGCCGGCGGTTGCACCATCATGATGGTGTTTCAGGCATTCCTCAACATCGGCTGCTCCATTGGTGTTTTCCCTACCACAGGAAAGCCCTTGCCCTTCATCTCCTCGGGTGGCACATCCATGATCTCGTCTTTGGTGCTGGTAGGACTGGTGCTATCGGTGGAGCGAGCTGAAGAAACATCGAAGGAATACGAGCGCAATCGCTCGCGATTGCGCGTTGTCACCGTGAATGACGATTATCGGAATAGCTCGGATATCCCAAGCGGCGGCTTTGACGATAGTCTTTCATCGTATAGAGGAGGCGCATCGCGAAACGCTCGCGGCAATAGGAACGACAGGTATAACAGGACCGGAAGGCGAAGAAGGTAGCCTATGTCGACATTCGTATTATCAGGCGGAGGCACTGCCGGGCATATCACACCGGCGCTCGCGCTTGCAGAGCATCTGACCGATGCCGGACATGAGGTTCATTTTGCAGGAACTCCTCACGGGGTGGAGGCCGATCTTGTTCCACGCGCCGGGATCGATTTCACCTCCTTCGAGGCTACAGGTTTCGATCGCAGTCGACCGTGGACATTGCTCACGGGCATCTGGCGTATCTCTAAGAGCACGAAGACAGCCAAGCGCTGGTTCGACAAGATCAAGCCTGATGCGGTCATCGGTTTTGGGGGGTACGTTTCCATTCCGGTGGCGCGAGCCGCCGAAGAGCTAGGGATACCTGTGATCCTTCACGAGCAGAACTCCGTCATGGGGATGGCTAACAAGTATCTATCGAAGAAGGCCGATGCGGTCTGCCTTACATATGATGTGGCCGGATCTTCTATCGAGGATAAGTCAAAGATACGTGTGACGGGAAATCCTGTTAGGGCATCCATCCTATCCGCTACGCGTGAAGAGGGCAGAGCGAACATGGGGATCCCGGCCGATGTCCGAATGCTGCTCGTCTTCGGTGGATCGCTCGGGGCGCGCCATCTGAACGAGGCGATAGCGGCCATGAAGGACGATCTTCTAGCACGCAAGGATCTGTATATCGTGCACGTAGCGGGTCCTAAAGAGTTGGAGAGCGTGAAAGTGATGCTCGAACTGAGCGCTGAGGAGAGCGAGCGCTATCGGGTCGTAGGGTATCTGGATGATATGCCCGATGCGATGGCGGCTGCCGATGCGATAGTCTCACGTGCCGGTGCCAGTTCCTTGGCTGAGATATCGGCGCGCGGCGTTCCGTCGATCCTTGTGCCGTTTCCCTATGCCACGGCAGACCATCAGACCACGAATGCGAAGGCGTATGTGGGAAGCGGCGCGGCTTGGATGATCGCTGATGAGGATATCGATGGATCAGAGTTCAAGGATAAGGTGCTTCAGATCGTCGATGATGCGGATGAGCGCCGCAAGATGACCGACGCAGCGCGCGGGTTGGGTGCGCAGCATGCAACGGAGCGTCTGGCTGAAGTGGTGCTTTCCTGCGTGAAGACAAAGGGTCAGGCTTGATGTCATCTGAAAACAGGTCGAACGCATCCCTTTTCGTATTTGGCGACACTCCATGCGTGTAATGCAAGTGAATGTACTTTCGTCTCGACGCGTCGTCGCCGTGAGCTAAC
>CAYXZC010000031.1:0-21534 GCA_964469815.1 uncultured Eggerthellaceae bacterium | reverse complement strand
AGCCTTCTGACCTACAGCAACATAGATGCAGATCATGTCGGTTTCCTTCTGGTTGATGATAGCGTCGATGGCGATAGCGGTCTTGCCTGTCTGGCGGTCGCCGATGATGAGCTCACGCTGTCCACGACCGATCGGGATCATGGAGTCTACAGCCAGGATACCTGTCTGCATCGGCTCGTTAACAGGCTGACGCGCTGTAACACCCGGAGCCTTGAACTCGACCGGACGGGTTGCCGTGGTGTTGATCGGGCCTTTGCCGTCGATCGGCATGCCGAGAGGGTTCACGACACGACCCAGAAGCGCCGGGCCTGCCGGAACCTCAACGATACGACCGGTGGTCTTTACCTGGTCGTTTTCCTTAATAGCGGTGACATCACCGAGGAGTACTGCGCCGACCTCGTCTTCTTCAAGGTTTTGAGCAAGGCCGTAAACGGTCTTTCCTTCAGAACCTGTGAACTCGAGAAGCTCGCCGGCCATAGCGTCACGCAGTCCATCAACGCGAGCGATACCGTCACCGACTTGGATAACGGTGCCGACCTCACGCGATTGGACATTTACGTTGAGCTCGTCCAGCTGCTTGCGCAATGCCTCATCAATTGCCTGAGCGGTGATTTCAGTCACTAGATTTCACCTACATCTGTCTGTTTGAGCGTTTCGCGTGCGCGATAGAGCTGCGATTGAACGCTGGCATCTATGCGCATGCCCTTCACGCTCATGATGATGCCGCCAAGTATGGACTTGTCGATGCTCTCTGAAAGTATCGCAGTCATTCCCAGGTCGGCCTCTGCTTTCTGCTTAATGAGTGCACGTAGCTCGTCGTCGAGCGGCACAGCCGTTACGACATCGACCACGCATAGTTTCAGCTTATCCTCGATCACGCTCTCATACTCGTGATAGACACGGGTAAGCAAGGACGCATCGCCGTTTTGCGACATGACAGCCACGACCTCGCGAAGAGGTGTTGCCACATCAGCCAATACGGTGGAAACAAGCTTGTAGCGCTCCTCAGGCGTGTACATAGTGCCTGCGATCGCCATGGAGAGATCCAGATCGGAATAGATGATGTTCAACAGCTCTGAGAACTGATTGCGCACCTCAACGACCTCGGTCTCGCCGCCTGATCCATTAGCCGCGTCAAATAGAGTGCCCGCGTAGACACCTACTTTGCTCTTTTCGATAAGCCGATTAGTTGCCATTGAAGCTACCTGCCTCTTTTATATAGCGCTCGATGATCGCACGATGCTCTGCATCGCTTAGATCCTGTCCGATGATCTTGGACGCGACATCGACCGATGTATCGGCAATAGATGCTTGCAATTCCGCGATGGCAGCCTTCTTCTCCGCCTCGATGGTGGATTTGGCCTTCGCGATCATATCGGCGGCTTCGCTTTGCGCTTTTGCCTGGATGTCCGCTTTGACGGCATCGCCTGTCTCGCGCGCGTCAGCCACGATCTTTGCAGCTTCTGCTTTGGCATCTGCTAATTGCTTCTTGTACTCTACCAGTACGCGTTCGCTTTCGATCTTCGCTTCTTCGGATTGCTTCAAAGCTTCCCTGATCGTATTCTCGCGCTTCTCGAGCATGCCGTTGAACATCGGCCAGCCGAATTTCGCGAGGATGATCCAGAGGATGATGAAGGCGATGAGCATTGGAACGAATTCCAACATATCGGGAAGGATGGCAGAGATGCCTCCGCTCTCCTCACCTTCGCTAGCAAACGCGAGCGATGGGCATAAAGACATAAGCGCAACAGATGCGGCACTTACTCTTAATGCAATGTTCGCTCTTGTTCTCACGTGCTTTCCTCCTTCTGCTTGATCCTGGTTCGTAAAAATCAAAGCCAGAAGTTACATGATGAATGCGAGCACGAATCCGATGAGAGCGAGCGCCTCAGCGAGAGCTGCACCAAGAATGAAGTTGGTGAAGAGCCTGCCCTGGAGCTCAGGCTGACGAGCGGTACCGACGCAGCAACCATAGCAAGCGATGCCGATGCCGATGCCAGGCCCGATAGCGCCAAGACCATAGCCGACTACCTTAAGGGCAGCAAGAACCATTGTAATTTCCACAATTTCCTCCTTTTAACGTTTTTGAGCCTGTTTTCCCAAAAACACCTTTATATAGCCACCGGCGTGGATGTGCCGGTAAGACCCGAGATGGATAAGGCGCGATCCCTAGTGCGCCGAGGTTGCAAGGCTCACATAGACGCTTGTGAGCGTCGTGAACACGTATGCCTGCAGGAACGCCACCAGTGTTTCAAGCGCGTACATGAATATGAGCAGCAAGAACCACGGAATGGTCAGAACGCCGGACACCACATCGATGGATTGGATGCCCACCGTGATGAATACGCTCGAAGCCAAAGCGAAGATGCCGAGCACCATATGGCCTGCGAACATATTGCCATAAAGTCGAACCGCGAGCGTGAGCCAACGGATGACGCAGCTGAACAGCTCGAGGAACCAGATGATCGGAACCATGAAGATGGGAAGGCCTGAAGGAGCGAAGCTCTTCAGATAACTCAGGCCGCCTTGGGCTTTCACGCCCCAGAAATTGAAGTAGATGAAGGAGATGGTCGCAAGCGCCCATGTAACGGAAATGGTTCCGGTAGGCGTTTTGCAACCGGGGATCAAACCCACGAAGTTCGAGATGAGGATGAAGAAGAACAGCGTGGCCAAAAACGGGATATGCTTCTTGTAGCCATGCCCGATGACGCCTTCTCCCATATCGTTTCGAACGAATTGGTATCCGTATTCAACAGTGTTGATGAATTTGTTCTTCGGGATGAGCGTCAGCTTGCGAGCCGTGATGCACACAACAAGGATGGTCAAAAGCCAACAGATTATCATCCAGAACACATATTGCGTCATTCCGAATGAGCTGTTGCCGATGACGATCGCAGAGTTGAAAGACTCCTGCAGCTCTGGCACATGCGAAGAGAGCACTTCGATTGGATTCACTTAGGATCCCTTCCTTCTACTTTCTTTCGTCGGTTTGCCCTCTATGCGAGCGGACTCCGAACACGATGGCGCTTGCGCAAAGTGCCAGAGCCTCTGCCAACACGAAAGGCAGGATATCCGGCTTGTCAACAGCGACGCATACAACGGCGCAGATGACAAGGATGGCAAAAGAAGCAAACAGCCCGATCAAAAGCTTCGCCATAGGGGCAAAATTGCCGGTCTTGGGATTGTGCTTCGTGCGCTCCAGCGCGAACACCAACGGTAGGAATCCGACAAACCCAGATATCGCACCCAGTATTATCGCCAGAACCATCTGACCCGCTCTCACAATCCTCGAGCACATGATGTGCCGATCTGCTCTTTGAACCAAACGTATGATATCTAGGAACCAAATCTTTGTGTAGACAATATGTGCAAATTCAAGGTGAACGGAAGGTATATGCTTCGATGGCCGTTTTAGCCGATCGGAATTAAAAAGTCACATGGTACGGACTTTGAGCCCTGACTCTTCGAGCATGGACATGGCAAGCTCATCGGGATAGGGATTTTGGTACACGATCTCCTTGATGCCGGAATTGATCAACATCTTCGCGCAGACAACGCAGGGCTGAGTGTTTATGTAGATCGATGCTCCTTCGATGTTGATGCCATAGCGTGCCGCTTGGATGATGGCATTTTGCTCCGCATGCAGTCCCCTACAGATCTCATGGCGCTGACCTGAGGGCACGCCGAGCTCTTCGCGAAGGCATCCTGTCTCGGAGCAATGTCGAAGACCTGATGGCGTACCGTTATAGCCTGTGGCCAGGATGCGCTTATCCTTCACGATGACCGCACCGACCGCTCGACGCATGCACGTCGTGCGACTGGCAACCTGATTGGCGAGCGTCATGAAGTATTCGTCCCAACTGGGACGTCCATCAGGTGCAAGTTCCATCTCTTCGCTCATAGCATCTCCAACCGATCCCATATCGTCCATCTAATACACCAGTCCAGGATATAGCGGGTGCGCATCCAGCATCGCATCCACGCTCTCTTGGATCTCGCTCATCACAGAAGCATCCTGCGAATTGAACACCGCCCTTGCGATAAGGTGCCCTATCTCCAAGAACTCACCCTCATCGAATCCGCGAGTGGTGGCTGCAGCCGAACCCACGCGGATGCCGCTCGTAACGAACGGGCTTCTCTGCTCATTGGGGATCGTGTTCTTGTTCACGGTTATCCCCACGCTCTCCAGAAGCCTCTCAGCATCCTTTCCGGTGACATCAGAAGATGTCAGATCGACAAGGCAAAGATGGTTATCGGTACCTCCGGACACCAAGCGCAATCCCCCCTCGGCGATCCCCTTCCCAAGGCTTGCCGCATTTGTCACAACATCTCGTGCATACTGTGCGAACTCAGGAGTCAAGGCTTCCCCGAACGCCACTGCCTTGCCGGCGATGACATGCATCAAAGGACCACCTTGGCTTCCCGGGAATATCGCCTTATCGATCTTGCGCGCGATCTCCTCATCGTTCGTGAGGATGAACCCGCCGCGCGGTCCGCGCAGGGTCTTATGGCTCGTCGATGTAACTATATCGGCGAATGGCACAGGAGAGGGATGCATACCGCCTGCGACCAAGCCAGCGATATGCGCCATATCCACCATGAGATAGGCACCGACTTCATGGGCGATGTTAGCCATGCGCTCGAAATCTATGACGCGAGGATAAGCAGACGCACCCGCAACGATCAATTTAGGGCGGCACTCTTTCGCTATCCTCTCGAGATCGTCGTAATCGATCGTCTCGGTTTCGCCATCCACGCCATAGGACACGATGTTGTAGAGGATCCCGGAGAAGTTCACCGGCGAGCCATGGGTGAGGTGCCCGCCGTTATCAAGGCTCATACCGAGCACCGTATCGCCCGGATCGATGAGAGCCATATACGCACCGAAATTGGCGCTTGCACCTGAATGGGGCTGAACGTTGGCGAAGTTGCAACCGAATAGCCTGCATGCGCGATCGCGGGCGATATTCTCGACCACATCGACCTTCTCGCATCCGCCATAATAGCGCTTGGATGGATAGCCCTCGGCATATTTATTGGTGAGAACGCTGCCTACAGCCTCCATCACAGAGCGTGATGTGAAGTTCTCGCTCGCTATGAGCTCGATACTCCCGCGCTGGCGCCTCAATTCGGAATCCAGAGCATCCGCCATCTCCGGATCGCTCCGGCGCAAGAATTCAAGTGTTGTCATATCGCATTTCCTATCTTTTGTCGGATCCAAGTTCAGTTGGAATATTGAGAGCACAGATCGACTCAGTCCTCCAGTGCCATGATCTTGTCCACGCGTCCAGCATGGCGTCCGCCTCCGAAAGACTCGCTTATGAACGCATCGACGATACGCTCGTTCTCGTCCGGATCGACGAACCTGCCGGAAAGGGTGACGATGTTCGCGTCATTGTGCTGCCGAGCCAGCTTGGCGAATTCGACGCTGACGACATTGGCCGCTCGTATGCCCCGTATCTTGTTTGCAGCGATGGCCATGCCGATGCCCGTTCCGCAGACGAGCACGCCGAAATCCGCTTCTGCCGAAGATATATCGGATGCCACGAGCTCTGCGAAATCAGGATAATCCACCCTATCATCGGCGCTCGGACCGCGATCCAATACCCCAGAGCCTTCTTCAAGAAGATGCTTTTTGAGGATCTCTTTTTGTTCGAATCCAGCATGGTCGCTGGCTATGCTGATGCGCATGCGGCAGCCTTTCTGTAAGAGGTCTTGCAAAGGTATGGTTTCGTTGCTAGACAATGCTATCAAATAGCGGCCATGATTTCAGGCACGGATATGCAACCTTGCCTTATAATCCTTGGATCTTCTCCAGTACAATCCACAACGGTCGAAGGAGCAGGGGCTTTCTCATCCTTGCTATTCATGTGGAATCCATGGATCACATACGCCTCAGTCGAGCCAAGCCATCCCTCATCGATGCCGTCGATCGAAGTCGATGGGGTCTCTCCGCTTCGATTCGCGGATGTCGCGACGATCGGATCGCCAAGTTCGCGGATCAGACGCAAGGACACCTCATCGGATGGCATGCGAAGCCCGATGGTGCCATCGGTTGAGGTGAGCGCATCTGCGATGCCTTTCGATGCTCTGACCACAAGAGTAAGCCCTCCCGGCCAAAAGGCCTTTGCCAATGCCTTGGCATACGATGGCACGCAGGATCCGTATTCATCGAGCGAATCCGCGTCTGCCACCAACCATTGCAAAGGCTTGTCCGGTCTTCTCCCCTTCGCCTTATAGAGCGATCCCACGTTCTCAGGGCGCATCGCGCTCATTCCTATCGCGCATACGGTATCGGTTGGGAACACGACCATTCCCCCTTCGCGCAGGCAACCTACAGCGAAGGCTATCTCGCGCTCCAACATGACTTCCTCAACGATGCGCGCAGCCACTCGAAGCCCATCCGTGGCAGCGCTCATGATGCCGCCCGCATACCCGGCGCCTTCTCCTGTCGGATAAAGACCGGGCGTGTTCACGGATCGCAGACAGACTCGATCGCGTATCACCCGCACAGGGCTGGAGCTTCTGGCCTCCGTTGCGGTGAGCATGGCATCCTTGTAAGCAAAACCCCGCATCTTGGAATCCATCTTGACGAGTCCCTCTGCAAGGGCATCGCTGATGAGCTTCGGCAGGCATTCCCTAAGGTCTGCCTCCTTCACGCCTCTGGGATAGGTGGGCTCCAAACGATCCGATCGCTTATTCAGATGTTGAAGGTGCGAAGGTATCGGCGGCGTCCTCTTGCCCAGAAGATCACCGAGCCTCTGGCATGGCGCGCTATAGCAGCCGCCTCCAAGCTCATATGCGGCTCTTTCCAGCTGGCGCTGAAAAGCCACGCCGCAAAGCACATCATCGCCTTCGAGATCATCGGGCTTGATCTCCACGAGGATCGCAGAGTTGGCATTGTCCCCATCCCTTGCATGATCGCTCATGCCATTGACGCACACTCCGCCTTCTTCGGATGTGGCAGCCACGACGCTTCCGCCGGGACACATGCAAAACGAATACACCCCGCGGCCATCCGAGGTCTTCACCGCCAGCTTGTAGTCAGCGCTCGGAAGCGCAGGATGGCCGGCTGCTTTTCCATACTGGATGGCATCGATCAGCTTCTGAGGATGCTCGATGCGCACTCCCACGGCAAAGGGCTTCCTTTCCATCCGCACATCGAGCGCTTTCATGAGATCGAAGACATCCCGTGCGGAATGCCCGGTAGCCAGGACTATCCTGTTGGTGGGAAGTATCTTGGATCCGGCCGTGCCTTGCTCTATGATCGCCGCACATACTTGTCTATCCTGATCGAGATTGATGCCCGTCAGCCTGGTTGAAAAGAGAACCTCTCCTCCGCAAGCGATGATCATCTTACGGATGCCGGCTACCACATCTATCAGATGATCGGTTCCTATGTGAGGCTTGGCATCTATGAGGATATCCTCCGGTGCGCCTGCAGCCACGAATTGCTCGAGGACGAATGAGTTGTATGGGCTTCGCGTGCCGGTGTTGAGCTTGCCGTCGGAAAAGGTCCCTGCTCCCCCTTCGCCGAACTGGATGTTCGATTCTGGATCTAGCGGAGCACCCTCGTTGAATCGCCGCACTGATTCCAGCCTTTTCTCCACCTGCTGCCCGCGCTCGATGAGGACAGGGCGCATTCCGGCTCTTGCAAGATAGAGCGCACAGAACAATCCGGCAGGCCCCGCGCCTACGATGATCGGCCGCAGATCCGGATCGCTCTGTTGTTCGGAGGTCTCGCCGTTTGCTGCCGCATCCAAAGTGGGGATGGTCATAGAGGATCGCGGGTGAAAGACATCCACCTTCACACCCCTCTTCGCTCTTGTCTGCCAAAACGAGAGCGGTTTGTCCAGAACGGGATCGAACGATACGCTCACCACGAAATGGACGTTATCCTTCTTGCGCGCATCGATGCTCTTGCGCTCGATCCGAACATCGGAAATAGAGCTAGGCTTGACGCCGAGCGCATGGGATACCTCGCGCATGAATGCTTTGCGGTTGCCCTCGATCATCGCATCGAGCGATAAGGCAATATCGCTTGCGATCAGCCGCATCGGTTGGAGCCCTTTTCAATACCGCACACAACGCTTGCGGCTGCCAACATCCCGGAAGAGAAAGCCCAGTGAAGATTGAATCCGCCACAAGGAGCGTCCACGTCGATCGACTCGCCCGTAACGAAAAGGTTCTCGTATCGCTTCAGACGCATCGTGTGTGGATCGACCTCGCGCACATCGTAGCCCCCACGCGCCACTTGGCAGATGCTCTCATCCCCGATACCGCTGCATTCCAGCGTGAACGCCTTCAGAGCGCGGGCAAGGGCATCGCTGTTGCTCCTAGAATAGATAGCACGACCCTCGAGACCAGCATATTCAAGAAGCACATCAGCAACATCGGGAAGAACGATCCCTGACAGCATATCGGCATTCGTTGGGGCACAACACAAGCTGTCACCCAGCATCTTGGCTCGATCAACCAGGAAATCCGGAGCATCTTGCTGCGACACAGATGGCAGAAGATCGATCGAGAGCCTGTCACCTTTCTTCAAATGCCTTGACAGGTTGAACACCGCTATTCCTGAGACCCCATATTTGCGAAACATCACTTCTCCGGTTTCGCTGGTCTTCACAGCCCCGGAGCTGTCGAGGAGCGCGATCGATGCGCGCACCCGGATGTTGTCGAGCCTCTTCATCATCTTGGACTTCACAGCGATGGGGCCTAGCACCGGACGGCGATCAGAATGGCCAACGAAAGGAAGAAGAAATCCTCTTGATGCGCAGCCGCCTGTCGAATCGATGACGACATCCGCATGGATGAACCGTCCGTCCTCGGCATGCAACATCAAGGGCGCATCATGCCTCGGTTCGTCAATATGCGTTATGCGCACACCTGTCTTGACATCCACGCCGAACCTTACAAGATCGCGCTTGAGAGCATCGAGCACAACGGAGGATTTGTTAGCGAGTGGATAGATCCTTCCTTCGCTCTCCTGCCGAAGGACAACTCCCATTGATTCGAAATAGCATGCAACAGGATTGTCCTCATGCATGAATGCGGATCCATTCGGCAAGCATGTGAAGATCTGATCGGATAGAGTAGCTAGCGCATCCTCGACAAAGTTGCCATTGTGATATACGGAAGGATTGATGGACGCATTGGTGAGATTGCAGCGGCCATTGCCTGATCTCAAGATCGGACGCCCGATCTTATCAGCGGCCTCATAGATGGTTATCTCAAGAGGATCCGCATCGCCATGCGACAGACCATCGAAAGCGAGCCTGGCCGCCATCGATGCAGCCATCAACCCTGATGCTCCTCCACCTATGATCGCAAGTCTTGTCATGGGTGAGATTATACCTTTTGCATCCCATCAGTGTCGGAGATAATGCATTGCGCGAAAAGTGAGGAAGATCGAAGGAATGCCTTCGGCCTGGTTGACAAAAAGATCCTTCGTTTCACTCAGGATGACAAATAAATGCAAGTGGATGTGCTTGGAGTCGAGGTTAAGCCAAAGGAGCCGTGAGATCCACTCGTGGTGATCTTCCACGAGTTAGCTCACGGCGACGACGCGTCGAGACGAAAGCATATCCACTTGCATTACACGAATGAAGTCTTTTCAAATGCGAAAGGGGTACCTTCGACCTCGCAATGCAATGCTCACATGCGTTATTTGTTCTCCAGCTGAGGGATGGGCTCGGTATCCTCTTCATCAAGATTGCCATCGTAGACATAATGCTTCGTCTCGTGTGCGATGACACCTGACAGCAAGAGCACGACGATGATATTGGGCACAGCCATGAGCGCATTGGTGATATCGGATATCGTCCACACCACATCCCCTACACCGATGGCACCCAGAAACGCGATGATGAGGTATAGAGCCTGATACGGCTTTATGGCCTTCTTCCCGAAAAGGAACGTGATGCAACGATTGCCGTAATACGACCAACCGAGCGTCGTCGAGTAGGCGAACAGCATCATACCCACAACGAGGATGGGCGTTCCGATGAAGGGGATCTCTCCGAACGCGGCGCTCGTAAGCTCTGCGCCTGCGGTGATATCGCCGGCCATCAGGGATGCTTGAAGATCGGCATTGCCGATCATGGTGGACACCAGCACAAGCCCTGTGAGCGCACAGACAACGACCGTATCCCAAAACGTTCCGGTCATGGATACGAGCGCCTGACGTGCAGGATTCCTGGTGGCAGCAGCCGATGCGACGATAGGAGCAGACCCCAAGCCTGATTCATTTGAGAACAAGCCACGGGCGCAACCGAATTGCAGCGCCAACATGAGACCCGATCCGACCGCTCCGCCGAACGCCGCTCGAGGCGTGAAAGCGCACTCGCAGATAAGGCAGATGGCGGGCCAAACGAACTGCCAGTTCATGATGAGGATGATGATGCAACCGATCGCATAGGCAAATGCCATGAAGGGTACGAGCTTCTCGCAAACACGCGAGATGGCCTTCACCCCTCCGAAGATCACGGCAGCGACAAGAGCCACGACTATGAGCCCGATGATCGCTTCGGGCAAGATCCCGACCCCTTCGGTATGATCCACATTGATCCAATCGAGGAAGCTTCCGATCCAATCCGGGATAGCATCCACATTGGTGGTGATAACAGAGGTGACAGCTTGGGTCTGGACCGCCGCACCGATCCCGAAAGCCGCTATCGCAGCAAATGCCGCGAACAATCCCGCGCCGAGCTCGGCCCACCAAGGCGTCTTGCCGTCTTCCTTCTTGAAAGCGCGCTTCCACGCATACATGGCTCCACCGAGCATGTTGCCATTGTGATCCTTCACGCGATATTTGACAGCAGCGAAGGTCTCAGCATATTTGGTGGCGATGCCGAAAACGCCTGTCAGCCACATCCAGAGCACAGCACCGGGACCACCCGCGATGATCGCAGTCCCAACACCGACGATGTTACCCGTGCCTATGGTTGCGGAAAGCGCTGTGCATAAAGCTCCGAACTGCGAGATATCCCCAGGGGCGTTCGGATCCTTCGTAACGGAGAGCTTGATAGCGGTCGGAAGCTTGCGTTGGATCAATCCCATGCGGATCGTCAGAAAGATATGACTTCCTAGCAGAAGCACGAGCATGGGGATCCCCCACACCCACGCATCGATAGCATTTATGACATCAACAACGGCATCCATCCGCATTTCCCCCTTGTGGATCCTGAACATCAAAGAACGGTCGCTTTAGTGCGCTAGAGAGATAATTATAGGATCCGCCATTTCGCTTAATTGTTAACATATGCGAAAATCTAAGGAGCCGCCATCATGTAGCCGGTGGACGGAACGCTAGCCCTTCGATCTCGCGGGGTGCATTTCAGGACAATGGGAACAAGGATCCCTTTGAAGCCCGAAGAAGAGGAATCTCATCTTGCAGAATGAACCTGTCATAAGCTTTCGCGATGTGTGCTTCTCGTATCAAAGCGAACATCTTGCCATCCAAGGAGCCTCATTCGACATATTCGAAGGTGAGACGGTCTGCTTCATAGGAAAGAACGGTTCGGGGAAATCCACCGCAGCGAAGCTGATGAACGGATTGCTCATTCCCGATTCCGGAACGGTCAGAACATTCGGAAAGGACACGAGCGAGGGCGCTAACGCCTTCTCCATCCGCTCGCGCACAGGCTTCGTCTTCCAAAACCCAACGGATCAAATAGTTAGCACGATCGTGGAAGCCGAGGTTGCCTTCGGACCAGAGAACCAGGGGCTTCAAGCAGAAGAGATAAGGCAGCGGGTGGACGATGCCCTTGAACGCGTGGGGATGTCGGACAAAGCGAAGAGCGACGTGAACACGCTATCAGGCGGGCAGCTGCAACGGATCGCGCTGGCCGATACGCTCGCTATGATGCCGGATGTGCTCATCTTGGATGAGCCTACATCCATGCTCGACCCTTCAAGCTCAAAGGCCTTTTTGGATATCGTGCGCAGGCTGAAAGAAGAGGGCAAGACCATCGTCATGATCACCCATTCGAAGACAGAAGCGCTTCTGGCCGATCGCTTGATCGCCATGGATCAAGGCCGCATCGTCTACGACGGCCTTCCGCAAAGTCCGATACTGGATGAGATGTTCCCTGCACTTCCCACACGCGAAGAGCTAAGAGCCTACGCTTTGGAAAACGCCGCACCTGCAAGCGATGAGCGGCTTTCTCCCAGACGCAAGACCATCATCTCATTTGAGGATGTCAGCTTTTCCTACAATGCTCCGAAAAAGCGCAACACCAAGAAGGACGCATCCCTTCAAATGGACGATGCCGCCTTGAAGGATATCCATCTATCGATAGCTGAAGGCGAGACCGTTTGCATAATGGGCTCGAACGGCAGCGGGAAGAGCACCCTCATCAAGCATATGAACGGCCTCCTTAGGCCGACCGTCGGAAAGGTCATCATCAACGGAGCATCCACAAGCGATAAGCAGGGAGCGAACGCCGCACGGCGCATCGTGGGTGAGTGCTTCCAGTATCCCGAACGCCAGCTGTTCGCACAAAGCGTCTATGAGGATGTGGCCTTCGGACCTGCGCATGCCGGACTTGCCGATGAGAAGGTGGACGAAGCCGTGCGAGAAGCGCTTAAGGAGGTTTCGCTCGCATTCGATGCCTACGCAGGAAAGAACCCGTTCAAGCTATCCGGTGGCGAGCAAAGGCGCGTAGCTCTTGCCGGCGTCCTTGCCATGAAGCCCCGAGTGCTCGTGATGGACGAGCCCTGTGCGGGACTGGATCCACAGACCCATATCGAATTCCTACGTCTCATAGCGCGGCTAAAAGCGTCTGACAAGACGATCGTTATCGTCACCCATGATGAACGCGAAGCAGAGCTCCTTGGCGATCGCATCGTCTGCATGGATAACGGATGCATCGCAACCTTTCACTTCACACATCATCATCCGAATGTGTAGATATCCTTCGTGATCCGCTTGAACTTATCGAACGCGGCTATAGCGGTCTGCTCATCTTCGACCAGTTCGAATTCTGAAGGGTTGCCATCATCATCGGATCCAACGACTTCGAGCACGAGCATCTCGCCCGCCTGATAAGCCGGATCATCTTCATCTGTCGGGAAGAAGAAACCGAACGTATGGGATCCATCCAACACAAGCCCCAAGAACTCCATCTCGATAGCGTTACCCTCTTCGTCCTCGAATTGAAGCACGATTCCCTCTTGCGCAGGCGGGCAGAAATCGGGGTCGGAACCTTGCCTTATCTCACACGACATCTTCTCTCCTTAGAACACGAATGCGCATCGCATTGCAACGCGCATTCGAAACATCTCCCATTTTCGTCAAGATCAATTCTTAGGCTTCTGCGGACGCTTGATCTTCTTAGCGGGCCTAGCGTTCTTTCCCGGAGGCATGTTGTAATGGTTCCTGGAACTCTTGGGCTTTGAGGCCAGAGTATCCTTCTCTTTATCGATAGCAGCGCTTACCGCAGCTTCGGCATCTCCCGCTATCTCATCCACATACTGCTCGGTGCCGGACGCATCCCCACCAAAAGCCTGCTTTTGCTTTGCGGCCTTCCTCTCAGCCTGCTTAGCCAGCTTCTTCTGCTGCTCCAAACGCGCGAGCGGAACTTGCTCGATAGCAGGTGAATCCGCGCTCTCGAATGCGAAGATGCCGATCTTGTTGCCATACTTCTGCTGCAGCTTGGCGTATTTCTTCTCACGGCTCTTCCACATGCTATAGAGAGGAACGGCCACCGCGAACGATGAATACGACCCGACGATAAGGCCGATCGACATCGCGAACGCGAAGTCCTTCAAGGTCTCTCCGCCGAATATCAACATGGCGAGCACCGGAACGAACGATGTGAGCGTGGTGTTGATGGTCCTTATGAACACCTGATTGATGGAGTGATTCGCCATCGTCATGAACGAGCACTTGATCGATTCGCCCTTCATGTTATCGGCGATGCGATGGAACGTGACCACGGTGTCGTAGAGCGAATAACCGAGGATGGTCAGAAGCGCTGCGATCGTATTCGGATTGACCTCGCGTCCGACCAATGCATACACTCCCATGACGATTATCAAGTCGTGAAGAAGGGCAACGACAGCGATGACGCCCATCTTGAATTCGAAACGGATAGCAATATAGATGATGATGAGCAGGATGGATACGACGAACGCTATGAGCGAGGAGCGGATAACGCTTGCGCCCCAGTCAGGGCCTATCGTGTCCACACCAACGTCCTCGAGGTTGATCCCAAGTTGTTCTGCCACGGCGTTTGCCACCACCGTAGCGTTCTCGGCGTTGGTATCCGTCGTCCGCACCAAGAATCCGTTCGCATTGTTCGTGGATGTGGTCTGGATGACGGCATCTTCGACACCTTGATCGGCGAACGCGTCACGCATCTGCTCGGTCGTTATGTCACCGGTATTGGTATATGTAACAGCACTGCCACCGTTGAATTCGATGCCGAGGTTGAACCCACGGATGCCCATGACAGCCACGCATAAAACGACCACAACGGCCGATATGGTGAGGAATACCTTCCTGTGACCTAGGAAGTTGATATCCTTCTTTATGAACCGACCTTTGACGCTCTTCGCAACACGGGCAGCGATACTCTCGCCTGTAGCCCCATCAGCGATGCCTGCAAGATCCTTGCTCTCTGAGGGATTGACCTGCTCTCCCGTTTCCGCCTCAGCAAGTGACACACCCTCAGCAGCAGCAAGGTTGGAATAGGCATGCGCCGCATCTTCGCAATCCTTGATGCCCCAAAACCCTGGATGACGAGCGATGATCTTCGGAGCAAGAAGACGGATGAGAGGCGCTTTGAATAGCAGCATCATCAAGATGTCGCAGATGATGCCCAGCGCCAGTGTCAGACCGAAGCCCTTGACAGAAGAACTGGCCAGGAAGAACAGCGACAAAGCGGATACCATCGAAACGAGATCGGCATCAATGGAGGTGAATATCGCATGTCGCACACCTGAGATGGACGCCGACTTCACGCTCCTGCCCATACGGATCTCCTCGCGGAAACGCTCTACCGTAAGGATCGAAGAGTCGGCCGCCATGCCGATGGTAAGGACGATACCGGCGATGCCCGAAAGCGTCAGGCTGAACAGGTTGAAGTATGAAAGCCCTGCAAGGATGCCGAGGTAGAGCGCCGCGAAAACGAGCACGGCCGATGCGGTGATGATGCCAAGGCCCTTATAGAAGAACAGAAGGTACAGCATGACGAGTGCGATGCCGATGAGCGCAACGATCAGACCGGCGAAGAGCGCTTCCTGACCGAGCGTCGGGCCTACGACCTGGCTTTGCGAGATATCGAAGTTCACAGGAAGCGATCCGGATTCGATGACAGCCTGCAATGCCAAAGCCTCATCGGATGAGTAGTTGCCGGTTATCTGAACATTGCCATCGGAGATGATGGCCTGCACTGCAGGAGCGCTTTGCACCTCATTGTCGAGCAGGATGACGACCTGTCCTTTGGTCATGACAAGATCGCGCGTTGCCTCGGCGAATGCTTCTGTGCCCGCCGCATCCAGATCAAGGTTCACGGCATAATACGCACTGGTCTGGCTGGCACGATCCACCGTTGTGCGCTCGATGTTGTTTCCGGTGAGGAGAGTGGTGTAGGTTCCAGGCTCGACCTCGAGAACGACCTCATCTTCGGCCGGGAATGAATACCCGAACTCATCTTCGATCCTGGCATCTTCCCCGAAGTTGCCCTCTTGGATGCGCTGCACCACATCTTGGTCGGTGAAGGAATCCAGGCGGGCGAATACGAGCTGACCTGTCGATCCCACCGTGGCAAGAGCCTCTTCCGTATCGGCAAGACCAGGGATCTGAACGACTATCTGATCGGTTCCCTGCGCCTGCACAGTTGCCTCGGATGCTCCAAGGGCATTCACGCGGTTCTCGATTATGGTCCTGGATTCCTCGATAACATCCGTGGTGACGGACTGCCCTTCTTCAGGCTGCGCTGTCAGCACGACCGACAAGCCTCCACGAACATCGAGTCCCTGATGGATCTTCTGATCCGGAGGAGTGAATAAAGCGACCGATCCTATTATCAGGATAGCCGTGAGTACCAGAAGCCAGATATTTCGCCTGTCATGCTTCTTAGCGGGCTTCTTCACCTTACGCTCAAGTGCCATACGTCGAATCTCCTTGCAGCTTTCTTATGTGTTCAGATTGGATATGCACTGCAAATGCCCGATGCGCCATCCGTTTGCATCCTCAACATCAACCAACACGAACGGCCCTTCGGGCATGAATACACCAAATTGCTATTTTGCCACAAACAACGATGCAAGTCATATATTAATCCGCCGGATTCAAGAATAATCCAATCGAGTGCAGGCATCGCGACGCTAAGCCGCCGGAATATTAGTAATCGTTGGCCGCAGGACTGTCCATCCAATCGCGTAGGAAGGCTTCATACCTATCCTCCATCACAGCCTCTCGCGCTCTTCTCATCAGCTCGAGCAGGAAATGCAGGTTGTGTATGGACAGCAAGATGCCCCCCAATATCTCATCCTGCTTCACGAGATGCCTTATATATGAACGGGTGAAATTCCTGCATGTATAGCATTGGCACTCATGATCGAGCGGAGTGAAGTCGTGGATGAACTTCGCGTTTCGCATGTTCATCCTCCCCGTGCAGGAAAAAGCGGTTCCCATGCGTGCAGTTCGGGTGGGAAGAACGCAATCGAACATATCGACCCCAATGCCGATGGCGCGCACGAGCGTGGTGGGATTGCCGACCCCCATAAGGTATCTGGGTCTATCATCCGGCAAAGCACTGGCAACATCGCCGAGCGTCTCGAACATCACCTCGTGATCCTCTCCTACCGAATAGCCCCCGATGCCGAATCCTCCAAAGCGCCTTGCGCCACTTGCCATTGAATCCGATTCTATCTCGAGGAGCCTGGCGATCGATTCGAGGCGCAGATCGAGATGCATCCCGCCTTGCACTATCCCGAATAGCGTCTGATCGGGCCTTTTGTGCGCCGCAAGACAGCGTTTTGCCCACATGCTGGAATAGTCGACCGCACGTGCTACGAAATCCTTCGTTGCCGGATACGGCGCGCATTGATCCAGCTGCATGATGATATCCGCGCCGATCTTCTCTTGGATCTCCATGTTCTTCTCAGGGGTCCAAAAGATATCAGACCCATCATAGATGCTCTTGAAAGCCACACCATCATCTGAGAGCTTGACGGTATCGGCAAGCGAGAACACCTGGAAACCACCCGAATCGGTGAGCATGGGTCCTGCGTAACCCATAAAGGAATGGATGCCGCCGGCCTCTTCGATCACATCAACTCCCGGACGCATCGAGAGGTGGTATGTGTTGGCAAGGACCACCTGGGATCCCAATTCACTGAGAACCGCAGGCGAGATCCCTTTCACGGTGGCGCTAGTGCCAACCGGCATGAACATGGGGGTGTGAAAGTCACCATGCGCGGTCGTGTATGTGAGCGCACGGGCCTCACCTGATGTTGCATCGACATTGCAATCGAACAGTGCCATCTTCTGCACCCTCACTCACTGATAGCCGCATGCGTGCGGTTATCGCCAATCGAGGACGACCCCACGCGATCCGGCAGACCCTTGCACCACTCATAGAAGTCCTCGAAAGAGCCGTGCTTCACCGAATCGATGTCGAAACCTATCGGATCCAACAGGAAATCGGTCACCAGATAAGCATCGGCACCGAGCTTGCAAAACGCCAGATCATCGAGCGTATTGTTGCCCACCATCAAAACATCCTCACCCTTCAGCCCAAGCTCATCCAAGTTCTCCTGATAGTAATCGAGCTTCGGTTTGATGGATGTGGAGTTCTCATAAGATGTGATATGCATGAACGACTCCGGATCGAGATCCGCCCAACCGAGCCTCTTCTCAACGGCTATCCTTGGGAACAGTGGCATGGTGGTGAGCACCAGCGGATACCCTTTCTCCTTCAGCAGCTCGATCGTGGAGACAACAGCCGGATTGGCGATGACCCCATCCCCGATGCGGTCGAAATCGGTCCTGTAGAACTCGGCAGCGATCTCTTGGGCTTTTGGATTTGATTCGGGATAGACCTCATAGAACTTGTTCCAGAATCTATCGTGGTTGGTGGATCCATCGTCGCTTGTCATCACGACTTTGACACCTGAATCGAGAGCCTCCATGAACCTTCTCGCATCCAATCCCTTGCTGCCCGCGAATACGCCTATCCTGTGATAGTAATCATGGAGGAACTGCTCGAGATCCATCGGAAGCAACGTTCCGTCCAGATCGAAGCAAATAGCCTTGTAGGTCTTCCCATCTTCACCCATAGCGTCTCCTTGCTGAAAGCCGTTATCGCGCTTCTGATCGTTTCGCTGTGATAGTATAGCGCCCGAGATGGATATTATGGATGACACGAAACCTTGCTTTTCACCCAACGGCGATCATGCGCCTTCGCGATTGTTGCTGCACGCCTGCTGCGGGCCATGCTCGCTTGAGCCTTTGCGTGTTTTGGGTGAGAGGGACATCAATACGACCATACATTTCTCGAATTCCAACATCGCCCCCTATCGGGAATACGAGCAACGGCGCAAAGCGATAGTCGAACATGCCGCATCCATAGGCATCGGGATCATCGAGGATGAATACGACAATCTAGCCTGGCAGGAAAGCGTCGGTAAGATCGGAGCGGCCGAACCGGGCTCGGAGAAAAGACGAGCCAGATGCCGGGCATGCTATCGCATGAGGCTCGACAGGAGCGCAAGGTATGCATCGGAGAACGGCTTCGACGCTCTCGGCACGACACTCAGCGTAAGCCCGTACCAGTATGGCGATATCATACGCGAAGAGCTCGAACGCGCATGCGAGCACTACGGCCTTCAGGCGTTCTACGAGGACTACTCTCCGCTTTATCCCCAAGCGACCGCACGTTCCAAGGCGGCAGGCATGTACCGACAGAACTACTGCGGATGCCTTTTCTCCGATGAGGAAGCCAAGCACGAGCGTGAAGAGCGCAAAGCCGCTCGCGAAAGGGACAAGCTGGCAAGAGCCGAAGCGAGAAGACCCGAGGAAGAGCGTCTGGAGACACGGCGAGCCGAGAAGCGCGCCTATGATGAGAAACGAGCCCATAAGCGCGCGATCCTCAAGAGCCTTCGCGAGGAGGCAAAGCGCAGCAGCCTCGATCGGACGAACACGGATGGAGGACGCACCGATGGGTGAAGATATGCTCTCGAGGTTCATGCGGATGCGCGACGATATCACCGATGAATATGAAACGGTTCGCAAGACCCTCGATGCGATGATGCAGCAGAACAAGAACAAGACAGCGACTTTCAAGCAATTGACCGCAAGAAAGCTCACACTGGCCTCCATCATCGAGACCTACAGGAAATATGACCTTCTATGAGAGCGAACATGAGAACATCCGATTTCGAGTATGACCTTCCGGAAAGCCTGATCGCACAACAGCCGCACATCCCTCGCGACAGATGCCGTATGCTGGCGTTGGATAGAAGCACAGGAGCGATAGAGGACAAGATATTCGCCGATATCATAGAGTATCTGAACCCCGGCGATCTTCTGGTAGCGAACGAAACGCGCGTTTTGCCCGCAAGGCTTCTAGGGCACAAATGTGGCACAGGAGGCGCGGCAGAGGTCTTCTTGCTCCGCGAGTGCGCTGGAGCCGAACCAAGGACGAACAAGCTCGCATATTGGGAGGTGCTCGTCAAACCGGGAAAGCGCCTGAAACCCGGAAACGGCGCTGTCGTAGACTTCTGCGATCCGGCAGGAAACACTGTCCTGTCCGCCGAGATAGTGGATTGGGCACAAAACGCACAAAAGGGAGAGCGTGTAGCAAGGCTTTCCACCGATCTGGATTCGCTCGACGAGGCATTGCATGCTGTGGGCAAGACACCTCTCCCCCCGTACATCAAGGATTATTCGGGTGATGACGAGCTATACCAGACCGTGTATTCAAAGCACGAGAGCTCGGCTGCAGCGCCCACCGCCGGTCTTCACTTCACACAGGAGCTCATCGATGAATGCCGAGGACTGGGGGTAGGATGGGCTACCGTGGAGCTTGAGGTAGGCCTTGACACCTTCCGCGTCGTCGATGAGGAGGATCCCCTTCAACACAAGATGCATACCGAGCTCTACACTGTGAGCGAGGACACGGTGCGGGCGATCGAAGAGTGCAAAGCACGTGGAGGCAAGGTCATCGCTGTTGGAACGACCAGCGTTCGATCACTTGAGAGCGCAGCCGCACACGCAGATGGCATCGGATCAGATGAGCTTCTTCTTCCCTGCGATCGTGCGAGCACGTCGCTTTTCATCTATCCAGGCTATGAATTCAAAGTGGTGGACGCGCTCATCACGAACTTCCATGTCCCGCGTTCCACGCTGATGATGCTAGTATCGGCGTTCGGCGGATACGAGCACATCATGGATGCATACGACCATGCCGTGAAGGAGAGATATCGCCTTCTTTCCTTCGGGGATGCGATGTTCATCCATTAGGTTCCGATCGGATGGAACGGACATCGGAATGAATTGACTCTTGCGTAACGAGCAATGAACAATCCGTATGCCAAGGGCAACGAAAATGATGCTTCGACCATAATCTGAAACATGCGAACACAACGAAGCGAGGAGGCATCATGGCTTTCATCCCTGGACTCACCCTCTATTACAAACCCACATGCCCATACTGCCGCAAAGTGATGGCGTACATGCAAGACCAAGATATTGAGATCGAGATGCGCAACACAATGGAGCCGGGTGTTGTCGATGATCTTTATGCCCTTAATGGAAGATCCCAAGTGCCCTGCCTTGTCATCAACGGCGAACCTATGCTTGAATCCGACGACATCATCGCCTATCTACACGGGATCGTGGCCGCCGATGAGATCGGCTGACACCTTACGATCCCAATGCGATAAGACCCGAAGACGATACCCGGATCGCATCGGCGCATGCGATCCTCTAAGGAACGAACCATGAAGATCATCAAGGAATTCAGGGAATTCATAAACCGCGGAAACGTCGTTGACATGGCTGTCGGCATCATAATCGGTGCCGCATTCACAGCCATAGTCACATCCCTTGTCGACAATATCGTGAATCCCTTCATCACGCTGATAACAGGCGGGAATGGAACCGAGGTGGCGGGGCTGCGCATCCCGGTTGCCGGAACCGAGAATGGCATCGACTTCGGAGCATTCATCAGCGCGATCATCAATTTCCTCATAATCGCATTCATCGTGTTCCTCATGGTGAAGGCCTTCAACAAGATGAAGGACAAAGGCGCGAAGATACACTGCAAAGACGGTAAGGAATACGATGAGAAGGCGCCGATGTGCCCTTATTGCTTGGAAGAGATCGCAGAGGGTGCCACACGCTGCCCACATTGCACAGCGGAGCTTCCCGAACCTGCAAAGCCCAAGCTCGTACCTGTAGAGAAATAAGAGGGCGCTAGACTACAGGCGCTCGTAATCAGGTCGAAGGTATCCCTTTTCGCATCATCCCTTCGATCATGGCTTGTACCTTTCCGGCTTGGCTTCGGGCTGCGAAAACTG
>CAYXZC010000030.1:10330-23115 GCA_964469815.1 uncultured Eggerthellaceae bacterium | reverse complement strand
GAAAACTTTTACGGTATTTTGCTCCTATTCGCTGGTTTTTGGATATCGCTGCATCCCTTGTTACAATGGAACTTGAAAAGAACGCGCTTACACGCCGAAAATGCATGGATCATCGCCAAGAGGAAGTTTGAGGGGCGCAGCATGGCAGACAGTCGAACAACATCGATCCACGATATCGAGAAGCTTCCGTTTTGGCAGGAAAGGGAGATCTCGTGGCTTGCATATGCGGAGCGCATCCTTGATGAGGCCGATGATGAAACGGTTCCACTATTGGAACGCTTCGGATTCATGTCTTTCTATCAATCCGACATATGCCAATTCGTCGGACAACGTATCGGCTCTATAACCGACAGGATGAACGCATGCAAGCGGATAGCAGCATCGCATCCGAAAGGATCCCCGGATCACAAAGATGCCAAAGAGCAACTAAAAGCCCTAAAGCAAAGCCTGCGATCGATCTACAAGCACATAGGTAACACATCCGATGAAGCTGCTCTTATATATAAGAGCACGTGCAACAGATTGCGCGCGTTCGGGATCGACCACATCTTCGGCGAGCGTCTGGAAAACGATCTTCCCGAATATCAACGTATCTTCCTGCATGATCATCTGAAGCAAAATGTCTACGGATACCTTGCACCTCATGTTGTCGATAGCGATTCGCCCTTCCCCTATCTTGAAGACGGGCAGCTATACGTTATGGCAGAGCTTAGAGCAAAGAAGGCTCCGAAGGGCAAAACCCCGAAAAAGAAACGCAGCGGTTCTTCTGCTGTCGAAGACAAGAAGCTTGGGATCGTGGCTCTTCCCCAGCAATGCGTGCGCTTAATCGAGCTTCCAACCGGAGAAGGGAAGAACACATCGCCAGAAAACTCCGAAAGCAGCCGAAAGCCCGGTCAAGCAAAAGCAACGGCGTATTCGTTCGTGCTGCTGGAAGAGGCTCTCTGCCTGTTCATCAAGGATATCTTCCCGCATTACAAGGTTTCCAATGCTGCGATCGTGAGCCTTGTTCGGAATGCCGATCTGGACAGGTTGAAGCA
Organism: uncultured Eggerthellaceae bacterium; assembly: GCA_964469815.1. Taxonomy (GTDB): domain Bacteria; phylum Actinomycetota; class Coriobacteriia; order Coriobacteriales; family Eggerthellaceae; genus MGBC163016. The sequence goes on along the minus strand of CAYXZC010000030.1, from coordinate 22,078 downwards.
CATCGACACCGATGACGAGGATTACGCCGCAGAGGTAGATGCCGTGATAGATGGTAGGAAGCATCACGAACCACTGCTCTTATTCACGAGCAGCGTCCTATCGGAGGCATCTTCGGAGATCGTCAAGGCAGGGCTGAATCTCAGGTCGTACCAGATCCAGATGTGCGGGTTGCCTTTGGACATGGGATATATCGATTCGCTCACAGGCCATTTGGATAAGGACGCCCGCAAACGTTTGACCTGGGAGCCCGTCGATCCAAAATGGCTTCGCAGCGGGCCTTTGCGACTGAACCCGAACAGGTCGATATTGGATCAGGTTGCAGACCATGATGTTATGTTGATGTATCCATACGAGAGCATGGAGCCTTTCGAGATGATGCTCGATGAGGCCGCAAGCGATCCTAAGGTCAGCGCTATAGACATGACGATATTCCGTCTTGCGGATGATTCGAATATCGCAGCTTCGCTCATGAATGCTTCGCGAGCAGGAAAGCACGTTCGCGTTATCGTGGAACCTCGAGCAAGCCGCGCAGAGAAGAAGAACATCGAATGGGCTGAACGATTCGAACAGGCGGGATGCGAAGTTCATTACGGCCTTGATAAATACAAGGTACACGGCAAGATCTGCTGCATAACCCGAAGCGTTGATGGGGCGCTTCAGCGCATTACGCAGATCGGCACTGGTAATTACGACGAGAAGACCTCCTTGTACTACACGGATTTCAGCTTCATGACAGCCGATCCCGATTTCGGAACCGATGCCGCACGGCTGTTCGACCACCTTGCAAAAGGCGATGTGTTGAGCGATTCCCGTGAGCTGATAACGTCTCCCGTGCAACTGGAGGATAAGCTGATCGACGAGATAGATGCCCAGATCGAACGCGCGCGATCGGATGAGGCATGCGGGATATTCCTCAAACTGGACGCCATCACCGATAAGGATCTGATAGCGAAGCTGGTCGAGGCATCTCAAGCCGGCGTGCCCACCGTGATGATCGTGCGTGATGCTTGCTGCATCCTGCCTGGGATCGATGGGTATACGGAGAAGATCCGTGTAGCCTCTCTAGTGGGACGCTTGCTTGAACACGGCAGGGTATACGGCTTCGGCGCGTGGGATGATATGAAGATCTACCTTTCGAGCGCCGACCTGATGAAACGGAACATGCAGCACAGGGTCGAGATCGCTTGGCCGATCAAGAACAACATACTGCGCAAGAGGGTCATACAATATGCGAACCTTTGCCTTAACGATACCGCCAAGCTGCGCGAGCTCTTATCGGATGGCAGTTATACCGCGCTAGGCGCGCTCGCGAAAGAGGATAAACGCGGCCGCAAGGAACTGTTCGACAGCCAGGAGTATTTGCTACACAAAGGGTGAGGCTGAACAGGGGATGATGCGGTGCTTTTTGTCATCCTGAGCATAGCGAAAGATCTTTTTGTCAAGCATCACAAAAAGATTCTTCACTTCGTTCAGAATGACATAACGTAAAGAAGCACCGCATCATCCCCTGTTCAGCTTATACATTATCCATCGGGCGACCTTGAGGTTTGTGGATCTCAACCAGCGGAGACTCTTCAAGCTCGAGGGTTTTGATCTGCTCGTAGGTAAGGCCTTTGTTCTCGAATATCCTATCCTTCAAGCGCTCAAGCCAGGTGTTGCCACGGACATCCTCACCTTCGGATAAACCCTTCCACTCTTCCTTAAGGCCGATCGCCACGACAGCCATAACGGCCACGCGCAGCTTCGACAGATCCGGCACATGGATCTCATAGCAAAGCCCTTTGCCCTTGACCAGGCGCTCCTTCACATGCACATCTTTCTTGTCATAGCTCGTCTTGGTCTCTACCACCAGATCGAAAGGAGGGTTGTAATACGATCCATAAAGGTCCCAGAGCATTCCTTCGATGTAATAATGCTTCTCGATCACATAGGAATGCATGATGTATTCATAGCGCTCGCACATGATCATGTAGTTCAAGCAACGGTTGTCCGGCTTGATCTGTCCGGACGGCTGCGCTGCCCCCTCACGATAGGCATGGACGATGTCCTTTTCGCTCTTCCATCCCTTCTTGCACTTGAAGCTGTAGAAGATCGAGCCGTCTTCATACCAAGTATCGAAATCCTCGTGGCGCGAAAGCGCGTCCTTCTGAATGTAAACCTTGTTGAACTTCAAGACGTCTCCTATCGATGATCAATTGTTTGTTCAATTCTACAGGTAAATTGTGAACGGAATGTCCGTAGCACGTATTTCCTTGTAAAATGTCTAGAGATATAACGAATCCCAATATTCAACTGGAGGAACAAAATGGCGGAGCCCCGTTACACTTTAACTTCTTACGATCCGGTATACGTGGTCGCCGAAGAAGTGCGAATCCCTGAAGAGGTCATCAAACAGCAGGCCGTACGCTGGATGCAGAACACCCTGGCAAAACCGGGCGAGACCGCAAAGCTTACAGATGCTTGGGTGAAGTCGCACTCAAAGGATTTCAACAATGTCGATGAGCTGCTCATCTTCATCCGCTATAACATGTATCGCGACAATCGCGAGATCCAAGAGCTCTCCGATCAGGATGCGGTATGCCGCGAGCTTTCCAAGCGCCTTGTGGAAGAGCTTCCGGCCGATCTGGTAGATCAGGCTATCTACGATGCCAACGCTCGCCTTGAGGATATGGTGGCTCGTCAGGGAATGACCATCGAAGAGTTCTGCAAGCAACGCGGAATGACCGAAGCGCAGCTTTATGAGGACAACAAGGAACGCACTATCCAAAGCCTCAAAGAGGATTCAGCGCTCGAAGCGTATGCAGCCCATGCCGGGCTCACCCTTGATGCGGAGGATTTCTACGCCATCATCCCGGGCGACAACATCCAAGACAAAGCCCACAAACGCAAGCAGATCGAGCTCGATGGTCGACTTGAGCAGATGGAAGAATACGCTTTGAAGACGAAGGCGCTCAAGGAGATCATGGAAAACGCCATGATCAAGCGCAAGGAAACCGACACCGAATGGCTGCGTTATGGCGATACCAGCAAGGATGTGTTGAACGCGAACAAGCAATTCCCCGATAGTTTCATCGGCATGTAAAGGGTTTCAGGTTGTGTAGCGGCAGGATTCATCCTGCCGCATGTGGGCGATCAAGATCGTCCACTACGCAAGTAAACCTGCGAGCACAACGCGTAGCGGCAGGATTCATCCTGCCGCATGTGGGCGATCAAGACCATAAAAGCAAAGCCGAAGGCTTAACCATAAAACTGTCATCCTGAGCGTAGTGAGCGAATGCGAACGAAGTCGAATGGATCGCCCACTACACAATGCAATGAGCCAAAAATGCGGCCTACCTATAACCGTCGGCCTGATCGCCACCGAGAAGCTTGGATTGCTGCTTCAGATGCTCCGCCTTCTCCTTGGCTGAAACGAAATTCTCCGGAGGATCCTCGATCTCGAGTATCTCAACCTCGAAGGTAAGCTCATGACCGGCAAGCGGATGGTTCATGTCAAAATGAGCCATGCCGTCCGCAACCTCGAGAACAGTTGCCGGCACAGGCTGCCCATCTTCGGAGTTCGACAGCCAAATGCGTTTACCCGGCTTTATGCCGCTGACAGGAATCTGATCGAGCGGGATAGTCTGGGTGAAATCATCGAGGTACTCACCGTAAGCCTTGTACTGATCCACGACTATCGTCTTCTTCTCGCCCGCTTCGGTCATCTCCATGATGCCCTCTTCGAGACCATCGATCACCATATCCATTCCGGTCTGGAACTTCATCGGATCTTCCTTAGTTGCATAACCGAAGACCGTACCGTCTTCAAGCTTGCCCGTGTAGACCAAAGTTACTGTAGAGCCCAATTCCATGTTGTCCTCCTATGAAGCATCTATCGTTCTTATATGATCATATCGTTGCTGCTGCATTCAGACCATGCTCGCACTGCATGCCTGGCTGCGCGGCTAATCCTCGATTACCGTTACCTGAGCGTTTTCGGCAAGCCATTCGGTGGCCTTATGCTGGCGGCACATCTTCATCACGTTGGCCATGCGATGAGCCTTTTCCCAGTCTTCGCGAACAGACATCGGATCGTCACCGCCGAACATCGCATTGATGTCCTCATCGGTTATCTCGAGCTGTTTCTCCGCGAAGAGCGCCTCGAGCGCGCAATCGATGGAAGCGCGGCGTTTGGCCTCGTAAGCGATATCGTCCTTCATCTCATCGCCTTGAACCGCGTTTTGCAGCATCCACTCCTGAAGATTGGTGCCGCTTTCCTGAAGCGACTGCATGAACTCGCGCGCAACATCTTGGCGGATGAAATCCACGTAATACTCAGGAACATCGCCATCAAGGCGCTCCAGCAGCGCATCGATCGAGCGATCCACCTTGAGCTTGGGAAGATCCTTCGCCTTCTGCATGGCGATGGATTGCTTGAGCTGCTTGCGCATATCGGCCACATCCACGCAGCCGACCTTTTCAGCGAGCTTGTCATCAACCTCGGGGATGATGCATTTCCTGAATCCAAGGACATCGACTATGGCGTGAAGGTTGCCGCTGCCATACTCGGAATTGCCCTCGTCATCCTTCGCCTCGAAATCGAATTCGAGCGTGGCGCCCTTCTTCGCACCGATGAGCTTCTCATCGAAGCTTTCGGGCATCGTGCCCTCGCCAAGCCCCACAAGGCGATGAGCCTTGTTCATTCCGGAGATCAAACGTCCGCTATCTGCATCGGAAACCGTAAGATCGACCATGACATAATCGCCCATCTTGGCCTCATGGGCATCATCTTCGATGTTCTCGAAGGAATGATAGTAATCCTGGAGCATCTTTATCTGGTCTTCGATCTCTTTTTCCGTGGGATCCTCCGGAGGCATCTCGATGGAAACCGGATCATAGCTGGTCAGCTTCATCTCGGGTGCCACTTCGCCGGACACGGTGAAGCTGAACGGCTTGCCCTCCTCGACCATTTCGTCAACGTTGAAGGTGGGCTCATTCAAGAAAATGTAACCCGAATCATCGATGGCTGCAAGAGCATATTCGTTGATGAGCACCTCGGCGACGCCCCCCATGGCGTTCGCATGGCCGCCAACCGACTGCTCGAGCACCTCTCGAGGTGCCTTACCCTTGCGAAATCCCGGGATATCGCGCTTGGCGATGTCGGCGAAAAAGGAATCGATGCTCTTCTTCACCTCGTCAGTGTCGGCCACAAGCGTGAGCACGACCTCTTCGCTCGTTCCGTCACTTTCACGTGCAATGTCTTTGATCTGCATTTTTCTCCACAATCTTTTGAACTGTCCTGTTCGATTATTGTATCGTAGCGCACAGTCGAACAAAATGGCATAATTCAGATAACTTGATATGCACATGCTATTCAATGGAGGGAAGGCGGCTTCATGGGATACTATGATCGTGAATGCGAACTGATCGAGAAGGGCGAGGCCGACCGCGGTTGGGCAGCGCAGCAGTATTTCGCTGAGCTTGACGCCAACATGCCGGAAGAGGCTTCAAGGTATACGCATCGCCCTGATTATTCGCGCACGTTGTTCGCGCCTGAACACGACGACATTTACCGCGAATTCTGCGAGTACATGGATCAGGATGAACCACGTTTCTTCGATAAGATCGCTGATCCGATAACCATCGAAGGATATACGGCTGCAGATATCTATCATGATATGATCGCGAATAACTTCCGCGTAGTGGGCGTTGATGGAGCGGCTGTGTATAACATGCTCGTGAAGCTGCGCACACAGCCGGACATCGCGCTGAAGACTTTGACGTTCAAGTCGAGCTGCCCCACCTCGGGCTGCTGCGGATAAACCTGCGCATTGTGTAGTGGGCGATCTTGACCGCCCAAATGGGGTCGATCAAGATCGACCCCTACACATCAACCCGATGCGTTACCTGATCGCCGTGTAGTGGGCGGTCTTGACCGCCCACAAAGTTGCAGGTCAATGCAGCACGAGGATCAACCGTTAAACCTGTTACACCTCGAAGGCCGAACGGTTCGCCGCCACGTTCACGAGCTCGTTCATAACAGCGGGCAACGATAGACCGGCGGCCTCGCAAGCCGCAGGGAAGAGCGAATTTTTCGTCATGCCCGGAGACACATCCACCTCGAAGCATTTCGCCTGCGCGCCATCCCAAATAAGATCGATACGGCCAAGGTCGCGCACGCTGTATGCGCGGTAGACCTCGAGAGCTGCCCGTTCGATCTCGCTGCGAATGGCCTCGGCCTCCGCAGGGTCGGGCGAAAGAGACTCCATTCTGACAGGACAATAGAAATCGACCAATTCCGCATCCAAACGTGCGGCAGAATCGAAGAATTCGTTGCGGGACACTATCTCGACTGGAGGCAGCGCATGCGCATCCCATCCGCTTCCCAAAATGGAAACCGAAAGCTCCACGCCTTCGATCCATTGCTCGATGTTCACAGCAGAATCATACGAGAGCGCATCCAGGATGGCCTCGCCCAGCTGTTCTTGATCCTTGACCTTGTGGACACCTAGGGCGCTTCCACCATGTGCCGGTTTCACCGCAACAGGATATCCGCCGATCACGCGCTCAGGGATAAGATCGAGAGCCGTTGCAGCGCCCATCCCCTGGAACGCATCGCGCGCCAGAAAGACACCTTGCGGCCATGAGGCCACTCCGGCATCTCCAGTATGATCGCGATATTTGCGCAAGCTTGAATGGAGCGCGTCCTTGTTATACGCACGATGGCAAACGCTCGCGGGCGAGCCCACGAACGGAATGCCCAGGAACTCCAGCAGGCTTTGGATGGTGCCGTCTTCTCCGTGCTTACCATGAAGCGCGTTATATACCACATCGGGCTTTTCGCTGCGAAGCGTTGGAACCAGTTCGCTGTTCGTATCGAGCGGCACGACCTTATGCCCTGCCTCAGCGAGCGCATCGCAAACGCGCTTGCCGCTATCCAAAGAGAATTCCCGCTCGAACGAGCTTCCTCCCATCAGAACCGCAACCTTCAAAGCCATCTTGTTTCCTTTCTATAGTAGAGAGAAAGTGACATTAAGCCTGACCCTTTGTCACTCTTACTGCCGCCTTTCATGCGAATTGACCGGCGGCTGATCCGGTTTTATCGCGCCGGCATCGATGAATACGCGATACAGCTCGAGCCTCTCTTCGATAACCTCCGACAAACGACGAATAGCCTCGCGAATATTCTCGGGAGATTCGTAGCTGAAGTTGATGCGCATGCTGTTCTTGCCGAGCTTGCCATCCGGATAGAACGAATCTCCCGGCACGTACGTAACCCCGGCTTCCAGCGCTTCGGCCAACATCGATCCGGTATCCACATACTCGGGCAACGTGACCCACACGAAGAAGCCGCCTTCAGGATGCGTCCACGTGGCCTCCTCGGGGAAGAATTCCTCGAGCGCCTCCAGCATCGCATCGCGACGCTCGCCATAGACCTTGATGAACCCTTGTAGCACCTTCTGCCAATTCGTGTCCGTGAAATAATGCTCCACTACCGCTTGGTCGAACGAACTGCAACAAAGATCGGTTCCCTGCTTCACCAGATTGATCTTCGCCAAGACATGCGTCGGTGCCACGATCCAGCCCACGCGCAGCCCCGGCGCCATCGTCTTCGAGATGGTCCCAAGATACACCACGCGCGAATCCATGGCCTTTAGCGGAACCTGATGGCCACCTTCGTAGCGCAGCCTGCCGTATGGATCGTCCTCGATGAGCATCACCTGGTATTCCTGCACGAGCTCTATCAGGCGCTTGCGGCGATCATCCGACATCGTAACGCCGCCCGGATTCTGAAAGTTCGGGATGGTGTAGATGAACTTGAGACGCGGGTTGCCCTTGCCAATGCGCTCGAGGGTTTCCTCCAGGATATCCATCCGCATGCCGTTCTCATCGAACGGGACGGTGATGATCTCGGGTTCGTAGCCATTGAACGCGGAAAGCGCCGTTAGGTATGTAGGGCCTTCCGTGATGACGATATCGCCCGGATCAAGGAACGTCTTCGCGATGAGCGCAAGCGCTTGCTGCGCCCCGGAGGTAAGAAATACCTGTTCAGGCGTGCATCGCACGCCGATATCGCGCATGAGGGAGCACACTGTCTTCCTCATGCTGAGAGCGCCATCGGTGGATCCATATTGCAGTGCGACCGAGCGGAGCGCATCGTCTTCGACCACCGCAGCAACCGCCTGCCTGATGGCATCCTGTGGGATCAGCGACACATCGGGCATTCCGCCGGAGAGCGAGATTACATCGGGACGTGTGGCCGCAGAGAAAAGATCGCGAACGGGTGAAGAACGCAGCTTTTTGACACGGGTTGCCACCCTATCGCGCGAGGTGTCGAATTCCAAATGAGCTGAATTTGGCATATCGACCTCCTATGACCAGGTTCTAGGTAATGGAAATGCTTATTCGGAAATTAACGGTTTAGTTTATCACTTTAAGGCTTGATGCCGAAAAGAAGGTGCATAGGGATCAATGCGACCGAATGACAACAACGAAGTGAACGTGCTTGAGTCGAGGTCAAGCCAAAGGAATCGTGAGATCCACTCGTGGTGGTCTTCCACGAGTTAGCTCACGATGACGACGCGTCGAGACGAAAGTATGTTCACTTCGTTGCTAAAGTGAACTTAAAAGTCAATGTTGCGGGTCGCTACAGGATATCGTTCAGGAACCGAACAGCATCGTGCAAAGCCTGAACCGCCACCATGTCATTTCGAAACGCCACCTGCACCTCGGCGATCCCCTCATCCTCATCGACCCACTGCGTGAATCCGGCAAACGTGCTTTCCATGGGAGTGTTATCGTTGCTTAGCTGAAGATCGATGACCAGATGCTCCAGAACATGCGCTATAGAAGTTCGCTCGATCACATCGGAAAAATGCGGCCCGGAATCATTCTTGCAAGAATGCAACCCTACGCAGGGAAAACGCGTCATCACCTTCACAGCGATACGCGGATCGGTATAGCGCGACCCTTCGCGAAGACGCACTCGGACGATCATGCGACCCTTCACTATATCTATGGCCTCAACACGAACGGCGTCCTCTTGCGCTTCGGATGCTACGTGCGATCCTCTCATCGAACCTGCATCCAACGCTCTAGGATTCCTTCTCGATAATCCGCGGGAAACGCAGCGTGACCTGCGTTCCTTCACCCACTTTGCTGGTGACTAGCATCTCGGCATCCGACCCGAAGAACCCATGCATCCTGTCGTGCACGTTCTTCACCGCGATACCAAGCCCTGTGGTGGAATCCGTGTTCATGATGTTCTCGCAAGCCTCATGCGTCATACCGACCCCGTCATCGGAGATCCGAAGCAGGATATCGCTGCCCTCCGATATGGCCTCGATCGAGATGGTGAGCTTGCCTTCTGCGGGCATGGCATGCTTCACCGCGTTCTCCACGATAGGCTGCAAAAGGAAAGGAGGCACCATCATCTCTTCCACATCGAATTCATCGGCCGTGATGCCGCTTTCCATGTCAACGACCATGGCAAGCCTGTCTTCACCGAACCTTGCCATCTCGAACGAGAAGTAACGCAGAGTCTGCTCCAATTCGATGGCCAGCTTGATCTGATCCTGGGAATTCTCAAGCGTTGAACGATAGAACACCGCAAAATCCCGCAGGAGCACGCGGGCTTTGGCAGGATCCGTACGGATCAGCGACGCGATGGTGTTGATCGTGTTGAACAGGAAGTGCGGGTTGATCTGGCTTTGGAGCATCTTGAGCTCCATGGATGTTGCCAGTTCGCGCTGCTCTTCGAGCTTGCTGGCTGCAACTTCTGTGGATATCAGCTTGCCAAGGCCACGCGCGATGGATTTTTGCGTCTCGGTGATGCGCCACGAGCTTCTATAGTAGAACTTGAGCGTCCCGACTATCTCACCCGCATATTTTATCGGAACGATGATTGCTGCCTTGATGAGCTTCGCGCTTTCGGGAAGGCCGATCTCGGCCGGCGTGTAGAGCAGACGCGTGATGCCATCTTCGAGCGTATCGTGCGTTGCCTGCGTGCGGATGATCGAACCTTGTGGATTCTCTGCCTCTCTGTAGCCGGCATATCCAAGGATGGTCGTCTTATCGGTGATGGCAACGGCGATGGCAGCGGTTCGCGGCAACAGCATCTCGCAGATACGCTGCGAGGCCTGAGATGTCATTCCCTCCGACATAAGATCGACCATGGAGTTCGCGATGCGCAGCATAAGATCGGTCTGGCGGGCACGCACTGAATCGGGGTCGAACAAAAGACGCATGATGGTGGCGATGCAGGTGACGAACGCTACGACTGCGACGATGATCACCGGCAGCGGCGCATCGGATGCATAAAGCAGCCATGCCACAGCCATGGCAGAGACCACCGCGCCGATAGCGGTCGCTATCTCGAACGAGCGGATATGCGGGAGCCATCTTACCTCGTTGCGGGTCTTCTCGAGCTTTTCCATCAGGATACCGTCCTTTGCATCAAAAGGGCATCAGGAGGGCGTTAGGAGGGCATCACGAAATAACGGCACTCCTTGAAGCCCGGTGTGCTGGGGATAGTGATAGAGAATTGCGCAGCCCTCAAGGCGTTATCGGTGCTGCTTTGCTCCTGCGCCTGGTCATCGCCCGAGACGCTGACTGATGAGCTTTCGCCTTCAGGGATCGGTACTTCCCTCTCATCGAAAACGAGGCCATCCGCCATTCCCCCTGCTACGAAATTACCGGACGTATCGACCAGCACGGCACATACCCTCGCGCTGATGTTGCCCGCGTCAACACCTTCTGCGCTTGCGATCGCGCTTTCGTTATCGGCGACCACGCGTCCGCTTATGGACACGGTCTCATCCGCAAGGCGCCCGCTCTTGGAATCCACGACCGAGAACATCCCCGCAGCTTCATCCGTTCCAAGATCGGTCGGGATCCAGCTGACCTGATCCATCGAAGGTGTTATCTCGATCCGCTCGACCATGCCGTTGCCGGCCTTGAACGCAGAACCGGCGATGGCATATTCCAGCCCCGGAACGATCCTCTCAACGCTCTCGGCAGCACCGAGCACCATGTTCCCTTCCGCATCGTAGCCGGTAATGGAGAACGTTATTCGATCCGCCATGTAGCCATCGTTGGGATTGGACATGGTGAACACGTAGTTCACTTCGCCTTCATCGGTTGCAGAGAAGCCTGATTGGTTGATCTGGATGGGAACGGCCTCTATGCTCACGGTGTTCGTCTGCGTAGAGTCGTTTTGATCCTGCGATTGGCTTGCACAACCTGCCATGCCAAACATACCGGCGCAAAGAGCGACAGAGATGAATGCGCATGCGATCGTTTTGAGCTTCATGGTGTTCTCCTTCTCCCCTTTGGGGCGGGAAACTTCGAGATATGGGAGATGATTGCCTATTTTACCGCGTAGAAGGCAAAACTTCAGCACGGGAGGTCAAACTCTGCGGGTTAAGCCTTGCAGGCTAGGCTTTGCGGGCTGAACTCTGCGAGCTAGGCTTTGCGAGTAAAGGCTCAACGGGCAAAACCCTGTTGGCTAGAACTCCAGTCCCTCCAGACGGTCGAAGACAAGGTCGATGCGTGTCAGGAATGCCTTGGGATCGAAGATGGCGTCCAGCTCAGATCGCGTGAGCGCACCTTCGGCCATCAGCGCTTGCACGTCTTCGTCAGCCTCGATCCGCTCCTTGAACGTAGAGCCATCGATGGCGTTTTGGATATCCTCCCACACCTGCATGGCGTTGCGCTGCACGATAACGTACGCATCTTCGCGCGTGAGCCCCGCATTCACCAACGCCAGA
>CAYXZC010000030.1:0-10320 GCA_964469815.1 uncultured Eggerthellaceae bacterium | reverse complement strand
TTTGGAGGAGAAGATAAGGCCGCGCGTGCGCCACAGGTTGTGCTCCATCTTCGCAGGATAGACCTGCAATCCATCGAGCATCCAATTCATCTTGGAGAACATATAATCCAGCGCGATGAAGCTATCGGCCAGCGCGATGCGCTCTGCGCTCGAATGTGAGATATCGCGCTCGTACCAAAGCGCCACGTCGTCGAAAGCCACTTGTGCGTTCGCCTTCACGATGCGAGCCATCCCGCACACGCGCTCAGCGGTTATTGGGTTGCGCTTATGCGGCATCGCCGATGAGCCCTTTTGTCCACGGGTGAACGGCTCTTCAGCTTCGATCACATCGGATTGCTGCAGCAGGCGAACCTGCATGGCGATCGATTCGAGCGTGGATGCGGTCACCGCAAGCGCTGCGGCAACCTGAGCGTGACGGTCGCGCGCGAGCACCTGCGTGGACAGGGGATCGGGCGAAAGACCCAACTTCTCGCAGACGTATTGCTCGACGAACGGATCGATGGAGGAATAGGTTCCAACCGCGCCCGATATGGCGCCGACAGCTGCGACCTCGCGCGCCTGCTCGAGACGCACCAGGCAACGATGCAGCGCCCAGGCCCAACTTCCGAACTTCATGCCGAACGTCATCGGTTCGGCGTGGATGCCATGGGTGCGACCTACGCAAAGCGCATCGCGCAACTCGAACGCACGACGCTTGCAGATGGCGCCGAGCTTCTTCGTGTCTGCGATGATGATGTCGAGCGCTTGCACGATCTGGTAACTGAGCGCAGTATCGCCCAGATCCGAGGATGTCATGCCGTAGTGCACCCAACGGCTCGGCTTCTCTTCGCCTTCAGGTATGTCAGCATCGATATTCTCAGCCATATTCGTGGTGAATGCGATGACATCGTGATTGGTCGTCTTCTCTATCTCGGCGATGCGATCGGCATCGGTAGCTGCATGATCGCGTATCCATTTCGCTTCTTCCTTGGTGATGCCACATTGCCCGAGCTCGGCTTGGGCTTCGCACGCTAGCACCTCGATCTCGCGCCAGATATCGAATTTGTTCTGGAAATCCCATATGTGACCCATTTCAGGAAGCGTATAACGATCGATCATCTCATCCCCTCACGACGGTTTGTTTCGTTATCACGATTGTATATGAATTGGAGCATCAATTGGAATAAGGAGAAGGTTTCCCAGATTCGACAGCGCATATGAGATGTATCTGGTTGATGCGTAGTGGGCGGTTTTAACCGCCCACAAAAAGGGCGATCAAGATCGCCCACTACGCGGTGTTCACAGATCGCCACAGACCAGAAGCAATGGCTACAAAGACCTGAAAGCCGCACGAACCTCATCGAGGGCATCGATATCCGCAACGACGATGACCTGATCTCCGGGATAGAGCAGCATCTCAGGGCGCGCGACCTCGGCATCATCCTCATACGCGACCGCCACTATTATGGCTCCGCTTGGCATGGGGATATCGGCAATGGCAACCCCATCATCTTTCGAGTGATGCTTCATCCTGCCGACCGTGAATTCCGACAGCGAAACATTCCCGTGCGTAAGCGAAGACACCACAGAGACCGACCCGAGAAGCGCTTCCTCTTCGATAAGATTCGCGATGAGCGTTGTGGACGACACGCATTCGATCCCGACTTCGCGGAAGATGCGCAGATTCTTAGGGTTGTTCACGCGAGCTATGACCCTTGGAACATGGAACACCCGCTGCGCGATCTCACAACCGACCAAGTTCGTATCATCTTGCCCGGTAGCGCCCACGAAAACATCGGCCTTTCGAATACCCGCGTCCTCTTGGAAGCGCGAATCGCAACCATCGCCGTTGATCACGAGGAACTGGCCTTCGTATGCCACCGACAAAAGATCGGCATTGTTCGCATTCTCTTCGATAAGGGCAACTTCATTTTCGCTTGAGAGCATGACGGAGGCAAGGTAAGAACCGACTTTTCCGCCGCCCATGATGACGATGTACACTTAACGCTCCTGAGACTATAGACCCGACCACTCGTTAGAGCTGTCCTTCATGTAGCGAAGGATGTCATCGATGTGGTCTTGCTGGACGCATGCCAGCACCGTATCTCCATTGTATAACACAGAATCTGCCGATGGGATGGATGAAACGGAGCCGTCCTCGCGCTCGAATGCGATGATCCGGATCTCGTGATTCCTCTCCATATCGGACACATGGATGCTCTTGCGATCCGCTTCTTCGCCTTCGCCCAGATAAAGGGAGAACTCGAGCACTTCGTACTGACCGAACGTTGTTATATGCGAACCATGCCCGGCGATGATCTTCGAGAATATCTCCTCGGCAACAAGGGAAGTGCCACAAACGTAGTCGATCCCGAGCTGAGTGTAAGCCCGTTCGTGATCGCTGTTATACAGCCTCGCGATAACATGCGGCACATCGAAAAGCCGGCTTGCCACCTCGGCGCACATGAGGTTCGCATTGTCATACTGAGTAACAGCGGCCAAAACATCACATTCTTCGATCCCGGCGCGGATCAGCACATCTTCGTCGAAACCGACGCCCTGAATGGTGGAGCCGTTGAAATTCCGTCCAAGATTCGCGAACGCATCGATCGAGCGATCGATGCAACAGACGTTATTGCCACCATCGGAAAGCATGTTGGCAAGCCGCGAACCGACGCGTCCGCATCCAACTACGATGATGTTGCTCATTTAGATCTTTCGCATTTCGCCCAAAGTGTCCCTGTACCAATTATCGTAATTCGGAGGGCAATACTTTTGGGCATTCGAGTAGCTGATGGTGTATCCGTAGATGTCGGCGAGGCCGCGCACATGCGAGTCGATGGCCGAACCCCAGCTTGACCAGCTTCCACCTGTCCATCCCCAAGCATTGTGCCATGCAAAGCAGTTGGAACCCTTGGTGGATTCGGTATTGGAAATAGCCGGGGACCAACGCGGATCCACACCGTATTTCCAAGCCGCTTCAGCAAAGGTGGAGCCATATCCTGCAAGCGGAGAGCCTGCCAGATAGTTGTTGATCCTGTTCGTCCACTCGGAAACGAAAGCGTCCTTGCCTACCGAGAAATCAACATCGTAGACCCCGATGCCGCCATTTGCAGCGGAGCTCGCTTTGGCAGCATTGACCCTTTCGATAGCGGCCTGCTCTTCAGCACGCGCCTTTTCCTCGGCAGCGATGCGAATGGCTTCTTCCTGAGCCTGAACCTCTGCCACAGAAGCGCTCATATCGCGATGAACGCCTGTTAGCAAGACCGAAGCCTCTTCGCCGGAAGCAACACCTGCGGACGATTCGGCAGATGCCTGCACCTGATCCGGCTGCGCCGGTTGATCTTGGATGATGCCGCTATTGCCTGCGGATGCAAAACCTAGTCCTACGACGATCGCGATGATAACGGTAACGATGGCCACAGCCACCAATTTGAAGATGACGGAGAGATTGCGAGGCATGGCCATGGTACCGCCGGAAATACCGCCGGCAGGTGCACCTGCGTGGGCGCCGGCGAAGGCAACGTTATGCGACACGGCTGCATGACCTGCATGCTTCGCGCTGTTCGCTATGTGCTTTCCTTTTGCCAAAACCCACCTTTTCCTGCTTCTTCAAAGCTGTTCAAAAACGATATCGTGCATGATCGCAAAATACCGTTTCGTTGCTGTACCACATTTAGTTCACCATTGCACAAAAATGAACCAAGCCGCTTAAAGCGGCGACAGCATAGTGGATTGTAAGTGGATTTGCTGCCATATATGGCTTGAATATTTTCGCGTCATGACATTTTACCGCATTTCAGCTCAATATGTTATTAACATTTGATTTCCTACCGTTCGCCCTGAAGACGATCAAAGTCTGCCTGCTAGATGGCCTTAAGCGTCATCGGTTCCGATCACGCCGTTCAAGATCGTTGACACGATGGAGATGACAATGGCGGCAACGAAAGCACTTCCGAACGTTGCGATCTCGAATCCTATTCCGAACAGTCCGTTTGCGATCCACGCGGCCAAATAGAGTATGAGCGTATTCACAACAAGATAGAAAAGCCCGAGGGTGATGACCGTTACAGGCAGCGAGAGAAGCTGCAGGATCGGCTTCACCGACATATTGATAAGTGCAAGGATGAGCGATAGGAATAGCACCCCCACCCAAATGTGGCTTCCGATAACGGACACTCCGGGAACCAACCAAACGGCCGCCGCCACCGCTATTGCCGTGATGATCCATCTGATGAAGAATCTCATTTCTTACTCCTCTATGGTTTGCAGAATGCTGCCTGCGATAGGCTTCCTCGTTTTCTCGTGAATAGCATGGTAGAGCGATATTCGCGCGAATGAGCAGTGGTAGGCAAAACTGTCATTCAGTTGTTCTTAAGGGGAGCAGGGTGTAAGCAACAACGCACCCCATCAATTCACACCGAGGTAGGATTGCATGGAGTACTTCGTTATATCGCTGCGATTGATGATGCCCACGATCTTGCCGTCATCCAGCACCGGCACCTTCTTCAGGTGGTTGTTGGCCAACACGCGGCATACTTCGCTCAGATCCGAATGTACACTGACGCCGATCACGCCCTTTGCACCCACAGACACAACGGGAAGGCCCATGACCTCGTTGAGCTTCTCGTCATAAGGCGTGTTCTCGTAGGCAGAGGTTGCGATGAGCGCGATGGGATCCATGAACGAGTTCGTCTGGTGGGCGAGCATCTTCAATATATCGCCATCGGAAATGAAACCGACCGGATCGCCGGCGTCATCCACGACCGGGCAAGCGCTTATCCCTTTGTCTATGAAAAGCTGCATGGCGTCTTGCACCGTGGCGTTGGACTTCAACTCGAACACATCGGTCTTCATGATCTTGCGAAGCAGCTTCTCTCCCTCATCATGCACACCGGCAACCGCCTCGCCAACCTTCGACGCCGCTGCTGATACGGCTTCTTTCGCGCCGCCTGCCGCCTCGGATACCCGGCGATTTCCCTTCACGAACACGATGGTCAGCACAAGACCCACCAAAACGAAAACGGCGCTCAGCAGGAAAGCAACGTTTATGCCCGCAAGGTTGGCATGCACGGCATCCATATTCGGTGAGGCGATGTTGGTGGTGATCGATGATGACGATATGACGATAGCGGTTCCCAGCGAACCGGCGACCTGACGAAGCGTGTTGTTAACGGAGGTGCCATGGTTCATGTACTTAGTCTCTAGCGCATTCATGCCCCAAGTGGTGATGGGCATGTTCACGAGCGTCATCGCCAGCATTCGCAGAGCATAGATGATCACAAGGAACGCAAGGCTGGTCTCGAGTGTCAGGAAACCGAACGCGATGGTGGTCAAGAACAGCATGACCATGCCCACGATGCCGAGCACGCGCGGGCCGTGCTTATCGAACAGCTTGCCTGCCACAGGATTCATGATCCCCATGATGATGGCGCCCGGCATGAGCACAAGACCCGACACCGTAGCAGGATATCCCAGCAGATCCTGGATATATATCGGCATGAGGATGCCCGCCGCCAAAAGGGAACCTTGCACCAGCATCCCGATGATAGTGGCGATGAGGAACTTCCTGTTCAAGAGCACCTGCACACGCAGCATAGGAACCTTAAGATGCGTCTGTCGTATGAAGAACCAGACAACGCAGGCGATCCCCACCACGAGCGCGGTGCCTGAGAACCAGTCGATGCCATAGGATCCGATGATGCTGAAACCATAGAGCAGACCGCCGAAACCGAGTGTGGAGAGCACGACGGAAAGCGCATCGAAAGCAGCATCGCCCTTGCTAAGCGGCGCCTTCTTCTCCATGAGGATGCATGCGAACAGGATGACGATGAGGATGAGCCCGGTCACGCCATAGAACATTATGTGCCAGTCGTAACGATCGACCATTATGCCGGCCACAGTTGGACCGATCGCCGGCGCGAAGGCAACAACGAGTCCGAAGATGCCCATCGCCGAACCGCGGCGCTCGATCGGGAACATCACCAACAAGACCGTCATCGACAGCGGCATGAGGATGCCCGCGCCGGCCGCTTGGATGAGACGTCCTGCGAGCAGGATGCCGAATGTGAATCCCAATGCGCAGCATAAGGTTCCGATCGCGAAGATGCTCGTGCTGAATATGAACAGCGTCTTCGTGGAAAAACGATCCTGCAAGTATGCCGTAATGGGTATCATGATGGCGTTGACCAAGGTGAATCCCGTAGTCAGCCACTGACCTGTGGCGGCATCGATGCTCATCTCCTTCATGATCGAAGGAAGAGCCGGTGTGATGAGCGTTTGATTCAGCACCGTAACGAATGTGCCCACGATGACGACAACAAGAGTTATGCGCTGTTTGCGTGTAAGTGATCCCATATTTTGTTTTCTCCTGTTTTCAGCCGCTTATATATTCAATGCGTAAGATCGCCGATTTCCTTGGAAAGATTACCCAGAAACGAAACATCCGAAATGCGTGCTCGCGGTATTTTGCGCATGCGGCTTTTACTTTCTTATCAACGGCACATTATAACGCTTTACGCTGATTCGAAGTCAAGTTAACGATGCTCTTCGCGCTCATATTGCGAATGGGATCGAAGGGCATTATCCTGCCCCATGGGATAAATAGACCTGTGAGAACAACGCGTAGTGGGCGGTTTTAACCGCCCACATAAGGGCGATCAAGACCATAAAAGCAAAGCCGAAGGCTTAGCCATAAGATCGTCATCCTGAGAAAGAGCGCGCGAATGCGCACGAAGTCGAACGGATCGCCCTCTACACGATGCGACGGCATCGCTCCCGGCTGATGCGTAATGGGAGCGGTTCATTTTAACCATTGCTAAGCGAAATGCATTCCCTTTGGCTTGCTCGCGCGAAGTGCTATCCTGTCGTGAAACAAAATGGAACGAAGAAGGCGCATATGAAGTACGGATTACTTGATGTTGGAGGCGGCTTTCGAGGGATCTACGCTGCCGGGGTTATGGACAGATGCTTGGATGCGGGTATCGAATTCGACTGCGCTGTAGGCATATCGGCAGGAAGCGCGAATATCACATCGTTCGCCGCCAAACAATTAGGGCGCAATTTCCGATTCTATGTTCTCTATGGCGCACGACCCGAATACGCCAGCATGAAGAACTTCATCACAAAGCGCACATTCATCGATATGGATTACGTTTACGGCACGCTTTCCAACAGCGATGGCGAAGATCCGCTTGACTACGAAACCTTCGCCGCGAATCCGATGGAGCTCTACATTGAGGCTGCAGACGCGCAAACCGGTGAACCACATTACTTCCCCAAAGATGAAGTGACTAAAGATCACTATGATGCGCTCAAGGGCTCTTGTGCCATTCCCGGCGTCTGCAAGCCATACAGGATCGGCGATCGCCTGTATTTCGACGGAGCCGTGGGAGATCCCGTTCCGGTCGACAAGATGTTCGAACTTGGGTGCGATAAGGTGGTACTAGTGCTAACGAAGCCGGAAGATTTCCTTCGCACTCCGAAAAGCGATAACAAGCTGGCCAGATTGATCCAAAGGGAATATCCGGTAGCCGCGAACAATCTGCGGGCGCGCGCCGGTCGCTACAACGTCGAGGTCGCCAAAGCGCAGGAATATGCACGTGAGGGAAAGGTCTTGATCGTTGCTCCGGATGATACATGCGGGGTCTCCACGTTAACGCGCGAGCGCGAGCCTTTGGAAGCCCTTTATGCTAAGGGCTTCGCAGATGGAGAGAAGATATTCGACTTCATGGGATAGCCAAGAAGCAGGGAAACGTTAATTCGGTGGTAATATTGCCCGTAACAAAAACTTCGAGGAACGAGACCTTCCATGACCTTGCAGCAGCTAAGATATCTGATCGCCATCGCATCATGCGATTCGATCAGTGCTGCCGCCCATGAGTTGTTCGTCTCGCAATCCAGCCTGTCCGTGGCCGTCCGCGACCTTGAACGTGAATGCGGTATCACGATATTCGAACGCTCGAATCGCGGCATAGTGCTCACTCGCGAGGGCATGGAGCTTCTCGGATACGCGCGCCAGGTGGTCGAACAGGCCGACCTCATGGAAGCGCGCTACGCGAAGGACGAGCAGCCATCAACGCGTCAGCTCGCCATCTCATCGCAGCACTACGCTTTTCCCGTCGAGGCTTTTTTGGAATTCGTGGATGAATACGAGGGCGAGGGTTACACATTCAGCTTGCGTGAAACGCGCACTTCCGAGATCATCGAGGATGTTCGCGATTTTCGAAGCGATGTGGGCATCCTCTACATGTCGTCGTTCAATGAACAGGTGATATCGAAGGCTCTTGAGGATGCGAATCTCTCGTTCATCCCGCTGTTCACCGCGCAACCGCACATTTTCGTAGGAACGCATCATCCGTTGGCGGATCGGCGCATCCTCGAGCCGGAGGATGTTGCGGATTATCCGCGCTACACCTTCGAACAGGGCAAGACGAACTCGTTCTATTACGCTGAAGAGCCCTTTGCAGAGCTTCCGCACAAGAAACGGGTCATCATCAGTGACAGGGGAACGCTCTCGAATCTGCTGTCGCATCATAACGGATACACGGTCTCAACGGGCGTTCTTTCGAGCGAGATGCATTCGGGCATCGTGGCGATCCCGCTGCGAACCGATGAGCGGATGGTGGTTGGATACATCGTCCACAACGAGCGGCAGCTGTCCGATCTGGCTCAGAAGTATATAGATACGCTGGGTGTTTTCATCGAGGAATACAACAAGGGGTATTCCGGCCTGTAGCTTCGAACAGAGTTGCGAACGTAAAAGGGCGATCTTGATCGCCCTTTTGTGGCAGGATATGATCCTGTGGGCGGTTAAATGTGGCAGGTTAAAACCGCCCACTACGCGTCAAGCTATAAGTGCATGTGTAGAGGGCGATCTCGATCGCCCTAAACGCGAAACCCTACATAGCACTAGTGTGCGCAGGCATCCTCCATGGACATGAGGTCGCATTCACCTGCGATGAACTTGGCAGCCGCATCGCCAACATTCGGAGTCTCGCGCTCGGAATACACCTTCACTCCCGAATTCGTGAAACGCGTCAGCGGAGGTACGCCCATTCCGACCGTGAGCATGGCATCGATGCCAAGTCCGAGTGCGTAATCGATAACGCCTCCGCAACCGACCTCATCGTGATCGATGTTCTTCACAGGTTCGACATTCACGATCTGCCCATCCTCGATGTCGATCAGCGTGAAATAGGGCGTATGGCCGAAATGACCCGAACGCATGCTGGCCAAACCATCTGCTGTCTCACTGGGAATCGCAAGTTTCATGATCTTCTCCTTCAAAAGAATCTATTGTTTCGCATCCATTATAAACCACCGGGTCAAATGCGGGAAAAGACGCGGTCTTTTGAGGTCCAAAACGCGATGCATCGGCATTCTCAAACGAGCCAAAGATTCAGATCCACACGCGTGGAAATGCCCGGAATGGAACCGGCATTGGAGTACTGCCAGATGGTGAAATCGAACGGAGCGCTCGGAGTCTCGGTATCGTATTCGGCAAACCAAACCGGATAGTTCTTCAACATGTCATAATCGATGCGCAGAAGATCCCGCTTGTTGCCGTAGATGAGCGTGTCATAGCCGGCCATCAGGATACTGTCGCAAAACGCAGCCGTATTGGCGGACAGCTGCTCCCCTGAGATATCATTCGCCCGGGCACCCTCCACGTTCACGCGCTCATGATCATAAGCGATGGCGGTAAACTCACAGCCCATCTGCCGAGCTTGTTCGACCTGCGCTAGAGCAAACTGTGCCTCCTCGATCGCCTCTTGCTCGGTTATCGCCTGAGAGAAGAAATACCCCGAAACAGATATCCCCTGTTCGGATGCTCCGACGGCATTCTGCATGAAATACTCATCCACGCCGAGAACGCCCTCTGTTGCACCACGGTTTCCTATGCGGACGAACGCGAACTCAACCCCGGATGAGGCAACCTGCGCCCAATCGATCGCATGCTGATGCTCGGACACATCGATGCCCCAGCGCGATGAGAGCGCGCCATCCTCGTAAAAAGCCAGACGATCGCCGTTCCAAACAAGCCCGTTCCAATCGTAAGGGCTTATGTAATACTCGGTGGGATGACCTCCGCGGGGTGAGCGAGCGTTGCATCCGGTAAGCGCAAGCGATGAACCGATGAGCGCGCCAGCCGCCGCCATGCCGAGGGTCTTCAGGGCGCAACGGCGCGTGATGTTATTCGGATTACTTGACGGAGAATTCATGATGATGATTGTAGCGCTTTTCGATGCGTATTTAAGTAATATCCGACCCCTATGCGACACAATGAACCCAATATCCCCATTACAGTTTCATAAGTAGCCATTTTGCGATTCTTTCATT
>CAYXZC010000029.1:0-23167 GCA_964469815.1 uncultured Eggerthellaceae bacterium | reverse complement strand
ATAACTCACCACGATTTTCGCAGCTCGAAGCCAAGGACAAGGCCTTGCAGGTTATGCGGAAAGACACCAAATGCGAAAGGGGATACCTTCGGCCTATCATCCCGTTTGCCCCATTGAAGCTATTCGACCTTCGAAGCCATCTCTTCCAGCATCTCACGGATCCTATCGGAATACTCCAGATTCTCGAATCCCGGCTCCTTGGACAGATCGACTATCGGCGCATCGTTCCAAAGCGTTTCAAGCCTGTAGTACTCGCGAGTCTCAGGCTGGAACACATGCACGACGAGATGCCCATAATCCAGAAGCGACCACGATCCATCGCTCGACACTTCCCTATGCACCGGCTTGAGCGCTGCCTCTTCTAGCAGCTTCTCCTCTATCTCATCGATGATCGCATCCACTTGACGCGTATTCTTCGCCGTGACTATGACGAAGTAATCCGTGACCCCGATAAGCTCACGAACCTCTTGGACCATGATATCGGTGGCCTTCTTCTCATCTGCTGCCCTAGCGGCGATTATCGCCGCTTGCCTGCTGGTCGTCTCTTCGCTCAAATCATATTCCCTTCAAGACTAATCGTACTTGCTCTTCTTTGCTTTGGATCTATCGTAGATCATATCGTTCCAAATATCTATCGTATCAGGGTGCATGACCACTTCTCTTTTCAAAAGCGCCGCAATCCAGTATTTGTAGACCTCCAGATAGAGATCATCGAGCGAAACCTTGCCAACCTTGCATCGCATGAGCTCGACATCCGCATGATCCCGATTCGGCTCGATCGCATCAGCGATATAGAGCACCTTATCGAGATCCGACATATCCTTGCATGCAACGGTATGCACCTTTATGGCGTGGATGACATCAGATGGGATATTGGGAAAGCGCCTTGCGAAATATGCCGCAGCGCTCGGTCCATGCAGCACCTCGGGAAGATTCTCAACGACCCAAGGGCCTATCTCGTCTTCCAAACCCAACTCATAGATGCGCTCGCGCATCGCATTGTTGCCGTAGCTCTTGTCCCAGTCGTGCAGGATACCCGCGAGACGAGCCTTCCTTTCATCCACACCATAGATGCGAGCTAGCTCCTCAGCCGTCTTCGCAACACCTTCGATGTGCGCAAAGCGCTTCGGTTTCACACGCTTTGATACATCTGCTCTGCGAGCTTCGAAGAACTCATCACCAAGCACATCTATGATCTGTGTTTCGCTAGCATCGCTCTTTGCATCCTTTGTCATCGACATTACCCCTTTGGGTTCGTTTCATACAGAGCATTTCGCTCGATGTATCTGCAAACCGATAGCGGTGTTAGATAGCGAATGGAATTCCCAACGGCTCTAAGAGCGCGGATATCGCTCGAAGATATGTCGAGCAGAGGAGCCTCGATGATATCGATGAGAAAGCCGGCCTTGCGAAGATACGCAAGCCTTGATGGATCAGGATCATATCCTGGACGGATCACGCAGACGAAATGCGCGAGCATCGCCAAGCGCGACGCATCCTTCCACGCATCGAGGGTGTCCAAGGAATCGGATCCTATGATGAAATAGAGCTCAACACTACTTCCGAAGCGCGAATGCAGCTCCTCCAATGTCTCGACCGTATAGGTTATGCCTGCGCGATCTATCTCCATATCGCTCACGCTGAAAACTGGGTTATCCGCGCAGGCAAGCTTGCACATCTCAAGACGATCTTTCGGGCTTGCAAGTTCCCTCTCCTGCTTGAAAGCGGGGTTTCCCGACACGATGAACAGCACCTTGTCCAAACATAGGGCATCTAGCGCACGCTCGGCGCAGCTCAAGTGCCCAAGATGGATCGGATCGAACGTTCCACCCATGATACCTATCTTGACCGAGCTGTCGCTTTCGGCATCCTTGCTCACAGCAATGCTATCAGGACACAGTCGGGACATCGTCTAATCCCTCACCTGCCCGCTTCCATGGAGGACGTATTTATATGATGTGAGCGCATCAAGGGCGAAAGGACCGCGCGCGTGCAGCTTCTGCGTAGAGATGCCGATCTCTGCACCGAGGCCGAATTGTCCACCGTCAGTGAAGGATGTCGCAGCATTGTGATAGACCGCCGCTGCATCAACCCCTTTTAGGAAAGCATCCGCTACAGCTTCATCCGATGCAACTATGGATTCGGAATGCTTCGTTCCATATCTATTGATATGCTCGATGGCTGCATCAACGCCGTTGACATAGCGAACCGCTATCTCCGGAGCGAGATATTCCGTAGCCCAATCCTCATCGGTTGCCTCAGTGAGGCTCATCTCATCCACGCCTGAGCGCTGCGCCAATAAAGCCGCTTTCCCATCAACATGCAAGAGCACGCCTTCATCCACCAAAGCGGTCAAGATATCTGCGGCAATGGCATCATCCAAACCATCGTCCAACAGGAGCGTCTCGCAGGCATTGCAGACCCCATAGCGCCTGCATTTCGAATTGAGCACGATATCACGCGCCATCTGCCCATCGGCGCTTTTGTTGACATATACATGGCAGTTGCCTGTTCCCGTCTCTATGACCGGAACCTTGGATGCCTCCACGCAATGAGCGATGAGCCCTGCTCCACCTCGGGGAATGAGCACATCGACGATGCCGTGCAACTGCATGAGCGCGTCCGTGGCACCACGATCGGTGCTATCTATGAACTGAATGACATCCGCAGAGATATCCGTCTGCGACAGCGCTTCGCGAAGCGCGGCGACTATAGCGGAATTGGACTTGAGCGCCATGCTCCCACCACGGAGGATGCATGCATTGCCGGATTTCAAGCAGATGCCCGCCGCATCCGCTGTAACGTTCGGACGAGCCTCGTATACGACCGCAACAACACCTAGAGGAACGCTGAGCCTCTCGAGACGCACTCCATTGTACATCGTATCCTCAAAGAGCACTTTTCCGATAGGGTCGGGCAGCGCCACGAGCTCTTCCAAAGCATCAGCCATTGCGTTTATGCGGGAATCATCGAGCATCAATCTGTCCAATATCGAATCGCTCGTTCCCTTATCAGCCGCCGCTTTCATGTCTGCGGCATTCGCCGTTTCGATCGAGTACGCGTTCGCCCTAAGAGAAGCTGCCATCGCAAGGAGAGCGGCGTTCTTTTGCTCGGTCGAAGCTTGCGCCAGCTTCACGCTGGCCTCTTTCGCTCGAAGCGCGATATCCTTCACCTGTGCAGATATGTCTTCCACATGAACCTTCTTTCAGTTCTGGGATAGCAGTCGAAACATGATCCAATACATTATGTCATTCTGAAGGAGCGAAGCGACTGAAGAATCTTTTTGTCAGATAGCACAAAAGAACCCTTCACTCTCGCTTCAGAATATTGGGCGCGATCATCACTCGAACAGCACTAGCTCATCCCTATGGACAACTGGCGTATTCGCCAACTTCGATAATATCCTATTGCAAGCGATATCCTCGCTCGATCGCCCGCAAGCAAGCTCTATCTCATCGCTTGAGGCGCTCACTTTTCCGCGGGCGATCACCGTGCCCTCTGGATCCTTGATGTCTATTATGTCATCATGATCGAACTTGGAATCCACTTTCGTTATCCCAACGCACAGAAGGGAGCTTCCGCGCTCTATGAGCGCTCGCTTCGCCCCTTCATCCACGAAGACCGCCCCGCGCGGGCTATCGCCCAATGCGAGCCATAGTTTCTTCGGCGTGATCTCATGTGCTGGTCTATCGGAGATGAAGGTGGTACCGATCTTCTCCCCGTGTGCCGCTAAGATAACAGCGTTCTGCATGCGCCCGTTCACGATCTTCATGGGAATGGCTGCGCACATCAGGACACGCGCGGCTCTGATCTTGGTTATCATGCCGCCCGACCCAGCAACGCTTCCGGCACCCCCGGCGCAGTCCATGACGGCCTTATCGATGCGAGGAACCACAGATACGAGCTTCGCATTCTCGTCAACGCGCGGATTGGCATCATAGAGCCCGTCTATATCGGAAAGTATGACCATAAGGTCGGCATCGATCACGCAAGCCACCAAAGCAGCGAGCGTATCGTTATCGCCGAAACGGATCTGCTCAACGGAAACGGTATCGTTCTCGTTCACGATCGGAACGACCCCCATCTCCAACAAAGTGCTCAAAGTATCGCGAGCATGAAGGTATGCTTCTCTGTCAGCCGTGTCGCGGCGTGTGAGAAGAACGAGCGATGTCGTGATGCCAAAAACGCTGAAGGCCTTCGCATATGCAGCCGATAGGGCGCTTTGACCAACCGAGGCGGCCGCTTGAAGATGGGGCATATCCTTTGGACGTACTTCGATCCCGAGCGCTTCAAGGCCACTTGCGATAGCACCCGAACTCACGATGACAACATCCCATCCCTCATCGCGAAGGGTTGCGATCTGACCCGCAAGATCATCCAGATAACCATAGTCGATAGAGCTCTCCGAAGTCGTGAGGGTCGATGAGCCTATCTTCACCACAAGACGGCGTTTGCTGTTCATACCCGTTGTCCTTTGCTTTGCATCCATGGTGAGCACGACACCTTGCTATAGATCCAGATTCTCATAGATATCCGCACCGCTGGCTGATTCGTAGTCGAAAGCACGCCCTGAGATGCGGATCTCATCACCATCTTTTGCCCCGGCCTCGGCAAGCGCATCATCCACGCCCACCCTGCGCAAACGATGCTGCAAGAAGCTTATAGCCTCAGGGTTCTCCCAATCGGTCTGCACGACCATTCGCTCGACCTGTTTGCCGCTCACTCTGAACGCACCCGGTTCTTCCTCGATCACCTCGAATGCGGCATCGCGAGCCAGACGCCTATGCTCCCACACCTTATCGAAGACATCGCCTTCATCCTGTTCCTTCTTTGAAGCCTCGCGCAGCTCGTGAACCTTCGTAGCAATAGCAGCCTTCAAAGAATCGACGCCCTTACCTGTGAGCGCGCTGATCTCATACAGCTTCGGATCGACGGGAGATGGGGCGAATTCATCCCCTCCGGCAGCTTCGATGGAATCCTGTCTCACACGTTCGGCCAAACGGGCAGCGACCTCTTCGGTTCCTGGAACGTCTATCTTGTTAGCGACCACGATCCTCGGGCGCTTCGCCAGTTCATCGGCATAAAGAGCCAGCTCCCGATTGATGATATCGTAATCGGCAAGGGGATCGCGTGCTTCATAATCGCCCGTCAGATCCACCACATGCACTATTAGCGCCGTCCGCTCGATATGCCGCAAGAACTCATGGCCGAGCCCTTTGCCCTCATGTGCCCCCTCTATGAGGCCGGGCACATCGGCTACGACGAAGCTGAGATCGCCACTTGTGGCAACACCGAGATTCGGAACCAATGTCGTGAACGGATAATCGGCGATCTTGGGTCTTGCAGCGCTCATCTTCGATATGAGGGATGATTTCCCAGCGCTTGGCATCCCGACCAGAGCCGCATCGGCAACGAGTTTCATCTCAAGCTCTATCCATCCATCTTCCGCAGGCTCCCCGAGCTCCGCGAATGCCGGAGCGCGCCGTGTCGGTGTGACGAAATGCGTATTACCGCGCCCACCTATTCCGCCTTCGGCTACGATAACGCGTTCCCCATCATGCGCCAGATCGGCTATGAGCTCGCCCGAGCTCTTCGTTTCCTCGTCATATTGCCTGACGATGGTTCCGACCGGAACACGCAAGATCAGATCCTCGCCTCGAGCGCCGTGCATCTTCGATCCCTTACCATGGGTTCCGCGCTGCGCCTTGAAATGATGCTTGAACCTGTAATCAATGAGAGAGGACAAGGATGCATCTGCCACCAACACGACATCGCCGCCATGGCCGCCATCGCCACCGTCAGGCCCTCCCTTAGGAACATGAGCCTCCCGTCGAAACGACATGCAGCCTGCGCCGCCATCGCCGCCTTTCACATAGATATGCACCTTATCGACAAACATATTCTTTCCTTAAACAAAAAGCCCTGAAACAGGGCCTTTTGAAAATCGCTATGTTGAACGGGTCTGCCCTGATCGAGCTGAACCTAAGCTTCCGGTATGACGTGCACCTTACGCTTGTCTCCGCGCGTGAACTTCAATGTGCCATCGCAAAGCGCGAACAGCGTGTCATCGCCACCGCGACCTACGTTCTCACCTGGATGGATATGTGTTCCACGCTGACGAACGATAACGTTTCCTGTCTTGACAGACTGGCCGGCGAACATCTTCACGCCAAGTCGTTTTGCATGAGAATCGCGGCCGTTACGGGTCGAGCCTAAGCCTTTCTTATGAGCCATGATTACTCCTCCGAAGCTTTCTCTTCAGCTTTCTCAGCTGCTTTCTTTGTGGTTGTCTTTGCCTTGGAAGCAGAGCTTGCCTTCGTTGCCGTCTTCGCTGCTTTGGCAGCGGTGGTCTTCTCGGCCTTAGCCGTGCTCTTGGCTGCAGGCTTCTTCTCTGCAGTCTCTTTCTTCTCGGCCTTCGCAGCCTTCGCCTTCGGCTCTTCATCGGTCGCCTTCGAAGCCTTCGGTTTCGATGCCTTCTTCGACTCCGCATACTTTTCGCTTCCAACGGAAACGATCTGAACACGGGTCAATTGCTGACGATGGCCACGCAGTTTCTTGTAGTTCTTGCGCTTCTTGAATTTGAAGACGAGCTGCTTCTCGCCTTTGAACTGCTCGAGCACAACGGCCTCGACCTTGGTTCCTGCAGCTTTTGCCGGATCCGCCTCGACCTTCTTGCCGTCTACGATGCAGATCGCATCGAGTGCGACCTTATCGCCAACCTCGGCTGGAAGCTTCTCGATATTGATCTTATCGCCAGGTGCAACTTTATATTGCTTTCCACCGGTCTTTACGATTGCATACATTGATCTGTCTCCTAGTATGTGTCTAAACGCAAGGAATTATCCTACCAATCCCATACCCCTGCGTCAACGATTTTTTCATAAAATGTGCAAACTTTGTTACAAGCGGAGCATTTAATGAGCCGCTGCCCAATTTTCCGCCCAAGACACTTCCACAACTAGCGGCACTTTCAGCTCGACAACACCTTCCATCACCTGCTTTATCATGCTAGCAACCTCATCCACCTCGGATCTGGGAACCGAAAGATCCAGTTCATCGTGTACCTGAAGGAGAAGGCTGGTCTCATAGCCACCCGAACGCAAGCGCGATTGTACCTCTAGCATGGCGAGCTTGATGATATCGGCAGCGCTTCCCTGCATAGGATGGTTCATGGCCGTGCGCTCCCCCACACCGCGAAGCTGCTTGTTAGTTGCCTTCAGCTCGGGGATGCGCCGCTTACGACCGAACATCGTCTCGGCATATCCGCTATCAGCTGCCCGCTGCACAACGCTGTCCAAATAGGTGCGCACATCAGGATAAGCCTCGTAATATCTCTCTATCATGCTCTTGGCCTCTGCGAAATCGATGTCGAGAGCTTGGGACAGACCGTATGCTTGCTGCCCATAGACGATCCCGAAGTTCACAGCCTTGGCACGCGAGCGCATCTCCGGAGTTACCTCATCCGGATCAACGCCGAAGACGCGTGCTGCTGTTTGCGCGTGGAAATCGGCTCCTGAATTGAAAGCGGCGATAAGGTGCTCATCACCTGAAAGGTGTGCCAGCAGCCTGAGCTCAATCTGAGAGTAATCGGCAGAAAGGAACACCTCATCGGATGTTAGAGGAATGAAGCACTCTCGTATCCTGCGACCGAATTCTGTGCGCACGGGGATATTCTGAAGATTGGGATCCGATGATGACAGGCGCCCCGTGGCTGTCACCGTCTCGTGGAATACGGTATGGATCCGCCCATCATCTGCGCGCATCTTCGGAAGGTTGTCTATGTAGGTGGACTTTATCTTCGACAGCTCGCGGTACCGAAGCACGAGCGTTGCTATCTCCTCGGTCTTGGCAAGCTCGGTCAGGACCTTGGCATCGGTGGAATATCCACGCTGGTTCTTCTTTATAGGCGTGAGTCCCATGACCTCGAATAGGATGTGCGCCAACTGCTTGGGTGAATCGATGTTGAACTGCTCACCGGCGATATCGTATATACGCTGCGCAAGATCACCCAACTGATCACCGGCGAACTTACCCAACTCGGAAAGCCGATCCGTATCGATGACGACGCCTGTTCGCTCCATCTGCACCAGCACATCGACCAAGGGGAGGTCGATATCGAAATACACATCCGCAGAACCATCCTTGACGAGCGCCTCATCGAGAACGGGTGCCAGCAAACGCGCACAGACCGCCTCTTGGATGAGCGCATCCTCTTCGTCATCGGTCGGGGGAAGCTCGCCTCCAAGATAGCGCTCTGCAAGCTTGTTCGGCGAATAGTCGCTTTTGGTGGATTCCAGGGCATATGCTGCAAGCCCCAGATCCATGCCTGCATTCGCATACAGATCATCCAGCGTTATGAGCGGATCTTGGGCTGTGTCTGAAGGAAACACCATGTATAGCGTTCGCTTCATATCGAAGCTTGCTATGCTAGCATTGCGTATGGCATGCACGAGCACGACCTTTGCCGCCTCGGCTGTTAGAGAGACGCAACCCTCGGATGTGGAGAAGCACATATGCACCTCCGGGCCGAAGATGGTATCGGCGCCGGTCTCGATGAAGGAGAACCCGATACGCTCATTGCGTGCAGCTGCCGCATCGATGAGGCCAGTAGCTTTTTCCGCATCCACCATCTTCACGGGATCAAGGTCGACCATCTCCACCTCGGCGGTCTGTCCCACAAGGTTCAGCACACGCGAGAGCGGACTTGCGAGCGCGTAATCCTTGAACGTCTTCTCCACTTCAACGGTGTCGAAATCGGGGAACGAAACAGCTTCAAGATCGAGCGGGAAATCCAGATCCGTTATGATGGTCGCGATCTGGCGGCTCAGATACGCCAGTTTCTCATTCTCGACCAAGTTCTCCTTCTGTTTGCCCTTGAGCGAATCTATGTTCTCATAGATGCCTTCGATATCGCCATACTGCTCGAGCAGCCTCTGGGCGCTCTTCGGGCCTATTCCCGGCACTCCGGGGATATTATCGGAGCTATCGCCCATAAGGCCTAGATAGTCGATGAACTGCGATGGCGTGACACCGTATTTCTCCATCACCTCATCTGGGCCATAGATCGCCACATCCGAAATGCCCTTCTTCGTGGTGACGATCTTGGTAAGATCACTGGCCAGCTGGCAGGCATCCTTATCGCCTGTGACGAGGAGCGTTTCATATCCGAGCTTCTCATTGCGAGCCGCCACTGTTCCCAAGATGTCATCGCCTTCCCATCCGGGAACCTTGACGATGGGAACGTTGAGCGATGCGAGCAATCTCTCTATTACTGGGAACTGCACGCGCAATTCGTCATCCATATGAGGACGCTGTGCTTTGTACTCGGGCATCTCCTGGATGCGATGCTCAGGCTTGCCCTCATCGAACGCGCAAACGACACCATCCGGCGCGGCGGTCTCGATGAATTTGCAGAACATCTGCATGAATCCGAACACGGCATTCGTAGGCGTGCCATCAGGCGCGCTCATCGGCGTCTGTATCGCATGGTATGCACGGTGCATCAAAGAATTGCCATCGATTACAGCGATCTTCTTTGGCATGGAACTTCCTAACCTAAAAATCGAATCCTATGGGCGAAGCGTCGACTCAAAGGTCGAGATGCCTCATCGGAGCGCCGCTATCAGACGCTCCAGAGATAACCGACCCCTCGAACCGTCTCCAAACGTTGTGCAAGCTCAGGCCCAAGCTTTGCACGGACGCGCCTGACATGCACGTCAACCGTACGCGAGCCGCCGTAGTAGTCGAACCCCCAAACCCTTCTCAATAGGGCATCCCTGGAATAGGTGCGTCCCGGATGGGTGACCAAGAAAGCCAGCAGAGCGTATTCCAGATAAGTGAGGTCGAGCGGCTCCCCTGCTACCTTCACCTGATAGGTTGCAAGGTTTATCGACATGTTATCGATAACGATGAAATCATTGGATGAAAGCTCGTTGCCAGGCCAAAGGAGCTGCGATATCCGCGCGGAGCATTCCTCAGGCGTGGCACCATGGACTATGAAATCAGCTTTGACCTGAACAGGAAGCCTGAAATCCTTCAGCTGGTCATTGTTCACGATCAACAGAAGCGCTGTCGAATCATCATCCACGAGGATGGCCTCCGCATCGGAGACATCTTTTGTCACATCGCCTCTGGCCTCGAAGATCACAAGATCGTGATTGGGGTTCGCAGAAAGGAGCTTCCTGAACTGGAGCGTGGATCCGGCGACAACATCGACGTCCAATCCTGACAGAACCTGCTGGAAGCGATGCGCGTTATCCAGCGAATCGGCTATGAATATGACCTTCTTCCTCGCCATATCAAAGCACCGCCAACAGTCTATCGCGCTCCCAAGGAGTCACGATCCTTTGGAACGAATCCCACTCTTCGCTCTTCGCCTTCACCAGATATGAATGCGCGTGGCTTCCGAGCGTCTCCTTCATAAGTGGGCTTTCTTCGAAGTGCTCTATTGCCTCATAGAGGGTCTTCGGGAGCTGCGCTATACCGGCTGCTTCGAGCTCTTTTCTGGAAAGCTTAGACGAATCGGTCGCCTCACAGGGGTCTGACAGCTCAAGCTCTTCTTCGATACCTGCAAGCCCGGCAGCGATCATCACCGCGAACGCCAGATAAGGATTCGCACCCGGATCCGGGCTTCTCAACTCGACCCGGCACGCATCCTTCACATTCGGTCGATAGCCCGGAATACGAACGATCGAGGAGCGATTGTTCCTGGCCCAAGTGATATTCACCGGAGCCTGTATCCCGCTTGCCAAGCGTTTGTACGAATTCACATACTGATTGGTCACGAGACAGAATTCAGGAGCGTACTTCAACAGTCCTGCGATATAGTGCTTGGCCGTCTTCGAAAGGTTGTATCCCGTTGGATCGGAATCATCGAAGAAAGCATTGTTGCCCTCCTCATCGAAGAGGCTTTGATGCACATGCATCGCGCTTCCCGGATGGTCGCTCATGGGTTTCGGCATGAATGTCGCATAGACCCCATGCTTCAAAGCGATCTCCTTCACGACCAGCTTATAGGTCATCACAGCGTCGGCCATAGAAAGCGCATCCGAATACCTAAGATCGATCTCATGTTGCGATGGAGCCAATTCGTGATGCGAATACTCCACAGGGATACCCATCTTCTCGAGCGTGAGGACGGTGTCACGGCGAAGATCGGATGCGTAGTCTAGAGTGGTCAGGTCGAAATAGCTTCCTTTGTCGAGCACCTCTGTGTCGTCTGGGCTCTTGAAGTAGAAGAACTCTAGTTCAGGGCCTATATTTGCCGTGAACCCCATCTTCGCTGCTTTGCGGATGGTGCGATTCAGGATGTAGCGGGGATCGCTCTCGAAAGGCGAGCCGTCAGGCATCTTGATGTCGCAGAACATCCTTGCCACAGCATTGGATTGCGGGCGCCATGGAAGCACCTGGAATGTGGATGCATCGGGAAAAGCCAGCATATCGGTTTCCTGTGATTCCGCGAACCCCTTAATGCAGCTTCCGTCGAATCCCATGCCTTCCCGAAAGGCGTTCTCAAGCTCTCCCGGAACGACAGCGAAGGATTTCATGTTCCCCAAAACGTCCGTGAACCAACAACGGACGAAATGGACATCTCTGCTCTCTATCGTTTTTAGGACAAAATCCTGTTCCCGCGCTTGATTATCCAAAGCCGTTCCTCTTTTCAAGATCATGAAAATTCTTTGCAATAACAATTTAAGGCATTGGAAGGCCGTGAAGCATCAGATTATGTTGGATTTTCCAAAAGTTTAACCATCGGACATCTTGAACGCGATTCCATAAGGGTGATCTTGATCGCCCTCTGCACAGTGTTTTCAGGATGATGCGTAGTGGGCGGTTTTAACCGCCCACATAAGGGCGATGGTATGCACCGTGCACAAAAGAAGGAGCACGTTACCGCGCTCCTTCTTTTGCTGCTCATGTTGCTTCGCAGCTCAGACCTTCAGGTCTGCCTTCTTCGCCTTGAGCCTATTCCATATGGGACACTGGATTGAACGTATTCCAGAAAGGCCAGACGATAGGCTCGGAGTCAAGCGCCTTCAATGTCTCAGGCTTCAGCATCTTCTTGGGGATGGCGACCTCATACACGAAGTTGTCGAACCATTCATCCGAGCAGACGAAGTAACCGTTGTTGCCGGTCTTTTGCCCATGATTCTCGGTGCCCCAAGAATTCTCGATCTTCCACTTCGTGGGCTTACCGTCCTTGATGTCCACGCCCGCGATGGTCATGGCATGGGTGGGAAGGCTTTCATGCATTGCGAAACGCTGCGCTTTGTCCATGGTGAACTTCACACCGAACATATTCTCCAGATCGAATAGATCGGCTGCCATGACACCGGCATTGCGATCGCACCATTGGAGAACATCGGATCCGAACCACACAGGATCGCCCGCCTTGAGCGATTCGATCACATAGCCCTTGAGCTCATCCATCGGAACATTGACATAGAGGTTACGGCGCTCAGGTATCTGGTCGGAGTCCTGGATGGCATAGACATGTCCGTAAGGATTCTCTTCGCCCGGAACGTTGATGACGCCAACGTAATCATCAAGATCGATCTTCACGTACTTCTTCAGGAACTCTAGCGGTGTGATATCGCGATCTGCATGGTAGTTCTTCTTGTTGTCCGTATACGTGAAATCGAAGCTCTTGGGAGGCTCACCGAAGCATACAGCCAGAACACGATACACCTCGTTGAGCATCTCGAGCTGCGTTGCTTCAGTGTCCTTCTTCTCATTGGCCATCTGACGCAGTTTTATAGCATCCTGACGGAGCAGATGCGAAAGCACTGTATTGAGCTCAGCCGTGTTGTTGGTGCAATGCGTTTCTGCCATTGCCTCATGCGGCACGATGCCATATTTCTTGACCAACGCCGTGATCATATCCCAATCGCCACCATCTGCCATCGGTGTTGAGATCAACCAATCGACCTCACGGTCATCAAGCGGCTTATCGGCTGTCGCGACGATATGCTCTAAGAACCACGCGGCACGCTCGAGCTTATTGAAGAACGCCAGATACGCCTGTGAGAGTTCGAAAGTTCCATGCGGGAGGTCGAGATCCTTCTCGATATGGAAACGCATCACGTTCAAGCATGCGAACATCCAACATCTTCCTGACATCTTCTGATTCGCAACGGCTTGGCTATCAACATCCAAAGAGAAAGCGAAATTCGGCGGGCTCATACGCTTGAGCACCTCGACGCTCTCAGCTGACTCCAAGATGCCGTTCTTGGTAACGGAACGCTCAGCTACATGCTGACAGCACATCTTTTTGTAATCCTCGGACATCTTCGCGATCTGTTCTTTTGATATCTTCATCTTCCATCAACTCCTTGCTATCTTACGATCCCTTGCTTCTTATCCGTTAAAGCATCTATATGAAAGGGATGCATTGCTCCATCCCTGAATACCCGCATCACAACACTAGTCGAACAAAGTCCAAGGCTGAGTAGGCCGTGACTTCAAATAGCCGCGCATCCAATTCCACAGAGGATGCTGCTCAAGAAAATCATCCACATCGAACTCCACGCCATCCGCGCGACCGTAGCGTCCCCACATCTTCATGTTTTTCACGTCATCCGGTCCTGCAGCCTTTGCATCGCATGATCCGGCGGGATAGAACGGGATGTTCCAAACAGCATCCGGATCGTCTGCGTAATATTGCGGATCGACATCGTAATGCGAGCAGATATCACGACTCGATGGGCAGTTGTATCCGAGGTAGACATCATAAGTATCTGCGAGCATCTTCTTCACCACTTCAAGATCGATCTTTCCGTAATACTGATCGATCAACTCCATCCAGCGTTGACGACGAGCGCCTGTCTGCTGGCGTGGATCGTTGAATCCATTGTCCTTGCATTCCAGGTTGCGGATGCGCGGATCGAAAACGGCATTGCAGCCGAAGAACGTTCCGTTGAACGTGCGCTCCAAAGAGGTGTAGGCAAGACCTTGCTCAAAGCGGGCGATCTCGCCGGTGTTATGGTCGGCGATGAGCCACGCATTGGCATAGCCTCCGTTGTTGCCTTCGTTCAAACGGTCGACGAATTCATCGATATTAGCCGAGAACTGCACAGCATCACGGATGCGCACCCACTCAGGAACGCCTTCCTCGTCATAACGATCGAATCCCGCAAGGGTAGTTTCCGTGATGTTCAAACCTGCATCCGTTACATAGAAATCGGTCATCGAAGAGAGCATGCAAGGGGCGGACGCCTGCATTATGAACGCGTGTCCTTCATCCGGCTCCACGCGCTTGCATACATTGAAGTATTGCCCGCTCCAAAATTCATCGAAGCTCTCATGCCCCAGATACGGCTTACCGTCCACTGTAGCATCACCTGTTGCCACGATGGCCGAGCAATGCTCCTTGCGATGCGTCTTCATCTGCGGACGCTCCATCATCTTGGGTGCGTTCTTAGGCCACCAATAGCCCGTTATCTCCATCCAGTCATTCCATGCGATGACATCATCCAGAGTGCTCGCAACTCCTGCCGCAGAAAGGCCATCGGCCATCCCTTGGAGCTCCTTGATGTACCTATCAGGGATCTTATCCTTATGAAGCTTCACGGCTTGCTCTGCAAACCACGAGTACTCCATACCGAATGTCTGGAGCGTCATGTACTCATAGACGCGCAGACCATCCTTGTACTCATCAGCGAGAAGGTAGCCTTCTTGGAAACCGCGCTCATACGGGTCTCCTTTGACCTTTATGTGCTGCCAGCCACCCTTCTGCTCAAGTTGGGCATGATCCACCATGCTTTGTTGTTCTGTCGTGAGCATCTTATCCGCTTCCTTTCATGCTCCTTGGCTCAAAGCTGAGCCTAGGCGCTAATCTTGATGTCTCTTCTCGTAGAAGGCCGCCAACTCCGGAGCCATCTTCTCCAAGGTAGGCTGATCCTCATATGCCATATGCCCGTTCTCGTGAACGTGGTATTCGATGCGCTCCTTCAGATAATCCGGAAGGAACATCTTGGATATGGAGTGCTTAACGTTCCAATACGGAGTTGCTGCATCGTGGATACCGCCGAAGAAGCAAACACGGCATTTCGGATTGCGACGCAGAGCCGTTCCCATATCGTAGGCTGTGTTCGGGCAGACCGGAGAGCCCATGGTGCCCGGCGCCTGATGCGTCCAGTTCCAGTCCTCGTTCACCTTGAAGGAAAGCAGGATATCGTTCGGCGATCCCTTGAATCCGGTCTCTTTGACCAGCTTCATCCATGCCGATTGATCCGGGGTCATGATGGCATCGCCGGATGGATCCTCTCCTGCGAAGAATTCGTTATCGCCCTGCACGTCCATGTACAGCGCCTCTGTGAAACGCGTGTCATAGCGCCCGGTGAAAAGACCACGATCAGCCACGATGGTCTTGCGGAAGGTATCGAGTTCGATGCGCAGATGCTTCTTCTGGATAAGGTCGGCTGGAAGCCCGATGAGCTCGGAGAGCTCCTCGGCAATAGCCTTCTCTTCGGCCGGGTCGATCTCATCGCTCTTGATGAGCGCTGCACCGTATTTATCATCCACGAACTTCCAGGCCTTGTCGAACCATTCGAATTGATCGACACCCTTGCCCGCTTTGCCGAAATAGTTCGCCGTTGCCGCGTAGACAGGAACCATCCCCATGTAATAAAGATCGTTCCCAGGAAGGGTTGGCGCATAGTCCAATATGGTGGACTGTTCGATCACTCCTGTGAGCGCGATGCCCCGCTCCCCCAACACGCGCATGAGCACCGAGTTGCGCATCGTGCCATAGGATTCACCGTAAAGATAGAGCGGCGTGTTCCATCTGTCATGTTCGGAGAGCCATGCAGCGATCCCACGCATGAAAGCATCGGCATCTCCATCCACGCCCCACACTTTCTTCGGATCATATCCCGGAGCGACCTTCGAGTATCCCGTTCCGAAAGCATCGATGTATACGAGATCCGTTACAGGAAGCAACGACCATGGATTATCCACGGGCTGGGTTGGGCATGGAAGCTGCTCTTGGCTGGAGATCGGAACATGACGTGGCCCCAACCCACCGATGTTCACCATCGCAGAGGATCCGCCAGGTCCGCCATTCCAGCAAAACGTTACAGGCCTGTCGGTCTTATCGGCCTGATCGGTGACATACGATAATGCGAACATGTTCCCGATCAGGGTACCGTCATCCTCATGAACGGGCAAGCATTCAGCACAAGCGAAATACTGGATGGTCTGCTTCCCATCCGTCCACTCCAGCTGCTTGGTCGCCTTCTCGGGAACCTTCATCTGGGGTGCAGCCTTCTTGCCATCGCCGATGGTCACCGTAAACGATGGGGTCTGCGTTGTCTTCTCGTCGGTCATCTTGGATCATCCTTCCTAATGGATACGTTCATTTTCCGGATCATACGTGCAAGATCGGTCGACCTTGCAACCGCCTCTATGTTCAACATGGGTCGTGAGCCCATGGGGTCATCCAAGGTTGATCTGCCGTTTCATGACCTTGGTCAGTATCAAGTAGTAGATCACGCCTATAGCGATCACCACCACGCCTGTGATAAGTGCCACCTCTCCTACGGATAGCAGGATGGCGAAGCATACCAAAGCACCGAGAGCCGGGAAGATAAGATGCATGAACACGGCCTTAGCGCCCTTGCGCTCCTTCAGCTGGAACCAACAGAACACGATCACCGATACATTGAGCATCACATAAGTGGAAAGAGCGCCGAAGTTGGAGATCTTCACCACTGTGTTCATATTGATGCCACTGAATTGGAATACGAGCGTAAGCACCACGGACAGTGCGATTATGAAGATCACCGCGTTCAATGGAGAATTCGTGCGCTTGTTCATCTTCGCCATGAATTTAGGAAGGCACCCGCCATTTGCCATGGTGAACATGACGAAGGCTATGGAATTCTGTTGCGCGATCGCGGTGAACACACCCTGTGCCAAAGCCACACCGACGGCACATACGATCATGAGCCACGGGCCTGCTGCCATCTTCGCTACAACATAGAATGCGTTGTCTGTATTCCCGGCGAATGCAGCACCGGAAGGATCGATGCATGTCGCGATGAAGCACTGTATGACATACAGGATGCACAACACTATCGCCATGACCATCATCGCGCGTGATGGTCCGTGCTTCGGATCCTTAGCCTCCTGCGTGAGCGTGGCGATGGCACCGAATCCAACATAGGACATGACCGCCAATGACACAGCCGACATAGTTCCGCCCAGTTCGAACTTTGACGGATCGAAGAGGTTCGTCGGCGAGAAGCTTGTGCTCTCAGGATGCTGCACCACGTACATGACGCCACAGATCACGAACAGCGCCAAGATCACAAGCTGCGCCACCAAAGCAACCTTATTCACAACCATAGCGGTCTTCATCCCGATGAGCGAGACGATAGCCACTATCGCAAGGAATCCGAAGCATAACACCAGGATCGGAATATCGGGAAGCATGCTATGTATGGCTATGGCTGCGATCAGATACACCATCGCCGGGCTCACCAGATATTGCAAAAGCATCAGCCAACCTGCGATGAAGCCCGGCATCTTGCCGAATACATGGCTCACATAAGTGAATATGGAGCCTGATGACGGAAAGTGCTGGATCATGATGCCGAACGAGAACACCGAGAACAGCACTGCCACGAAACCGATCAGGAATGCAAGCGTGGGCATACCGCCGGAGTCCGCGAAAACGCCACCGTAAACAGCCATGGGCGAGATCGGAACCATCGTTATCAATCCCCAGACCACCATATCCTTCACCGTAAGCGTAGCCTTGAAAGTGTCGCCACTCTTCTGTGCAGTGGCAACAGTGGGCTTCGTCACTGTGGTTCCATTGTTCTCCGGCATCGACATGCGATCCTTTGCTGAGGGATCGGATATATTGGAAGGAACGGATGCCTTGACAGCTTCCGCTTGAGGATGCTTCACCTCAGATACCGACCCCGTTGTTCTCTTTTCAGTCGCGCTCATTGAAAACACCTCTTACCTTTAACGAAATGCCCTACCCATGCAGGGCATTCCGACCTACATGCCGCTCATAGAACCGATACGGGGATCACTTCTTATCACCATCATCGGAAGGTTTGCCATCCGATGTCGTATCGTGCGCATCCGCTGTAGATGAGGTTGCATCGGAAGCGCCCGCACCATCGGTGAAGGACGGCTCAGGCTCGGTTTGATGCGAGGCCTGCGTTGCGGCTGCTGTGGTCTCCTTGACCTTGCGCTGGGCTGCTAGAAGTTCACTGTCAGCCTCGACCTGATCCTTATAAGCCTGAGCTTCGACGGCGTATTCATGCGCCTTTTCCTCGAACTCCTTCTCTTTGGCCAAGGCTTCATTCTCGGCCTTCGTGGCCGCTTCAGCATCAGCGGTTATATCAGTAGGTATCTTCACTGCTTCCACTTCTGCGGATGTTGCAGCAGGGACATTGGGCGCTATCTGGACCAAAACGCCCTCTTCGGCGTTGCGCTTCGCTTCCGGATCCTTGACACCGGCGCTTGCCGCTGTGCCGATCCCTGCCTTCTTCGAGATGATCACAGGCTGGCTCATCGGAACGGCCACGGCTGTATTCATAACACCGTTCGTCTTGACCGGGTGATTCAAAGCCGCTGGGTCATCGCCGGCCTCGATGGACGGAGATGACGGGTGATGCTTGCCGGGTATGTACTTATCAGGAAGGACTATCTGCTCGTTTGGATCCCAGAGCTTCTTGATGGGCATGCCCATAGGGTTCTGACCTTCGCTCATCATCTCGGATGGAACGTTCGACAAGACCTTCGCAGGCTTCTTCAAACCTTCGAGCTGCCAAGTGAAAGGAGCGAATACGTTGTTCGGATCCACCCAGTCATGCCTCTTCGATGCCTGATAGACCGCAAAGCAGATGGCGAATGTCACAGCGATTATCGCTAGGATGACAACAACGTAGGTGACCGGGCTTCCAACCTCTTCAGCGACCTGAGCCGGAGGAATGATGGCGAGCACGATACCGAACAGGCAGGCCAGCAGACCCACACCTGCCACTACGTATGCACCCACGGTGCCGCCTGGAACCTTGAACAGGCGCGGACGATTCGGCTGGTCACGACGCAGCTTCAAGAACGAAACGAACATGAGCACGTAGTACATCATGTAAAGGATGGTGATGGCCTGCGTGATCAGGATGACGAAGCCCTCGATGTTCGGGATAAGGAAAGCCAGGAATGCAACGATGGTCATGAAGCCCATCTGGATGTACATAAGGCGACTTGGCATGCCATGCTTATTGTTGTTCTGCATGAACTTGGGCAGGAAGCCTGAACGACCGGCCTGGCCGAGCATGAACGATGGGCCTGCCATATTGGTGATCAACGATGCCATGGAAGCGCCTAGGCCAACCCATACGAACGCTACGTAGATCCAAGGGCAGTTGAATGTGGCACCCAATATCTTATACGTTTGGTACAATCCATAGACTAGGTTCATCTCGGATTTCGGGGTTACGATAGCTATGCACACGGTACCTGCGATGAATATGATCAATGTCAAGATCATAGCGATGAAGATGGATAGCGGGAACTCCTTTTGCGGCTGCTTGAGCTGCTTGATGTGCGCAGCATTCATATCAATACCCGCGAAGCTGAAGAACACGCCTGCCGCAAGCGCCAGATTGGTGAGGCTGAATCCGCTGCTGAAAGGATTGAATGCCTCAGGTGTAGGCGTAACATTGGAAACGTTGCCCTGAGCAAGCCACACAACCGTGAAGATTACGATGAAGCCCAGCGGGATGAACGTACCGATGATAACGCCGTATTTGGTCAAGCGTGCGAACGCCTTGACACCTTTAGTGGATAGGAAGGTCAGACCCCAGTAATAGGCAAGCCATGCCAATATGATGAAGAACTGGTTCTCAGGATGGTTCATGAACTGGACAGCCCAGTCCCAATCGGGCGTGTAGAACCCGATGGTGGCCGATGCGGAGGCAACGCCCATACCGAAGTTGATCGATGTCTGGAACCAAAGGATGAGAAGACACGTGAACGCGAGTCCTGGACCTAGCGCTTCTCCTACCCACCTGAAGATTCCGCCTCGCTGACCCCAACCTG
This sequence comes from uncultured Eggerthellaceae bacterium, assembly GCA_964469815.1. Lineage (GTDB taxonomy): Bacteria > Actinomycetota > Coriobacteriia > Coriobacteriales > Eggerthellaceae > MGBC163016. Next base: position 3,103 of record CAYXZC010000029.1, on the reverse strand, counting down.
ATGCAAGCTCTGCTGCTACAAGTCCGGTTGGGAGGAAGAAGACGAGCGCACCGATGATGAACAAGGTGACCGACGACAAACCATAATACGCCTGTTGCACATCATTGGCGACACTACCGATGATCGTAACATTCATCATGACAAGAGCCATCAAGCTGATATAGGCACCTGTGTTCGTTTTAGGAGCAGCCTTAGCATGGGTTTTGCCAGATGAAGAAGCAGTCTGCGAACTCATAATCGTCCCTCTCTTTCTTTCTCGTTTGAAACATGCCGACAGATTCGAACATCTTGCATGTCGGGACGCATCACGTGCCGGATGATACGTGCAACTCTGCTTCAATGCTCCACCGAATAGGCCTTAAGACCCACTTCCGGCTATCCTTAAAATAGATTGATGGAGTATCTTGAAGGAGGCGAACCTTCCTTCGTAACCTTCGTGTTTAGAAAAAGTGAAATATACGACATCAATGCGGATCACATGGAAGCAGCATAGAAGAGATCGAGGAACTGAGATGATGATACGCGCGAATACGATGGGGATGAGTCTAGCGGATTTTCGCGCAAGAAATGAAAAGACCCGCACATGGCGGGTCTTGACGATACGATAAAGGAACAGGTTCTACTCTGCTGCCTCCACAGCCGCTTCCTCCTGAACCTCTGCTGAAGGCTCGGCGGCAGGCTCTTCAGAAGCAGTGCCATCGTTGGGAGCCGCATCTTCAGCAGCGGGCGCTGCAGCATCGGCAGCCTCCAAAGCCTCATCCTGAACCTCTGCTGAGGGCTCTGCTGCCGGCTCTTCGGAAGCGGTCGCATTCGCAGCCTCTTCTGCGTACTTAGCTGCACGCTCAGCCTTCTCCTTTGCCTTTGCCTCACGCTCTGCCTTGCGTGCTGCTTCCTTCTCCGCAGCCTTAGCGGCGCGCTCGGCTTTGCGAGCCGCCTCGCGCTCGGCAACTGTATTGGTAGCGTTTCCGAAACGATCTGCGAACCTCTGAACGCGACCACCTGTATCGATGAGCTTTTGCGTTCCCGAATAGAACGGATGGCATACATTGCAGATGTCGATCCTCAGTTCAGGTTTGGTCGAATGAGTGGTGAATTCGTTACCACAGCTGCATTTGACCTTGCACTCCACGTACTCCGGATGAATTCCTTGTTTCATTTCAAACTCCTTACGGTTGCCTTGGTTTCCGACCAAGGCCAGACAAGTTTGTAAATGATATCACAATCAAAGATCCAATTTCCAGAGTCCGTGAAGATTACAGTACTCATATACGGTGCAAGCGGTCTCGCCATCTCCAAGATAGAAATCCGTATTAGGCGCTTCTCCCGACTCCAGAGGATGGATCTCGTATCCGTTATCCTTCGCCAAGCATATGAAATGGATGTAGTGCTCAGGGATCATCGGATGGTCAACGCTTCCCACATTGACATGGATGTGGTTCCCATCAATGGTGACATCAGGAACATGCTTCTCAAGGGCAGCATCCTGAGTATCAGGGATGAGCTCGACCATCGGCTCACCGCAACAAACAAGATCCACCCCGCTGTCATATACCTTCAAAGCGATATTCCCGCAATGCATGCATTTGTAGAATTTTACCTGCATAATAAGACCTCTCTTCCATTTTGGATATCCATCAAAACACCGAAGCGCTGTTTTGATACGGTTCCTAAAGATACTCCACGATCCTCGATATTCCCTGAAAAGGCTCTCAATGAAAACAAACGGTAATCCTCATCCATATGCAAAGGGGAAAACCAGGAGTCCTATCTCACTTGTCGATCGCCCTTCCTCACGCCTTCCTGAGGATGCTTTGTCCTGATCGCATAGATGACGATGGCCGCACCTGCCACGATGAGCGGAAGGGAGAGCACCTGACCCATGGTCACCCAACCGAAAGCAAGATAACCGAGCTGGACATCAGGCTCGCGGACGAATTCGATGAGGATACGAAAGATACCGTACAGGATCAGGAATGCACCGATGAACGAACCCCGAGGGAGAGGGGGCTTTCTGAACGACATCGAGAACAGCACGATGAAGATGACGAGCCCTTCAAGGACCCCTTCGTAGAGTTGGCTTGGATGACGCGGCATATCGCCTGCCAAACCCCCGAATACCACTCCCCAAGGCGCATCGGTGGGCGCACCCCAGAGCTCTCCGTTTATGAAATTCGCGCAGCGCACAAAGAATATTCCCAAAGTTGCAGCTATGGCGCCTAGATCGGCAAGCGTCAGATAGGGTATGTCGGTTATCTTAGCGGCTACTACACCCGCCAAGAGCGCTCCGACAAGGCCGCCGTGAAAGCTCATCCCACCCTGGTTTATCGCCAGGATCTCAAGTGGATGCTCCAGATAGAAATCATTCCCATAGAACAGGCAATAGCCGATCCTAGCTCCTAGGATTATCCCTATGATCACACATACCATGATCGTGAGCACGCTATCCGCGTCGATCTTGAGCTTCCAACGCTTTGCTATCGCATATAACAGGAATGCAGCGACCGCAAACCCGAGCACATATCCGATCCCATACCAACGGACGCTGAGAGGCCCGATGGAGAAAGCTACAGGATCTAGCGCATGATAGATATCGTTGAGCATCATCCCTTCTCTCCCCCATGGGCAGAGCGCCCGGACCCTTGCGCATCATCATCGGAACCCGCGCTTGGATCCCCATCGTCCTGCGAAAGATCTGCTATCTCCCCTTCGAACGGATGCTCGGGATCACCGGGATCTTCAGTGGGGATATGATACATCCCCATTCCGGCATTCACTTCAGCAGCCGTCCTGACGACTTCCTTTTGAAGTTGAAGAGGTATAGGCTGGATGGATGAGATCTTGGCTTTGCAGTTCGGACACTCTATCGTGAAAAGGCCGAGATCCAAACGAAGAGCCATCAATGAATTGTACTCGAACAGACTGAGGGTAGCCGCACCGCAAGAAGGACATACCATTGTGGTTTGCACATTGTCCATTTGACATCGACCCTTTTCTAGAGAAGGAATCTGTTCGGATTGCCTTGGCGTCTGAAATCATCAGGACGCATTGAGATATCCGGTCCGAAGGTAAGGAAATGCTCGCAGAACTTGCATATCTCCTTTTG
>CAYXZC010000028.1:0-23469 GCA_964469815.1 uncultured Eggerthellaceae bacterium | reverse complement strand
GGTCAGCACACGAGTTGCGAAGGGAGAGTTGTTGCCACCGCCATGTTCCGCATGCAGACACAGCATTATGTCGAGCATCCGCGCCTCTTCCGGCGTGAACTGCCTATCCAAGCGCAGCATCGAAAGGATGGTCTCAGCGCTGGATTGTCCTTCGATGAAACGATGCATGATCATCGAATCATGGTCGAAGCGTGCTCGCTTGCTGAAATACGAGAGTACCATGATGCGCGGAAGACGGCTTATGAGCGAAAGCGCCGTATGGATCTCGTGCTTTGCCGTGCGCTCTTCGGCATGGGTGTCGTAAGCATAGAGTTGAAGGATGGACCTTGCCAATACATTCATGATATCGGGAGCCGCATCACGCATGAGCATGGACGCAGTGAATCCATCGGGAAGCTCCCGCTGTGAATCGATGACCGATACGAAACGCGTAAGGTCATCTTTGGTGGGAAGATCCCCCATCAACAGCAGGTAGCAAAGTTCCTCGAAGCGAAACCGTCGATCAGGCGACATATCTCCCAAAAGATCATAGAGCTCATACCCACGAAGCCTGAGAGAACCCTCGTCGGGCACCCTCTTGCCATCGACTATCTTGTAACCATGCACATTCGAGATGTGCGTGATACCGGCAAGCACACCGGTTCCATCGGCGTTGCGAAGCCCGCGCTTAACATCATTGTTCTTGTAAAGCTCGGGATCTATGCTGTTTATGTCGCTGAACGTCTCATAAAGATCGACGTTCTTCTCCTCTTCATCGCTGATCTCAAGCGTTTGAGCCTCGCCTACCTTGATGACGCCTTCATCATCGCGAATGAGCTGCTCATCGATTTCTATTGCCATGATTCCCCTTGAATGATCGTTTTAATGGGATATTTTACCGAAGCAACGAGCGCTACGTCAAAAATGTGTTGACATCATTTTGTCGTTTTGGCAAAATGACCTTTGCTGTTTGAAGTGCGCCATTACCTCAGCTGGATAGAGGAGCTGACTACGAATCAGACCGCCGGGGGTTCGAATCCCTCATGGCGCACCATTTAAATAGCACGCTGTTTTTGGTGATCGGATTTCTGGAAAGAAAGTGTTTCAGAGATTCGAATCCCGAGAGGGCAAAACAACCCCTTTGGGTTGTTTTGTGCGAGCACACGAAGTGAGCGCAGCCTGTGCGGATTCGCAAAGCGAAGACGCATCGAATCCCTCATGGCGCACCATTTCAGTAAGAGCTGTATTGGCCGCCCCTCATGGCGCACCATTTCAGTATCAACCTGACCGCATGGCTGACCGATTATGAAAGGCATGCGGTTTTTTATTGTCGACCAGGAAAGGGACTTACTTGAAGGTTCGAAAACCGAAACCCCACAGTATCTAGTTCTTCCTTTCCGCGCAGTCTTGTCTGTCCCGGAAGGGAAGACGATCGATTAAGGACTGCGTATGCTCACCTTTTACAAAACCGATGGCGGCATAGTCCGCGAGAAGGATGCGCTCGAACCCGGTGTATGGGTTCAGCTGATCGCACCCACGCATGAGGAATGCGAAAGGGTCGCTCTTGAGATGAACGCGGATGTGGCCGATGTGGAAGCCGCGCTCGACATCGAAGAGGGATCCCGTATACAGCTCGAGGATAATTACACCCTCATAATCGTTGACGTTCCGGTGGTACGAACGGAAGATGATTCGCAAAACTACACCACCATTCCACTCGGGATGATACTCACCCGGCAAAATATCGTCACCATCTGCTCGGAACAAACGCTCGTATTCGCGCCGTTCCTGAACAGCCAGACACGCAAATTCTCCACCGAAGAGACCTTGCGCTTCGTCTTCCAGATCCTATATCGCGTGGCCACGCTCTACCAATACGACCTGCGCATGATCGATCGTCGTAGGCACAACATCGAAGAGCGCATCGAAGGGAAAACGGGCAATGCGGATCTGTTGATGCTCTATGGTTTGGACACCACGCTCGTATACTTCACCACATCGCTTCAGGCCAACCGAACCGTTATCGACAAGCTGCGCCGCTACAAGCGCTTCGAACAAACCGATGAGGATCAAGAGCTTCTGGAAGATGTCATCGTCGAGAATGCGCAGGCCGTTGAGATGTGCTCGGTGTACCTCAACATCGTCAACGGCACCCGTGAGCTGATGTCGTCGGTCATCAACAACCGTCTTTCCAACACGATGAAACTGCTCACATCCGTCACCATCGTGCTGGCTATCCCAACCATGATAAGCGGTCTTTACGGTATGAACGTGAACGAGGAATGGGTGCCTTTTGCCAACACTCAGTTCGGTTTCGCGATAATCTGCCTGATCATCCTTGTGGTTTGCGCCATCACGGTGTGGTTCCTCCATAAGAAGGATATGCTCCTATAAAAGAAAAGGTCGTGTCGATCGTAAGATAGAACGACCGACACGACCTGCTTTTGCAGATATCGCTTTTAAACAAGTTACCCGCGAACGGTGCTGATCTTGCGAAGGGCGATGACGCTGACAACGATCAGCACGATGCCCACAATCAAGGCCACCCAGGGCTGCCCCATGAATCCGGCAACTATGTAGCAGATGAAGCTTACGATCATCACGAGCGAAGCATACGGGATCTGCGTGGAAACATGGCGCAGGTGATTGCACTTCGCACCGGCTGAGGACAGGATGGTGGTGTCGGATATGGGTGAGATATGGTCGCCATAGACAGCACCGGCAAGGGTTGCACCGATGGCTACCAAGAACAGCGGATCCGACATATCGAAGACACCGATGACGATCGGCAGGATAAGAGCCACAGTACCCCAAGAAGTCCCCATGGCAAAACCGATGAATGCCGCAACGAGCATTATGATCGCCGGTAACAGATCAAGCCCAACGCCAAGTCCGTTCAAGAATCCGGAGACGAACTCACCGGTACCGAGTAGATAACGGCAAACACCGCCAAGGCTCCAAGCTAGCACCAAGATCATTATGGCGCCGACCATGGAACGCACACCTTCCGACATCGCCTCCACGAAACCGCCGAGCGTGGTCAGCTTTCGCGGCAGGAACATTCCCGCGCTGACCACGAGTGCCACGAAGGCACCGATGCAAAGACCCATCACTGGATTCTCGCCAACTGCGGTAGCAAAATCAACGCCCTCGAAGAAGCCGCCCACATACATCATTCCCAATATCGAGAAGATGATCAGAACAACGATCGGGACGATGAGGTCGAAAACCCTGCCCTTGTCGGATATATCAAGGCCTTTGTACTCCTCTATCTTGTCGCCGACCGTGCTCTCGATATCGGCGCGCTCGGTAACGATCGCCTCGAAACATTCGCTTCCTTCGTCTTCCTCATCCACGACCATGGGCGCATTGGCATCGCTACTGGAAAGAAGCGTCTTCTCCTCGCTTGCAACCAATCGCTCGAGTTTCGCCTCCTCGACCGCGTCCTCTGCAGGCACCGCATTCATACGGCTTGCCTCCTCGGCCGCGCGCATGGAGCCGAAATCCCAATTCGTTATGAGCATGAAGAACACGAAGAAGATGGTCAACAGTGCATAGAAGTTATACGGGATGGATGCGACGAATGTGCTGAAACCATCCTCTCCCATATATCCACCGATCGCTACAGCCCAAGAAGAGACCGGAGCGATGATGCAGATAGGAGCCGCCGTCGAGTCGATGATCCATGCCAGCTTTTCGCGGCTGATATGGAAGCGGTCTGTGATGGGGCGCATCACGGCACCGACCGTAAGGCAGTTGAAGTAGTCATCCACGAAGATGATGATGCCAAGTGCCGCTGTAAGTATCTGTGCCATACGGGCGTTCTTTATATGAGTGGACACCCATTCGGCATAGGCGCGTGATCCGCCGCTCACCGCGATGACCACCGTTAGCGCACCTAGTAACGCAAGGAATAAGAGCAGAGCCCCGTTTCCGGATATCTGTTCGGCCATCATCTGCGGCACCATCGTAAACGATGCGATGAGCTGATCGAATCCGGCTCCATTCAAAGTGAATTGATAGATTATCATTCCGATGAAAACGCCGACCGTGAGCGAAGAATAAACCTCTTTGGTGATAAGTGCGAGCGCTAGCGCCAAAAGCGGCGGAACGATCGACCAAGCTCCGGTAGCTATAAACTCAAAGCCTTCCATTGCGTCCTGCTTTCCCCTTTTCATCGAGCCGATCCTATGCACGACCCGAAAATCGATCATTGATCCAGCGATTTCCGATTATGACATTCCCACGCATATTTCTTGCAAGCACGCAGGCACAAATCGGCAATTGGACATAGCTTTTTCAGGTGATGATGCAGGATGGAGGGATGCAGGTGGTCGCATCAATCTTGTTGAAAGTTCTCCAAAGCTCCTGCGCGCACAAGCTCTTCGATAGGAGTCGATACGACATCCTCAACGATCGGAGCCACCTTCTCCAAATTCGGATCCACAAAAGTTGTGCGGATGAATCCGCCGCAATGGTCACAAAGCTGGATCTGATGATTCTTCGCATCGCCTAAGTTGACGAACCTGAGCTCATCCTCGTTGTCGCACCCGCATCTTGGACAGCGTACGCGATCGAACTCCCAGATCATCCCGCATTGTCCGCAATAGAGGGATCGCCCTGTGCCATAGAAGGTCTCATTGCGATCGATGATGGATATGGCCGCCCCCGAACCGCAGACAGGACAAGCCAAAGGATGCGACTCCTCCATCCTATCCCCTTTTATAGCCTGGCTTATCTGCTCGGTTATAGGTTCGTAGAAGGTGAACTGGGCGAGCAAGAGGACCATCCCTGCTATCCTCGTTCCCAGGTCGTTCATATCAAGCTGCACGTGCTCGTTGCTCTGCTTGATCACCAGATCCAACCAATCGACAGCGCGCACCGCTTCTTCCACATCGTCGGAATATTCGCCATTTTCCAGCAAGTAATTTGCGATGGCCTCAGCCGCAGAAGCATATTGCTCGGCATTCACATTCGGCAGCGCATGCGAGAACAGCGGCGTTCCGCTCATGTAGAGATCGCGAACCTCGGCAAGACTGGGCATCTTATAGGCATCGCCATCGCCTCGCGATCTTATGCATTCATCCATAACGCGCCAAAGGCCGACGAAATAATCAAGGCGCCCTTGCTCTTCCGCGTTCAGCTTCCCGTTATAGGATTTCGCGCACTCTTCAATGTATTCCAGATTCATCTTCGCTCCCAGATCGCCGGATTAGCCATCGATTACAGTTTGCACCATAACATACCGGAGAAAGACGAAGATCCTGAATCTTTTCCTAGATGATGCTTTTGCGTTCTCAGAATTCGTCAGAGTGTGTCAGAGGACGCTCCCCGGATGATGCTCTCGCATTCGCCCGTGGGGCATATCGCGCTCGCTCCTAGATCTTCCAAACGCACTATTAGCAGTTCAATTACAGAACGGTAAAAACTGACACAGTGTCAACATTTGTTCTTCGAAGAAGTGCAATATGGGTTACAGCGTCCGTATGGTTGAACGAAAGCTTCAAGCTGCAGCGGATGATCGGCTTGGAGTCTCGCCATAAGGTTCTCGCAATAACGCAGGAAAGGAGAGCAAATGTCACGTGCAGACAGCAGACGCAGCGAGATCATCTCGACTGCACGCGAGATCTGCGAGAACAAAGGGCTCGACGGCATGAGGATCCAGGATGTTACTTCGAAGGTCGGAGTAACCCGATCGCTGTTCTACCACTACTTCGATGACAAGGATGCGCTCATCAATGCCATGCTGGATGACATGGTCAACGAATACATCCAGTTGCTCGAAGTGTGGAACGCGAACCGCGAGCAAGGAAACATCGATGCAGCGCTCAAGAGCATCGTCCAGGTTTTGCGCTTAGGCGTATTCGAGGATAGCGACCTGCATAGAACGCTCGCTACCAATGGAAGCGCAAGCCTTTACCTCGATCTGGTGAACAGGGTTGCACACCATACGGCAAGTTACATCATCGAGACCACTGTGCAGGATTACTCGGCTCTGCACGAGGTCGAGATCGAGCATCTCTATGAAACGTTCTACGTTCTCATAGTAGGTGTGATCGGGTATTTGCGCACTCATCCTGACGCTGATGATTCGGTGGTAGCTGACGTGATTGCGCAAACGCTCCATTTGGATAGGACGACGCGTTAGGAGAGAAAAATGTTGTTCGATGTCTACGGACCGAACGCACTGTATCAGTGGCTTGGTCTGGCAATGGTTCTCATTGCATTGATCCTTCTGAACGAATTTGCCCGAAGGAGCAAAGCGGGCGGAATCTTCATGTTCTTCGGCGTATGCGGCGCCATGACGGTATATTGCATCGTGGTCGAAGTCGGTGCAGCCATGGGCGCTGAATGGGCGCTGAACAACCCGACCTATACCACCATGGGTGGTTGGTTCCACTACGCAAAGGTCTATGCTGCAACAGCCGGATGCATCGGCTTCATGATGCTGAAATACAGCTGGACCAAGGTCGGCAGATCGCATTGGTTCAAAGCATTCCCGTTCATAATCGTTGCTATCAACATCCTTATCGCAGTAGCCAGCGATTTCGAAAGCGCCATCGTTGCTTGGGATTCAAGCTTCGTGACGGACGAGGGCGTGCTTTTGAACGGCGGTTGGCACAACGTGCTGAACGGATGTGCAGGCCTTTTGAACATCCTTTGCATGACCGGTTGGTTCGGGATCTACATCTCCAAGAAACGTCAGGACATGCTTTGGCCTGACATGACATGGGTCTTCATCATTGCTTACGACCTGTGGAACTTCTGCTACACCTACAACTGCCTGCCTACTCATTCTTGGTACTGCGGGATCGCATTGCTCCTTGCTCCAACGATCGCAGGCCTTATCTGGAACAAAGGCGGATGGATCCAGAACCGCGCATTCACCCTTTCGATGTGGTGCATGTTCTGCCAGATGGTTCCGATGTTCGCCAACGACTCAGTATTCGCAGTGCAGTCTGTGAACAACCCAGCCATCAACACCGTGGTCGCATCGATCGCCCTTATCGCCAACATCGCAGCTTTGAGCTACATCATCTACCGCGCGAAGAAGCTTGGCGTGAACCCGTACAAGCAAGAGGTCTTCGTTGGAACGAAGGACTTCCGCGAGGCTATGGCTCGCCGTGCCGATACCGCTTACCTGCTCGAGACCGAGCCTAAGAGCGCTACCGCAGCCGAGATCGCTGAGATGGTCGCTTACAACGAGCTTCCGGTCGAAGGCGCTGTAGGTTATGTATACGTAGCCAAGAACGCGAACGAGACCGATGTTGTTGTTAACGAGGTGACCGACAACGATTCCGACACGCCGAAGCGTGAATAGCATGGATGAACCGTTTCACAACATAGGATAGACTGTAGAGGCCGGATCATTCCGGCCTCTATCCTTTTGCGAGCAAGTACCATAACAGCGATGGAAGGAAAGCCGAATTGTCCAAGAAGGAGAAGAACCATAAGACGAATGCCATACGCGAGGTGGAAGGATCAGGCTTTGATTTCGATGTGCATACCTTTGAATGCGAAGAAGCGTTGAGTGGGGTCGAGGTGGCACGCATGCTCGGTGAAGACGAGGAGCGTGTGTTCAAGACGCTGGTCACGCAGGGAAGATCGGGTGGGCACTATGTTTTCATGATCCCAGTTGCAGAAGAGCTCGACCTTAAGAAAGCTGCTGCAAACGTAGGAGAGAAGGCCGTGAGCATGATCCCTATGCGCGAGCTTCTCCCCCTTACAGGCTATGTCCATGGAGGATGCTCACCCATCGGGATGAAGAAGGGCTTTCCCACCGTGATAGATGAGACAGCGTTGCTCTTCGATACGATATATTTCTCCGCCGGAAGGATCGGAGCGCAAATGGAGATGGCACCCGACCATCTTCTACAGATGGTGGATGCCACCTACGCAGACATTACGGTTTGAACCGGATTCGCAGATCCTACGGTCGTCTGTCTTCGACCCGGCTAGATACCACGCGACTCGAGCAGCTTTTGCTTGAGCTCGGTCTCCATCTTGCGAAGCTCCACTTCAGCTTCAGCACGCTTCACACGGCCTTCATCTTGGATCTTCATGACCTCATCGAACGTTTGGATAAGGCTCTCGTTCGTGGCTCGTAGCGTTTCGATGTCCACGATGCCGCGTTCGCTCTCACGGGCAACCTCGACGGTGGACTGCTTCAGCTTCTCGGCGTTCTTCTTCAAGAGCTCGTTCGTCATATCAGACACAGCGCCTTGCGCACGAAGCGCTGCTTCGTTGTTCGCCATACCGAGCGCCAGCACCATCTGGCTCTTCCAAAGCGGTATGGTGTTCACGAGCGTGGTCTGGATCTTCTCGATCATGAGCATCTCGTTATTCTGCACGAGACGGATCTGCGGTGCCATCTGCATGGCGATGGTGCGCGTGAGATCAAGATCCATCAGCTTCTTCTCAAAGCGGTTGCAAGCCGACTCGAGCTTTTGCACCGCCTCTACATCTTCGGTGCGTCCGGTCTGCTTGGCTTTGGCCTGAAGCTCGCGAAGCTCGCCTTCCTGCACCTCATCCAAGCGCTTGCGCCCGGCGAGAAGATACATGGTCAGCTCCTTGAAATACGTAAGATTCAACTCATAGAGCTTATCGAGCGTAGCAGCATCCTTCATGAGCGTCATCTGATGCGCCTCGAGCGCCTTCGTTATCTTATCGACATTGGCTTCCACCTTGTCGTAGCGAGCTTTCATGGCAGTGACCTTGTTGGCTTGCTTCTTGAAGAAGCCGAAGATGCCCTTCTCCTCTTCAACATCGAAGCTCTTGAGTTCGGTGACCACGTTCGCGATGAGCTGTCCGGCTTCGCCCAGATCCTGCGTGCGCACTTTATCCAGCGCCGACTCGGAGAAATCCGCCATCTTCTTCTGCGCGCCTGCGCCATATTGGATGACCTGCGCAGTATCGGCGATGTTGATCTGCTTGGAGAACGAATCAACCTGAGCCTTCTCCTCCGCAGATAGCGAATCCTCCAGAGTGGGCTGCTTCGACATGGCCGGATCGATAACAGTGGCTTCGATGATGGCCGATGTGGTATCGTTGGCATTCTCTATCGGGGTCAAAGTCAGCTCCGGAGCCGGAATGTCATTGAAATCGGTTGTCTTGCCGTTTGCTTCATCTACCATCTTGGTCTCCTTTATAAGATCGTCTTCGCTTTGGGAATGATCCCACATGTCGGACTCCAATAGGATCTCGACATGCTATTGCTTCAAATCCGTTGAATTCCGTTTGCCCGCATCATCGCCATCGAAAGGATTCTCGGTGAGCCCTTCTTGGGACAATACGGCATGCAAGACCGTTATATCGGAAGAGACATCCATCGTCAGATCCTCGAATGTGGAATCGAGCAGCTTATCGTATGCTGTGCACAATGTGTCGAGCGTGGCTTCTATCTCGCGTCTGGAGTTGCGGATGTTCTCACCCTGGACCGGCTGTTCCTCAAGCTGTTCGTATGCTGTGAGCAGCTTGATGGTTTGCGGAAGGTAGTAATCATCCAGGCGCCCGATACCAGATACGCTCTCGATGAGGGAAGGGTCGTCTTTCACGCGATCGAGTATCTTTCCTATGATGAGCTCTATCTGCACGATCTTCTCGGAAAGCTCCACATCATCGATGGCAACGTTCAAGGCGCTTATCTCTTGGATGTAGCGATTCCCGGTGTCGATGAAAGCCTGCGCCTTGGCGTTCATCGCAGCATCCTGCGAGGTTAGTCCAGAACGAGCCTTCGCGCTTTGCATCGCGCGCTCTTCCATCTTCTTCTGCTCGTAGGAGTGCTTTGCCTGAAGGTAAAGATCGTAGGACGCGTTCGTTACCATAAGGCACGTCTCTCCGCTATCCAAGCGTCCCTGCGGTAAAAGGCCGCGCTTGATGAGCTTGCGAACCGTGTCCACGGTCTTCTCAGGGGATATCTGCATGCGCTCGGATAGCTCTTGGATCGAGCATACCTCGCGGTCGCCGAAGATGCGCTGGATAGCCTTGAGACGCGCACCAAGCGTAAGATTTCGTACACCTGTAACGAGTCCCCAAACAGAAAGACCCAGGAATGCTGCAATTACACCAAGAGCCCCTATATAACCACCCAAAGAGCCGACAGCCTCCGAAGTAGGCGATATGATAGCTGTTGAGATACCGAAGATCTCTGTAGCTCCGAACGTGAAGGTGAAGATGCCGCCCACGGTCGATAGCAGAACACCGCTTGCAGTGAGGCCCCCGGCTGGTTTGAACCGCGAACGGATGATGGCATTGTTCGCATAGTTCTGCTTATATATGGCGTTGTTCGCGCGGACAGGTGCCGTAGAGGGCGCACGTCCCGGAGCATTCGGCCTGTTGTTTTGCTGCTGTCGCTTTTGATTCTCCATAGCCTGATTGATGGCGTTCGTTGCCGCATCTCCCGCTTTATCGATCCCCTTGCCAACGGCGTTCATGACCTTGGTGATGGAGCCTTCGATCGATCTACAGAGTTCCTCGAAATCTTTTTGCGACATGCTCGACAAAACGGAATCCCTTTTCATTGAGTGGGCGAAAAAACGTTCTGACCATATTACCATGCCACAGAGGAAACATCGATCAGCCCATCGCATCCCTTTCCGCATTTGAGTAAGACTTCTCGTGTAATGCAAGCACGTGGCAAACGGACGTTTTACAAAGTACAAGACATATAAATGCAAGTGGATGTGCTTGAGTCGAGGTTATTGCGGGTGTATAAACTTCATACACCCGCAACAGAGAGTGTCAAGGTGTCGCGAAGCGACCTGAAGCAAAGAATTGCGAAGCAATTGTTTGCGATGGCTTGACACGAGCTAAGCCAAAGGAGCCGAAAGATCCACTTCATTCAAACATATTTGAATGAAGTTAGCTCAAGGCGACGACGCATCGAGACGAAAGTATATCCACTTGCATTACACGAATTAAGTCTTTCAAATGCGAAAAGGGATGCCTTCGATCTTGATGCACAAAAAGATCCTTCACTTCGTTCAGGATGACAAAATCGTGTGACAAGCTATACGTCCGCTTGTTACGTGTGGGCGGTCAGAACCGCCCACTACGCGTTGTTACGAAAGAAAGGCGTGCAGCCGCCTTTACGCCGCCGGGGCTATCGCCCCCTTCACGATCCCTCTGCTCGCGAAGTACGTCAGCAGCATATATGTGCCGTAGATCACGATCGTAAGGACAGCCGCCATGGCTATAGGCACTGCGGGAGATGTTCCCATCGATTCGAATAGACTCTTTGATATCACCCCTATGGCGCAAGCCGAATGGCAGACAGCCAATCCGAGTGGGATCATGAAATATACCGCTATCTGCGCCAAGAGCGACCTGAAGATCATGCGCCTGTCGCAGCCCAAGCTCCAAAGAGTACGATACCTGGGCGAGGAATCGGAAGCCTGCGATAGTTGCTGTATGGCAAGGATAGCTGCGGTGGATATCAGGAAGATGAATCCAATGTAGATTGCAAGGTAAGTGATCATGAAGCGCAGTCCGGCCGATTGCGAGATCATATCGTTCGCGGTTATCGTGGTGGTAACAGGCCAAAGCAAACTCGCATACCCTTCAGCCGATCCCTGATATCCCCTATCGAATCCACCCATATCAGCAGGTTGCGCCGCCTCTATGATCTGACCAAGCGCGATATCGTTCTCCTCCACGCTAAGCCCGTTATCTGCATACATGACATTCAGATACGAAAGACTCGGGATGTATCCGCTCTTCCATAGCCCTTCGATCGCAGCATCGGGCACAACGAAGGTGAGTATCGATGCCTTCATGGCGTTATCCTCCAGCTGCGCATCGTAGAGCTTGTCAGAGATAGCGTATTGTTTGCCTGAAACATCGATCGACATCCCGCTCTTCAAAAGAGCCTTCGCTATCGTGTCGGTCATATCGAGATTGTTCACAAGGGCACATTGATCCGAGTTGAGCTCAATGACACCCTTCCCCTGCAACTCCATGGCAGCATTGAAGTCCGACAGCGATACGAGGCTAAGATGGGAGTAGGTGGCACCTTCCAGCTGCGAGATGTCGGAAGGCGATATGAGCCCCTTCTTCAACAGAGCATCGAAGAGATCACCGTAACCCTCGGTAGGGTCATCGAATGCATCGATCTGCGCATAGCCTGCTATAGTGGATGTCCAAAGATCGGGCGCGGCTTCCTGTAGAGGCCGAGCCATGTTCCAGTCATAGCTCTCGGCCTGTGCAAAGCGCTCCGGCGCGTATTCGCGCATCTCGGAAGCGCGCTGCTCAAGTCCTGCAGACGATGCTCTGGAACCATCCGGTCCATACCATATATCGCCACGCAGCGTTGCGCTGTAGGGGTTCGCTGCTTCAACGCCGCCGACGAACACCTCGATCATCCCCATGCCGGTAGAGAACACCGTTATCGAGAAGAACAGCAGAACGCAGACCGCCCAAAGCGATAGGAATGCCGTGTTGACCTTACTGGATATCTGACGTACGGTGAAAACTCGAAGCCCTCGCAGGTAAACACCACGAAGCCGCGTTATGACCGCGATGACGAAACCGGCCAAAGACCAGAAGAACAGAAGCGTTCCCACGAGCATTCCCACTGTAGCGCGAATGAACTGCGGATCATCGAGCATGACAAGCCCATTCTCGATGAGCTGCTCGTAGGCGTACGCCAAGACCGCGATCGATATGATGAAGACCACAAGGCATATCCACGGATTGCGGACTCCTGTGCGCTCATTTTTCTTGTCGGCTTGAAGAAGGTCGATCAGCTTGCAGCGAGCCACGCTGATGATGTTGAACACGGCTACGACCACATATATGACAGCAAAGCAGATAAGAGTCGCCAGAAATCCATCGAAAGAGAAAACGAACTGATAATTCGTCAACGTTGTATCGAGCAAAGAAGCGGTGAAGAAGGAAAGCGCCTGGGATAGCATGACGCCTATCACCAATCCGACGACGAGCGAAACGAGCCCTACTATGACCGTTTCATACAAAACGATGCTCGATACGTGCGCAGGTGTCATCCCCAACAACAAGTAGGTTCCGAATTCCTTCTTCCTGCGCCTTATGAGGAACCGATTCGAATACAGGATAAGAAATGCCAGCACGAACGCGATGACTCCGGAAAACATCGACAAGAGCTGTTGCGTGGTTTCGAACTGATGCTCATCTGCTGTGGACTCCAGATCGAAGAGTATCTGCTGGCTTCCGATGGAATTGAATGCATAGAACAGCGCAACACCTAGCAGAAGGGTCACGAAATAGATGGCGTAATCCTTGACCGATCTGCGTATATTGCGCAAAGCGAGCTTATGATACATGTCCCGCCTCCCCGCCTAGGAAGGAAACGACCTCCATGATCCGCGCGAAGAACCGATCCCTGCTCTCATCTCCGCGCAGAAGCTCATTGAAGACAGAGCCGTCCTTGATGAAGAGAACGCGATTCGTGTAGGATGCGGCGAATGCATCATGCGTTACCATGAGGATCGTGGCCGACATCTGCTGGTTGAGCATCTCCATTATCTCGAGCAATATGGTCGCACTGCGCGAATCGAGCGCACCTGTAGGCTCATCGGCCAAGATGATCTTCGGGTCACCCACTATGGCTCGCGCAGCTGCGATCCGCTGCCGCTGTCCGCCAGACATCTGGTATGGGAATTTGTTCAGAACCCCATCTACCCCCAGACGCGTGGATATCTGATTGACCATAGCAGGGATCTTCCTTGCAGAAACGCCTTTGATACTCAAGGACAGTGAGATGTTCTCGAAGCCGGTCAACGTGTTCAACAGGTTCGAGTCTTGGAAGATGAACCCCAGATCATCGCGGCGGAATTTTGATAGCTGACGGCGCGACATGGAGGTTATGTCCTTCCCACCGACAAGGATGCTCCCGCTCGTGACGGTATCGATGGTGGAGATGCAATTCAATAGCGTCGATTTTCCCGATCCCGAAGGCCCCATGATGCTCAAGAATTCACCTGGCATGACATCAAGGCTGATGCCGTTCAAAGCCCGCGTTACCGAATCCCGGCTACCGAAGACCTTCTCTACAGAACGGATCGAAAGAATAGGATTGCCGCTATAGCCATCAGCGTTCGGATTCACTTGGGGAATTTGTTGAGGAGAAACCCTGTTGGCATTGCTCACGTGCGCAGGGGAAGGGCATTTCGCACCGTAAGCTGCGCTTTGCGATGCAGATTGTGAAGCCTTAAAATGCATCCCTTGAGATGGATCGGCAGAGCCGGTGGGTTGAGAGGCGACTATATCGCCGTTTTGGGGAAATGGTTCTGTGTAGATCTCGGGCATGATCTAGAGGCTCCTCTCGATCTTCGGAACCTGATTCGCTACGATGATTCCGAATCCTACAACGATGATAAGCCCTATTGCCACTTTTTTCGCTACGCTCACGACAATCCTTTCTCTCGACTTTGGCTCGATGTCTGGATATTCGGATCGAACGGATCGACCCATGGGGTATTCTTCGAGCCAACAACAATGCTAGAGAAGGAGGATTACGCTATCCATCGATTGGCCTTACATCTACCTTACGAATTCGTTAGGTTCGTAAGAAGTGATCAGATTCCCATCCATCGCATTCAAGGGAAACCGCCCTTGATCTGCTCTGTGTTGCCCCGTGTTGACCTGCGTTACCCTGCGTTGCCCGGCATCGCCTTGAGCAACCTCGCATGCGATCAGTTGCCAGAAAAAGAATTCGTTATCAAGATGATGACCACCAGCAAGACCAAAAACGCAAAGGACGCGCCTATCAAAACGGCACTAACAAGAAGGCTTCGCCCGTATGACTGATTAGCCATGAAAGGTATGCGACGACGCAACCAGCGCTTATCCATGAGCGCATAGCTGACCCCGGACACGAACAGTCCGAACATGCAGGGAAACATGAGCACTCGGAACCATCCAGGATAGATCGCGGTCGATTCGACCGGCGAGAACACCGCCACGAAGCTTGCCATGATGAATAAGAACCACACCAAAGCTACGATGACGTTCCAGATCATCCCGACGATCTCCGAAGCCTTTGCGGGTGCGGAGGGTCGTGCGGACTGCGTCGGCTGCAAGGAAGTCGCAGATCGCATGGGCACCGCTGCAACAGCTTCCATGAAAGCCGATCTCAGATCTTTCGCTGTTTGGAAACGCATCATCGGATCGAAGGCGGTTGCACGTACGACGACCTTTCGGAGCGGTTCAAAGAAGGACAGCTTCGGAAATCCACGGGAGATATCTTCTGCAGTAGGATTCTGTTCGGTCAAAAGGTAATAAAGGATCATACCAAGGGCATAGATATCGCTACGTTGGTCGGTCTGGCCATACCCGAATTGCTCGGGCGGAGCATAAGCACGCGTACCGAATGGAGCCGTATCCGCATACGCATCATCACGAAAGCTTCGGGCAATGCCAAAATCTATGATGGTCAATCCGCCGGCGCTGATTATGACATTGGAAGGTTTGAGATCGCGATGGATAATGGGCGGGATGAATTCCTCATGCAGCTCGGTCACACCATCACATAGTTGAGGAAAGATCCTTTGAGCCAAGGGTATGGAGGCATTGTTCTCGTAGACCTCATCGTGAATGGTTCTTCCTTGAACGTATTCCATGACAACGATGAGCTCGCTGTCGCGTTCATGCACATCATATATGCGAGGAAGATGCTTGAACCTTTTACCTAGCTTCTGAACGGCATGTATGGTTGCATAAGCAGAGCCCATTCCCGCTTCATCGCTTATGCGCTTGCGGATGAAAGGCCCCATCTCACCACCGTTGCTGCCGGTGAAATATACGACCTCAGTAACTTCATGAGGAGCTTCCTTGAGCACTTTCTCGACTCGAAAGCAATCATCGCGAGCAAGCGTTCCAAGATATGTTGCCAAGGCATCGTTGTCCATGTTATCCATGATATCAAATGCCCATTCAACGCATCTCCAAGCATAATCAGAAGCAGCTCTATCCCAATGACATCCTCGAACAGGATCAACTGATCGTCGCTTCGCCAAACCGGTAAAGCTCCTCTTCGGTCTTTTGGAAGGAATATCCATTGTTCAAGGCGAATATGATGATGGCATCGCGTCGGTTCTTGCAATAAAGACCGTTCACACCGCCCGATTGGAGCAAACGGTTGGTTTCGCGAAAAGTGAGCCCCATGGCAAATGCGATCTTCAACAGGTTATCGCGCGAGGCTTTACGGGCGCCGGTGAATATCTGGTAGCCGAAAGTATCATTCAGGCCGGCCGTATGAACGACGGTGGCACGCTTCAACCCTTTCTTCGAAAGCATCTCATTCAGATAATCGGAAAGCGAACGAGCTCCCACATCCTCCTGTTCTATGAACCGGGAAGGATCAGGGGCATCGAGGAGCTCGGATAGCATATCCTCTGTCAGTGGCTCTTCCACGCGCTTCTTCCTTCTCTTTCTGCGTGCCATCGATCTTCCTATTTTACCAATCGCAACATTCGACGGACATGCAAGCACCATGCCTGCATGTCCGCCTACATGCTCCAGCAGGGCATCTATCGTTTTGCCGGAGCATCAACCTATGTTCGGCTCGGATCCTATGCGAGATCGAACGTCTTCTCAGCGATGAGCTCATCGCTCAAACTGAATGACTCGGAGACCTCGACGGTAACAGGGCTCATATCGTTGAGCGTGAAGGCCTGGCTCACTGTGGTCGTAGCACCGGGCTTGATCGTGGCCAGACTTGCCGACGCATCTCCACCGGCACCGATAGCGGTATCGAGCTGAACGCCGTTTTGGAACGCTTTGTTCATCACATTCACAGTGAAGCTGGCATCATCGTCAGAATTGTTCGTGAAGGTATAGGTAACGAGAATAGCTTGATTACCTGCATAATCCGTAGTGAGCGTACCATCATCGATGGTCACCTCATATGGAGCAGAAGCGCTGCTGGTCGAAGCGACTGCATTCGAGGCAGAGCTTGACTGCTGGCTTTGCTGAGTTTGTGAAGTAGCCGATGAGGTGTTCAAATTGCTGGTCGCAGAATCGATGGCTGCGCTGAAAAGGCTCTGTGTGACCAGCACGACCACTATCGTCACAACGGATAAGACGATCCCGGCGATGCCGAGGCCCTTTCCCTTCTTCTTGCCACGGCTGATCCCCACAACACCTACGATTCCGAAGATGACACCAAGGATACCGAGGAAGAACGATGCGTTGTTGACGATGGGAATGAACGACGTGGCAATGCCTATAATGCCGAGAACAAGCGATGCAACCGCCATCCCTGATGTTGAAAGTGCGCCTTGCGGCTGTTGAGGCGACCCATTGGGATTGATCGGAGCTTGTCCATACCCATTCTGATTCACGCCTGTTTGATAATCCATTACGTTTCCCCTTTGCTTTCAAGCGATCGTAGCGAACTCGCTTAATCGGAATCTTAAAGACCGCCAACAACGTTGGTCTTTTCTTAAGAATAGAGAAACAAAGGATGGATTTCATTAGCTGTTAGCTAATATCTCACCTACTTTTTTCGATGAGGATCCAATGGCTGAAAAGGGGGATCATCTGAGAACTAAGAGAGCCAAGAGCCGAAGATTTCCCTTTTCGGCACGTAAGCAACAGAATATGGGCATCACAGATACGCCTGCTTGCGGGCGCGATCATGGGGAAAAGTGAATATCACTCGTGTTCCTGCGCCCTCTTCGCTGGCCAGCCCGACATGTAAACCAAGCGACGCGCAAAGCTTTGCCACAAGATACAACCCCATTCCGGTCGCCGACCCATGCTCTCTGCCAACGATGCCTGTGAAGCCTCTGTCGAACACACGCGGAACATCGGATGCGGGAATGCCGCATCCATCATCGGCTACTTCGAGCACCGTCCTTCCAGATGCGGTGCCCTCATCGAAGCTCTGCGCCGAGAAACGTATGGTCGTCGCCCCATATTTCGATGCATTCACCACGACCTGTCCGAGCATGAATATCAGCCAAGCCTCATCTGTCAATACCGTAAGGTTGCTATCTATCTCGAAGACCGGAGCGCTACGATGCTCGATCATGAACCTGGCATTCCTCTTGCATGCCTCATGCACAGCATCCGAGAGGTTGATCTCCTTGATCGTGTAGTCATTTGCTACGGAAGTCGATCTGGCATAGTAGAGCGCTTGATCGACCTGGCTCTCGACCCGCTCGATCTCGCGCGATATCTTCGCCGAACGGGAGTCGGAATTATCAGCCAGCATCAGCTTTATTGCAGCGATAGGCGTCTTTATCTCGTGTATCCAAAGCTCGATATACTGACGATACGCATCATCATCGAATCTCATAGCCGTCTCGCTCTTCGAGCATAGTTTCGATAGCGTTGAAGCCGTTTGATAGTTTATGCGACCCTCCAAGAATCCAGGTTCCTCGAAGAAGGAATCGAAGCCGGTTGCCCGATCCAGCTTTGCCAAAAGATCGGCAAGCTCTGAATAGTAGGAGCGTTTACGGAAGAAATCTATGGCGAAACCGCACACGATGCAGATGACGACGAACGTGACAACGAACACCGTGCCTTGACCGCCAACGCCGAGCACCAACAGCATGCAGGACAATCCGGCAACGCACACTGCAGCCAGTAGCAACAAAGCCAAATGATCCCCAAGATAGCTAAGAGCGCTGAAACGCGGCATATCATTTTCTAGGAGCAGCTCGGTTTCGCGATCCCTCATACCGAGTACCCGATCCCCCGTCTTGTGACCAGAAAATCGTCCGGAACGCCCAATGCGGACAAGGTCTTTCGAAGTCGGTTAACGTTTACCGTAAGGGTGTTGTCATCGATGAACGAATCCGATTCCCACAGAGCGCACATTATCTCGCTTCGTGGAACCACGGTGCCGGGATTCTTCATAAGGATCTGGAGGATACGCTGCTCGTTTCTCGTAAGATCGGCAGCATTGCCATCATAGGACACGGTTCCGGATCCCAAGTTCAAGCAAACGCCTTTATGATTGATTGCAATGGATGCTCCCGGAGTCTTTCGCCTTAGAAGAGCTTGGATATGAGCCAACAGCACAGCCGGACGATATGGCTTCACCATATAATCATCCGCGCCGATGTTCATGGCCATGACCTCGTCGAACTCGCTTTCAGAAGAGGTCAGGACTATGATGGGGACATCGCTGTTCGATCTTATGTTGCGGCAGATCTCATGCCCGTCGATGCCCGGGAGCTTCAGATCGACCACCACGCAATCAGGATCAGAGGACAGAGCAGCCTCGGCCGCATCTGCGAACTCAGAATCGATGCTCTTCACCTTCAGACCCGAAAGCTCCAAAAGATGCGCAAGCCCCTCACGCAGCGAAGCATCATCCTCGATTATAAAGATCGTCTGCGACATCAAGCCTCCCCGATAGACCGCTTTCGAATATTTTACCCGCAGGCTCACGCCCGCGCCATCAGTGCAGGAAACATTTCACAAATGTAAGGCAGTAGGCTTGAAGCGCGATATTCCTCATGCCGGGATGTTTCCACCTGTTTCGTTTCATCTTGAGAATGATGTTTTCATCCGATGGTTCGATTATGCGATAGGATATTGATGATGTTTTTCGAACACCATAGGAGACGACCATGGCAAAACCCATCCTATATTACTGGGCACCGTGCCCAACATGCTCTGTCACAACGCATTTTGCGAGCGAGAACGGCATCGAGCTGGATCTTCGCGATGTTGAGCAGGAAGCCCCTTATCAAGAATTGCTATCCCTTGGTGGAGATGCAAATCTCATCCCCTACCTCTATGACGATGGACAGCTCATCAATGGAAACGAGGAGATCGAGGCCTATCTTACCGAGAAGTACCTATAAGGATGGGCAAGAAGCACAAGAAGTCTTCGAAGAAGGACGACGGATCGGATAAGAAAGCGGATCTGTCGAAGAAAGCGAAGAAGAAGCAGAAGGCTAAGAAGAGCAAAAGCCCGAAAGCTAGCAGGACTTCGAAAGCTAGCAAGGCCTCGAAGAGCGTGAAAATATCAGGGATCGAATTTTGTCCCTGTTGTTCGAAGCACTGCCCACTCACGAAGCCGAAATGCAGTAAAGGTAAGAAGCTGGCAAGCCGCGTTGCACGATAGAGACCTATTGGCCTTTAGACGAACTTCACCAACAGTTCCATCAATTCGCCGCGCTTGAACGGCTTGGTGATATGCGCCACCATGCCGGCCTCCTTGCTACGACGCCTTCCTTCTTCGAATGCATCGGCAGTGAGCGCTATCATGGGCACGCGCTGAAGATCATCGCGTCCTGATTCACGCAGTACGCGCGCGGCCTCATCGCCGCTCATCTCCGGCATGCGCATGTCCAATATGATGGCATCATAATGACCCTCATCCGAGGCCAGCACTGTATCGACAGCCGCCTTTCCATTCCACGCCTCGTCTATGACGAATCCTACGCTGATCAGTATCTCCTTGAGGATCTCGCGCGAAAGATCGTCATCATCCACGATGAGGATCCGCTTTCCGGCGAACCTTTCTGTTAAAGCCTCCTTGCTCATATCCACAGGATCGGATTCTGACGAAGAACCCGAGGAAGCTGAAGAATCATCCGCAGCCCATTCTTCAGCGGTATCAGCCAAGCGCAAAGGCAAGGTAACGGTGAACTCGCTTCCTTTGCCCACTTCGCTCTTGACCTCGATAGAGCCGCCTAGCAGATCCACCAGATTCTTCGTTATGGGCATGCCCAGGCCGGTTCCCTCCGTTGAATTGGCTCTACCAAGACCATTGCGCTCAAACGGCACGAACAGCAGATCCATGAATTCAGGAACCATGCCACAACCTGTGTCTGCAACTATGAATTCGAAGCGCCCGTAGCCTACCGGCACATGCGACCCATAATCGAGTTGCTTTTCCTTGTATTCGGCGATCCGCACGCTGACCTTCCCACCTGAATGGGTGAATTTGAACGCGTTGCCTATCAGGTTCACCATTATCTGAGCGAGATGCTGCCTATCTGCGCACACCTTCGTCTTATGGAGATTGGAAGTGTCTATCGTGAATTCGATGTCCTTGTTCTGCGCATCGCCGGAGAACACCGCCTCAAGACTCTTTGCGAATTCCACAAGATCCAGCTCGTCCTCATCGCTCTCGACGATCCCGCTCTCGATTCGGCTCACATCCAGCACATCGTTGATCAAGCGAAGCAGATGATCGCTGGATGTACGGATCTTTTGAAGGCAATCCACCATGCGCGCTTTGTCGTCCGTATGCTCGAGCGCTATATTCGTGAATCCGACGATGGAGTTCATCGGCGTCCTGAAGTCATGCGACATGTTGGTGAGAAACGTTGACTTGGCTGCACTTGCATGCTGCGCCAACTCCAGCGCCTTTTGGAGCGCATTCTTCTGCCGGATCTGCTCTTCTATCTCAGAATGAGCATTGCGTATAGCAAGCACAGCGGTTTGATCCTTGCCTTGAAGGCGTATCAATCTGATCTCGACGTATTTCTCCTCGTCATCGATCATACGCCTATATGTGATATTGATCTCATTGTCATCGGAAGCGAAGAAAGCCTTGAGGGTATCGCGGCTCAATGTACCCTCGACCAGATCGCGATCTTCCGGAGCCACTATATCGTGAAGGTATGCCGCTCTGGCATCTTCGTGATCGCCATCTACCAGCGATCGGACGAATCCTATTCCTGTCAGATCCGAACTATGGCTGTACTCCTCAACGGCCTCGTTCTTCATATCCAACACATAGAGCGCGAAGTTCTCACGCGTTAGGCTCTCGATGACGTTCATACGATAGGCGCTGCGAGCCTCCGCTTCCCGAGCGCGCGATATGTCCCTTATTATGCAAAAAGCGAAACGCTTCGAATGCGGAACATGGTTGGCTGTTATACGAAGCCATCTTCCATCTTTGGTTCTGCTCTCATAGAGTATCTCTCGCTTGCCCTTTCGAAGCTGATCGATCTGCCTCTCCGCAATGACCGCACCTTGCTTTCCGAACAGGTCATCATAGAATGTCGATACCGGAATATAGCTCTTCTCGAAACCGTATAGATCCTTAGCACCTTCCGACAGCATGACCTTCAAGGTGTTCAGATCCAAATAGAACAAACCCACCGACAGGTCATCGTCCACATAGGAATCTTGATGGATGAAATCGGCAATATCCTGCACTATGAAGATGCAGTAACCTTCCACAAGGGGGATGACCGTTACATGCTCGAAGCGCTCGAGCAAAGTGGCAACAGCCTCGAATTCGCAAGGGATGCCATTCATTGCCGCATCCGTGAAATGGATGAGCCAGCTCATATCCTCATTGCCCCATTCGCGATAAGCGTGCAAGCCTACCAGATCTTCGATGGTGCTATCGGTCATCGAAGCGAGCTTCTCATTCAGATATTCATAGGAGAAGTCACAAGGATTGCCATGATCGTCCAAGATTATCTTTGCTACACCAACGGCCTGCGGACTTCTATCGAATATGAGCTTCAGCGATTTGAAAAGTTCTTCGTTCATAGCCAACCTCCCAAAAGCATCTAAGATGATAGCGTTTTAGAGCTTTTTGGAAAAGGACTTACCTGTTACAGGTAGATATTCTTCGCGAGTTGGATGCAAAGATGCATCCCAAGTGCATTCTTCACGGAGGTACTTTTGGAACGACCCCGTATTCGCCCCATTCACAACATGCATTAGCATCACCCAAAAAGCATCTAAAAAAATCTTTATTCTTTGTTGACTATTATCCTTAGTTGTATATAATTTAACTTGCAAAAACGAAAAAGATCGAATGCAAAGCTTCCTTCTCTCCCTCCTCTCTCTTTTGCAAGCGAGGTCTTTTTCAACAAAGAAACAGGGCAGTGCGTATGCGGCACTCCCCTGTTTCTTTTTATGATCGAATGTTATGTGGGCGAATGCGATCCACCCACTACGCAACAACCTGTAACGGTATCTTGTAAGCACGTTGTGTAGTGGGCGATCTTGATCGCCCACATGTGGCAGGTTAAAACCTGCCACTACACATTAAACGGATACATTGTCCTGTTCGCATCCTGTGCCATACTGCCTGGCTTTCTCGAATTTGGATATTAGATGAATCAGGGAATTGCTTCTTTTACATGTTTTGAGCCGATCCCCTGATTCGTTTACCCTACTTCAGATCTCGATCGATATCCTTCTCGATCTCGCGCTCAAGCTTCTCTTCGCGCTTGATAGCCTCATTCGCCGCCGCGCGAGCCTCATCTTCCAGCTTCTCTTCCGGAGCATCCGTTGCCAGCTTATCGTGCTTCGCATTCGCGATGCTCAAAACCGCACCGGTCAAAGCGAAGAGCGCGATAGCATTCGGAATGACCATGAGCTGATTGAACATGTCGGCCAATTCCCAAACAAGATCGTTCGAGAGAAGAGATCCCATGAAGATGAACACAAGAGCGATGATCATGAACGGGATGACCGCTTTCTTGCCGAAGAGCCACTCAACATTGAGCTTCGCGAAAAGGTTCCAAGAAAGGATCGTGGAGAATGCGAAGAACAGCAGGCAGATCGCCACGAACCATGCAC
>CAYXZC010000027.1:20292-23521 GCA_964469815.1 uncultured Eggerthellaceae bacterium | reverse complement strand
CAGCGCGAGCTGATGAAGTACGGCGAATGCGCAACATGCGGTTATCCAGTCGACTCGAATTATGTGCTCTGCCCGAATTGCCACACACAGCTGAAGAATCTGTGCACTCATTGCGAACGTGCATTGGAACCTGCTTGGACCATCTGCCCGTATTGCGCAACTCCAGTTGGTGGGCGTCAGGGTTCGCAGGCTCAAAAGTCCCCTCGTCCAAGACGTCGCAGCAATGCCGGCGCATCCGGTTCTTCCCAACAACGATGAACTAGTGCCAATAAAGGAATAAACGAGTCAGCATGCTGACAAGATTGCAGGTGCTCTGTTCGCACCCGGCAGAGAAAGGAAGCATCAATGAAGGTCAAACTACCGGACTCAAGCATCAAAGAGATCGCGGATGGATCGAATGTGTATGATGTCGCCGCATCGATCGGAGCCGGTCTAGCTAAGGCTGCTCTAGGCGGGAAGATAGATGGCGATTTCGCCGATCTCGATACTTTGGTGCCTGATGGTGCCACCGTTGAGATCATAACTTCAAAATCCCCTGATGCTCTTGGCATCATGAGGCACTCGGCCGCTCATGTGATGGCAGAAGCTGTCCAGGAGCTGTATCCGGGCGCGCAGATCGGATTCGGGCCGCAGACAGAAGACGGGTTCTTCTATGATTTCGCTTTGGATGCATCCATCGCTCCTGAGGATTTCGCTGCTATCGAAGATAAGATGGCAGAGATCATCAAGCGTGACGAGCCATTCGTTCGCAAGGTCGTCACCAAGGATGAGGCTAGAAAGATATTCAAAGATCAGCGCCTTAAGCTCGAGCATATCGATGATATCGATGATGACGAAGAGATAATAATCCGAGAACATGGCAATTTCGTCGATCTATGCAGCGGGCCGCATATGCCGACAGCTGGAAAGATCGGTCCGGTCAAGCTCATGAAGACAGCCGGTGCATATTGGAAGGGTGATTCCGATAACGAGATGCTCACCCGCATATATGGCACTGCGTTCTTCTCGAAGAAAGAGCTTGAAGAATACCTGCACAATATCGAAGAGGCTGAGAAGCGCGACCACAGGAAACTTGGACGCGAACTTGGGATCTACATGATGGATCAGCAAGCAGGTGTCGGGCTTCCTCTATATCTTCCAAAAGGCACACGCATCATACGCACCATGCAGGAATGGCTGCGTCGCGATCTGTATGAGCGTGGATATGAGGAGGTCATCACGCCTCATATCTACAATGCCGATGTTTGGAAGACGAGCGGGCATTATGACTTCTACCACGACAACATGTACTTCTTCAATATCAACGAGGGTTCTGATGAGGATCCGCATCTCACCGAATACGGTGTCAAGCCGATGAACTGCCCTGGCCATGTATTGCTATACAAGAACGAGCTTCGGTCATATCGCGATCTGCCCTTGCGCTTCTTCGAGTTCGGCACCGTGTATCGCCACGAGATGTCAGGGGCTGTCCATGGCCTCATGCGCGCACGTGGCTTCACCCAAGACGATGCTCATATCTTCTGCACTCGCGATCAGGTGGTAGATGAGGTCGTCGCGATCCTCGAGCTCGTCGACTACATCATGGATACCTTCGATTTCACCTATGAGGCTGAGATATCCACGCGTCCTGAGAAATCGATAGGCTCCGATGATATGTGGGAGCATGCCACCGATTCTCTGAAGAAGGCATGCGAGATCCGCGGCCTTGATTACGACATCAACGAAGGCGATGGCGCTTTCTATGGGCCTAAGATCGATATCAAGGTCAAGGATGCGCTTGGAAGGACTTGGCAGTGCTCCACTGTCCAGGTCGACTTCAATTTCCCGGAGCGTTTCGATCTGACGTATAGGGCGAAGGACAATACGGAGCAGCAGCCATGGATGCTCCATCGCGCGATATTCGGATCGATCGAGCGTTTCTTGGGCATCCTTTTGGAACATTATGCAGGCGCTCTGCCTCTTTGGCTAGCGCCTGTTCAGGTAGCTGTCATCCCGATCGCCGATAGGCATAAGGAAGCAGCTGCAGAATTCGCCGGTGAGATCAAAGGGGTCGGTGGCCGAGTCGAGATATACGATCAGAACGAGCCCATGAAGGTGAAGATCGCTAAGGCTCAAAGCCAGAAGATCCCCTATATGGTCGTTCTTGGTGATAAGGAGATCGAGGAGCGTCTCGTGTCGGTTCGCGAGCGATTCGAGGGCGACCTTGGAACATGGGACAGGCAGAAGTTCCTGGATGTGATCAGGGACGCTGCGCTCTAGCCCGTACCGGCATCATTTGAGCATGGTTTTACTTGTAAAGAACAGAAGGCTTGCAGTTTGTTAACGAGTTGGAGATCTTCAAGCTCAAATGAGGTTTCAACATGCATCATTTGAATTCAAGGGCGAAAGGACTATCTCGAATCCCGAAGCGTAGCCTTTCGCATCATTCGGAAACGATTTAGGAGGATAAATCAAAATGAGCGAAGTAATAGGTTCTGCAGATTTCAAGTCGAAAGTACTGGATGCCGATAAACCCGTTCTTGTTGATTTCTTCGCCACGTGGTGCGGCCCTTGCAAGAGGCTCGCGCCTATCATCGATGAGATCACGACCGAGGTTTCAGGAAATGCATACGTATACAAGGTCGATATCGATCAAAGCCCTGATATCGCAGCACAATTCAGGGTCAATTCTGTTCCGACCATAATCTCTTTCGAGAATGGCGAGATCAAGAAGAAGACGGTGGGTTTGCAGTCAAAGGCGGCTTTGATGCAGCTTTTGCAATAGGCGCAGGAGATCAAGTCCTTTCGTCTGAGATCGATGCATATGACAACAGAAGCTAACAAGATGTACGACCTGGCCATCATAGGTGCCGGACCGGCCGGTATGGCCGCCGGCATCTATGCTGCCAGATCGGGTTTGGATACGGTTCTCATCGAGAGCCTCTCTCCGGGTGGGCAGATGGCTCAGACCGAGCATCTCGAGAACTATCCAGGATTCGCCCCTTCCACTAGCGGGTTCGAACTGTCCGAGATAATGCAGTCCCAAGCCGAATCCTTCGGTGCGAACATCGTTTACGACGAAGTGGTCAGGATCGACATCAAAGACGATATCAAGACGGTGAGGATGGCTTTCGGTGATCTGTGTGCACGGAGCATCGTCGTAGCAAGTGGCGCTCGCCCGGCAATGCTAGGCCTTGACAAGGAAGAAGAGCTCAAGGGTTCCGGCGTTTCCTATTGCGGAACATGCGAT
>CAYXZC010000027.1:0-20282 GCA_964469815.1 uncultured Eggerthellaceae bacterium | reverse complement strand
CGATGGTAACTTCTTCAAGGAAAAGGTCGTCTGCATCGTTGGCGGCGGGGATACCGCTGTTGCAGATGCGATCTATCTATCCCGTATCTGCAAGAAGATATATCTCATCGTGCGGCGTGATGTGCTGCGTGCAACGGCGATCTATCACAACCGCATCAAAGAGCTCGATAATGTCGAGATACTATGGAATAGCGTAGTTGAGCGGCTGATAGACGATGACGGTGCGCTTTGCGCTTTGGATGTTCGGGATCGCATAACGGATGAAGTTTCAAGGATAGATGCATCTGCGTTGTTCGTGGCCATCGGCACCGTTCCGAACACCGAATTCTTGGATGGCGTGGTAGAGCTCGATCAACGGGGGTACATCGTTGCAGATGAGAGCTGCAAGAGCAGCGTTGATGGGATATTCGCCGCCGGTGACGTTCGTACCAAGCAGCTTCGGCAGGTCACAACGGCTGTTGCTGATGGGGCGAATTGCATAGAGAGCGTATCTGAGTACCTGCTCAGCCTATGAGATGATCCAGCTGATCGGATTCGAAGGCTTTCTCGCAAGACAATCCGGCATATGGCTACTTTGGCTTAGCTAGCGTAAAGTCATAGAGAACAATCGCATGCGCATATGCTGATAGCAGGCGCATTCTTTGGTAGAATATCGGATAAATGCAAGCGCGCATTACGGGCGCGCTTTTTTACGCAACGATTTAAGGATCTTAAAATGGCTGACCTGGATCTCAAAGATAAGCTTGAAACCTTCCTTTCTGCCTATGATGATCTTCAGAAGAAGATGGGCGACCCGGATGTGCTTGCCGATCAGAAGGAATACAACCGCCTTGCAAAGGAATACGCGAATCAGGGTGCTTTGGCCAAGAAGGCATCAGAATACGTCGGTCTTGTGAACGACCTGTCGGATGCCAAGGAGATGCTCTCCGATGCCGATATGAAGGATTTCGCACAGGAGGAGATATCCACTATAGAAGAGAAGCTTCCAGTGCTTGAGAATGAGATAAAGATCATGCTCATACCGGAGGATCCTGCTGATGAGAAGGACATCATAGTTGAGATCCGTGCTGCTGCGGGCGGCGATGAGGCTGCTATCTTCGCTGGCGACCTCTATAAGATGTACGAGCGTTTCGCATCTAGCGAAGGCTGGAAGACAGAGACCATGGATGTCTCGCCTTCCGAGAGCGGCGGTTACAAGGAGATCCAGTTCAAGGTCAAGGGTGACCATGTCTATTCGCTAATGAAATTCGAGAGCGGAGTGCACAGGGTGCAGCGTGTTCCGAAGACCGAAAGCCAAGGCAGGATACACACCTCCACTGCGACCGTTGCAGTCTTACCCGAAGCCGATGAGGTCGAGGTCGAGATAAACGAGAACGACCTTCGCATCGATGTGTTCCGTGCGGGTGGCCCCGGTGGGCAGTGTGTCAACACGACCGATTCCGCTGTGCGCATAACGCATCTTCCAACCGGCCTTGTGGTCCAGTCGCAAGATCAGAAGTCCCAGCTTCAGAATAAGATCGCTGCTATGAGCGTGCTGCGTGCCCGTCTGTACGAGAAGATGCTCGCTGAGCAACAGGCCGCAGAGGGTGCGAAGCGCCTGGCGCAGATCGGGACAGGGGATCGCGCGGAGAAGATCAGAACCTACAACGGACCGCAGGATCGCGTCACAGATCACAGGATAGGATTCAATTCCAGCTATAACGATGTTCTTCTGGGCAATAAGCTCATCGATGTCATCAATGCGCTGCAAGCTGCGGACAGAGCCCAAAAGCTCGAAGAAGCCGTTTGATCCAAGCTCATTGCAGGTGTATCGGAAGACATAGGATGTCAAGTGAGAAGCAAAGCGAGGAAAGCTGGAACATTGCACGCATGATGCAATGGATGCAAGGCTATCTAAAGGACAAAGGCGACAGCAATCCGCGCATAGCCACGCAATGGCTGCTAACAGATGCCACAGGGCTTTCACGAACCGACCTTTTCACCCAGTTCGATAGGCCTCTTGCAAAAGAGGAGCTAGATGTTCTGCGCGATAGCGTGAAGAGACGAGCGGCAGGCGAGCCTTTGCAATACATCACCGGAAATGCGCCTTTCAGATATCTGAACCTTACCGTCAGACCCGGTGTCCTGATACCAAGACCTGAGACCGAGGTTCTGGTCAGCGAAGTGCTCTTCGAGCTTCCGAAGCCCAAGAAGATCCGTTCTGCTGAATTCTTGGAGGAGACGAAGGATATAGAGTCGGCCTCCATCGAAAGCGAAGGATCGGGTCGGATCATGGAGACCCCAAGCGAAGATGATGTGGCTTCTGATAGGGATGATCATCGTGGTATGGATGATGATATGCCCGATGGAGGATTGCAACGACATCTGCTCGTCGCCGATATCTGCACAGGAAGCGGATGCATCGCGTGCGCTTTGGCAACAGAGCATCCTGATATATCCGTTATCGCGACCGACATATCCGACGATGCGGTGAAGCTCGCTTCCTTGAATGTGAAGCAATGCGATGTTGCAGATAGGGTAGAGGTCTTGAAGAGCGATCTTGGGGATTCCATAGATGCATCGCGCATCGGTACCTTCGATGCCGTAGTCTCGAATCCTCCATATGTGCCGACCGATGTTCTGCAATCCTTGTCATCAGAGGTGGCGGATTTCGAGCCGAGATTGGCCTTGGATGGCGGAGATGATGGGCTTGATGTGTTCAAGAGGATAGTTACGTGGGCGTATGATGCCTTGAAGCCCCGTGGTCTTATAGCATTCGAGCTATTCGAAGATTCCATGGATGAGGCAGAGCGCTTCCTTTCCGACTCCGGATTCTGCGATATGCGGGTAGTTGACGATCTGATCGGCAAGCCAAGGGTCATAACAGCGCATAAGAAAGGGTGATGGAAGTGCAGGAAAAGCACTTGATCGAAAAGCTAGAAGAAGCAGCATCTTGCATCAAGAGCGTCAGCGAAGGCAAGAAGCCGAGCATCGGGATCATACTCGGATCAGGCTTGGGTCCTATAGCAGAAGCCATAGAGGATGCGGTTCATATCCCTTATGGGGATGTCGCCCATATGAAGACGTCTAGCGCAACGAGCCATGTCGGAAGATTCGTCATAGGCGAGATTGGCGGAAAATGCGTCATCTGCATGCAAGGACGGCTTCACGGTTATGAGGGATACAGCTCTGAGGATGTCGCCTTTCCTGTGTGGTTGATGAACAGGCTCGGTGTGGATACGCTCATCACGACCAATGCAGCGGGTGCCATCAATATGAACTACTCCGTTGGGGATCTATGCATAATGAGCGACCAGATCAATTTCACGGGAAGAAACCCTGTTGCGGGCATGGATCCGAATGACCTGTCATTCCGTTTCTTCAGCATGTTGGATGCTTTCGACCCAAAGCTCAGGAAGATCGCAAAGGATACTGCGATCGAATTGAAGATACCGATCCAAGAAGGCGTGTATCTGGGTCTTTTGGGTCCGAGCTTCGAAACTCCGGCAGAGATCCGCGCTTTTCGCAGTTGGGGTGCCGATATGGTTGCCATGTCGGTGTGCGAAGAGGTCATCGCCGCACGCCATGTGGGAATGCGAGTGCTCGGCATCTCCCTTTGTTCGAACATGGCTTGCGGTGTGGAAGGGGCAAGTCCCACTGATGAGGAGGTCTTGGAGGTAGCCGAAGCTCGCGGTAAGGATTTCTGCTCTTTGATCTGCAAGATAGTGGAGCAGATATAGCCGAATCCGCAGAAATTCCTTGAAAAACCCGAATGTAGGAGTATACTTCCAAACTAATCGAATATGTGAAATGCGTTGATGGGTTATGGATGGGCGTAAACCCGATCCTCAAGCAAGCCGGCGGTACTGGAAGCCGGCATCGGGCTCGTCTTGATCCTTCCCTGAGCAGTTCGGCGTAGAAGATCTTTCGGATACTTTGCTCACCGCGGTATCTGAGAAGGCAAGTAAGGCTGAACCGGTGGCACCGTCATATGTCTGCAAGATGCTCTTGTATCCTCGATGTCCTGGCAAACCTTCATTTGCCAGGACATTTTTTTAGGAGGATCCATGCACTCAAGGAGCGAACAGATCAAATGCGGTGTGATGCGCGCACCTCATAGGAGTCTTCTCAAGGCTGACGGGATCACAGATGAGGAGATGAAGCGCCCTTTCATCGCCGTCCTCAATTCCAAGAACGACATAATTCCCGGGCATACGAATCTGGATAAGATCGCAGATGCTGTCAAAGCTGGGATATACATGGCCGGCGGTGTTCCCTTCGAGATAAACACGATAGGCGTGTGCGATGGCATCGCGATGAACCATGAGGGAATGCATTATTCTTTGGTATCGCGCGAGGTCATCGCTGATTCTTTGGAATGCGCCGTGCAAGGGCATGCATTCGATGGACTGGTATGCATCCCGAACTGCGATAAGGTCGTTCCTGGGATGCTCATCGGAGCGCTGCGTGTGAACATCCCGACCGTTTTCGTGTCGGGAGGCCCGATGCTTGCCGGAAAGCAGCCAGGAGGTTGCGGCCCGACAACCGATTTGAATACGCTTTTCGATGGTTCTGCAAGCGTGGTGGCTGGAACCATGACAGAAGATGAGCTTGATTTCTATGAGAACACAGCTTGCCCTACATGCGGAAGCTGCTCAGGCCTTTTCACTGCGAACTCGATGAATTGCCTCTGCGAGGCACTAGGCATCGCTCTTCCAGGCAACGGAACCATCCCAGCTGTGTATTCAGAGAGACTTCGCCTTGCCAAGCATGCCGGGATGAAGATCATGGAGCTGGTGGATGAGGGGATCTGCGCCAAGGATATCGTGAACAGTGCGTCCATACACAATGCGATGGAATGCGATATGGCCTTCGGTGGATCCACCAACACCGTCTTGCATCTTACGGCCATCTCAAGAGCAGCCGGGGTACCCATCACGATGGATGATTGGGAGCAGGCAAGCCAAAGGACGCCCCATCTTGTGAAGCTCCAGCCCTCAGGCCCTCGCCCTTTGTCCGACCTATATGAGGTCGGCGGCGTTCCCGTTGTGATGCATGAGCTTTTCGAGCTTGGGCTTTTGGATATGGATGCGCTCACTTGCATGGGACCCATGCGAACCTACATCGAAGATCACACGCATCCGGCTGATGGCGATGTATGTAGGAAGCATGATGATCCAATATCCGCCCAAGGTGCGTTGAAGGTCCTCTACGGCAACCTTGCTCCAAAGGGATCGATCGTCAAGAAATCGGCCGTCGACCCATCCATGATGGTGCATACCGGTCCTGCAAGAGTATTCAACAGCGAAGAGGAAGCATGCGAGACGATAAACGAAGGGAGCATTCGTCCGGGGGATATCGTCGTCATCCGCTATGAGGGGCCAAAGGGAGGCCCTGGGATGCGCGAGATGCTCACCCCTACATCCTCGATTGTTGGCATGGGACTTTCCAAGAGCGTTGCCCTTATAACGGATGGGCGCTTCTCCGGGGCAACGAAAGGGCCTGCGATTGGCCATGTAAGCCCGGAAGCTGCAGCAGGAGGGCCTATCGCCTTGATCGAAGAAGGCGATCTGATAACCCTTGATATAGAGAATGGAACGCTCATGTTTGATGTTGACGAAGCGGAGCTTCAAATGCGACGCGATAGATGGGTGGCTCCTGCCCCGAAGCATGATCATGGCGTGCTCGCAAAATACGCGAAGAGTGTCACATCAGCTGATGAAGGCGCTTTCGTTTCTTAAGAGCAAAGGTTAGGTGATCAAGTGGCTGAGAATAGAACGGATACAGCATCGAATACCAAGCGCAATGCTGCGAAGGTCGGCGCTCCACGCGGCTTGGGATCGAAGAGCGCCAAGCAAGGTTGCGAGATGACAGGCGCGCAGGCCATCATCGCCTCCCTTGAGGCCGAAGGCGTGGATACCGTTTTCGGATATCCTGGAGGGCAGGCGATAAAGATCTACGATGCCCTTTACGATTCCGAGCAATTGCATCATATCCTGGCTCGACATGAGCAAGGGGCTGTGCATATGGCCGATGGTTACGCGCGAGCGACCGGAAAGCCTGGAGTTGTCATAGTTACGAGCGGGCCGGGTGCGACGAACACGGTTACCGGCATCGCTACGGCTTATATGGATTCCGTGCCGCTCGTTGTCATCACCGGGCAGGTTCCTCGGGCTGTCATCGGAACCGATTCCTTTCAGGAATCCGATATCGTGGGCATCACGATGCCCGTTGTTAAGCACTCCTTCCTGCTCCAATCGACCGATGAGCTCACCCAGACATTTCGCGAGGCGTTCCATATCGCATGCACAGGTCGCCCAGGTCCGGTTCTTATAGATATCCCAAGCGACCTTGCGGGCACGAGTATGACCTTCGAGTATCCGGATGAGGTGAATATCGCATCATATAAACCTACGTACAGAGGCAATGCAAAGCAGATCCGCGCCGCTTGCAAGCTGATAGAGCAGGCAAGCAGACCTCTCATCTATGCGGGCGGCGGCATCATCACCTCTCAAGCGACCGACGAGCTTGTCAACATCGCTGAGATGATGCAGATCCCGGTCGTAACCACCTTGATGGGCAAAGGCGGTTTTCCTGCATCGCATCCGCTCGATCTGGGATCTGTTGGGATGCATGGAGCCAAGTACTCCAATCTGGCTATGACGGAGAGCGATCTCATCATCGCAGCAGGAGCTAGATTCTCCGATAGGGTGACAGGACGGCTATCAGAATTCGCACCCCATGCCAAGGTGGTCCATATCGATATCGACCCAGCCGAGATCGGCAAGATAAGAGAGGCGCAGGTTCCGATCGTCGGGGATCTGAAGGGCGTGCTCGAAGGGATGATCTCCCAGCTTGAGAAGGATGGCGCGAAACCCAGAACGCAAGCATGGTTGACGCTCATAGATCAATGGAAGGAGCGCTATCCGCTCTATCATGCTAACGTGGGCGATGACGAGTCCGAGATCGTTCCCGAGATCGTTTTGCAGGAGCTATCGGATCGTCTGGATCCGGCACGTTCGATCGTCGTCACCGAAGTCGGTCAACATCAGATGTGGGCGCATCAGATAATAGATAGGCAATGCCCTAGAACATTCCTCTCGAGCGGAGGGCTCGGGACGATGGGGTTCGGATTCCCGGCAGCCATAGGAGCGGCTATAGCGAAGCCGGATAGCCAGGTCGTCTGCATCGCCGGGGACGGATCCTTCCAGATGAACTCCCAGGAGATGGCCACGGCTGCCATCAACGATGTTCCTGTGAAGGTTCTCATCATGGACAACCGCTGCCTTGGGATGGTTCATCAATGGCAGAAGCTCTTCTATGACAAGAGATACTCGCAGACACTTCTCGATCCCATACCGGATTTCGTGAAGCTAGCAGAGGCCTATGGATGGCAAGGACGCCGCATCGAGGAGCCCTGCGATGTTGTCTCCGCTATTGAGGAGATGCTCTCATCCGAAGGCCCATATCTTTTGGATGTAGCGATATCGCGAGAGCAGAACGTGTATCCGATGGTCGCTCCTGGAGCTGCGCTCGATGATGTGATGGGAGCCATCGATGTTGCAGTGGGCGCTGTCCGTACGGATATGCCGAGCCTCACCATATCATCCACAGACAGATCGCCTTGCGCGACCATAGATGCCCAATTCGGTGGTCGTTGGGAGAGCGACCCTCATGATGTAGGGGAGCGCTTATCATCGAGGGATGAATACGATTTCGTATCGGATGGCGAACCGATCGATATCAGCGAGAAGGGGTAGCGTCATGAAACATGTGCTTTCCGTGCTGGTGGAGAACAAACCGGGTGTGCTCTCGAGGGTGACCGGACTGATATCGCGGCGCGGCTTCAATATCGAGTCGCTTTCCGTGGGACATACCGAGGATGCGACCATGTCAAGGGTCACGGCCATCGTGAATGCCGATGATGTGGCTTACGAGCAGATAACCAAACAGCTCCATAAGCTGATAAGCGTGCATAAGATCACCGATCTCACCGATGAGGGTGCGATCGAGCGCGAGTTGGTCCTATACAAGGTCAACGCGTCTCCGGAACGGCGTAACGAGATCATCGAGATCGCGAATATCTTCCGTGCGAAGATAGTCGATGTGGGTCGAACATCTCTTACCATAGAGGCTACAGGGGATGGGCAGAAGCTCAAAGGGCTAGAGGATCTGTTCAGAAGCTATGGCATCAAGGAAATCGTAAGAACGGGCAAGATAGCCATGTCCAGGAATTCGAAGGAGTGAAAATGGCAGTAACCATCTATTACGAACAGGATTGTGATCCCAATATCATCAAGAACAAGAAGATCGCCGTCATCGGATACGGAAGCCAAGGGCATGCCCATGCGCTGAATCTCATGGATTCCGGATGCGATGTCCGGGTGGGTCTTCGTGAGGGATCGAGATCCATCGAAGCCGCCCGCGATGCCGGGCTTAAAGTTGTGGATATGGCCACAGCGGCTCGCGAGGCCGATCTTATCATGATACTTGTCCCGGATGAGCTTCAGCCTGAGGTCTATGAGGAGTATATCGCCCCCAACTTGGAAGCCGGGGATACGCTCGCTTTCGCGCATGGCTTCAACATCCACTACGGCTACATCACCCCTCCGGAAGACGTGAACGTCATCATGTGCGCTCCCAAAGGCCCGGGTCATATCGTTCGCCGTCAATACACGGAAGGATCCGGAGTTCCTGATCTGATCTGCGTACAGCAAGACGCCACAGGGGATGCTTGGGATATTGCACTCTCATATGCTTGGGGCGTAGGTGGTGCCCGTGCAGGTGTCATCAAAGCCACTTTCAAAGAGGAGACCGAAGAGGATCTGTTCGGCGAGCAAGCGGTTCTCTGCGGTGGATTGGTCGAGCTCGTGAAAGCCGGATTCGAGACGCTCGTCGATGCTGGATATCCGCCTGAGCTCGCATATTTCGAGTGCTATCACGAGATGAAGATGATCGTGGACTTGATGTATGAGAGCGGCATCCACTTCATGAACTACTCCATCTCGAACACTGCAGAATACGGCGAGTATTATGCAGGGCCTAAGGTCATCAACGAGCAGAGCAGGCAAGCCATGAAGGAGATATTGGCTCGTATTCAAGATGGTAGCTTTGCTGAGGAGTTCGTCGAGGATTGCAAGTGCGGGCATAAGTGGTTGATCGAACAGCGCGAAGCCATAAACGATCATGAGATCGAGAAGACCGGAGAGAAGATACGAGGGATGTTCTCTTGGATATCTTAGAAGCTGAGAAATAATATTGATATTATTTCTCAGCTGACGCTGCGGATCTCCCTAAAGGGACTAGCTTTGCGTCGCGACAGGCACCTGTCCTTGCCCCTTGTTTTGAACTCTGCGTTGGCCTAAGCCAACTTGGCTCAAAGGCGGGGCAATTACAGACCCCTGTCGGATCCTCGCTATCTTTACGAACGACCTGATTTTTTTGGTATTGATTATTAAGAAGGATCGTAGTGTAGACCTTTAGGTCTACTGAAGTTTGCTATAGGATCTTTTTTCGATTCAACCTATCTTCGAATAGACCGTCTCTCTGTATTCGGGTCGCATGGCGCATCAACAGTATTAGAATGTAGTTCAGCAATCCAGAACAAAAGGAGAAAGATAAGATGTCACGTGTTTTCAATTTTTCTGCCGGTCCGGCTGTTCTTCCCGAAGAGGTTCTTCGCGAGGCACAGGCAGGGATGCTCGATTATAACGGTACCGGAATGTCCGTCATGGAGATGAGCCATCGCTCGAAAGCCTTCGCAGGGATAATCGAGACCGCCGAGGCGGATATCAGAGAGCTGATGTCCATCCCGGATAACTATCATGTGCTCTTCTTGCAAGGTGGCGCAACCCAGCAATTCGCTGCTATCCCTATGAATCTGATGAGAAACGGCGTTGCTGACTACATCGTTTCCGGATCTTGGTCGAAGAAGGCCTACAAAGAGGCGAAGCTCTATGGAGATGCGCGTCTTGTCGCTAGCTCTGAGGATAAGAACTTCTCATACGTACCGGATGTGGATTCGCTCTCATTCTCTGAAGATGCCGATTATGTATACATCTGCCAAAACGAGACCATATACGGCACGAAGTATCCGAAGCTTCCTGATACAGGAGATATTCCGCTCGTCAGCGATGTTTCCTCTATGTTCCTATCAGAGCCTGTGAACGTTTCCGACTATGGTGTCATCTATGGTGGCGTGCAGAAGAACATCGGGCCTGCAGGTGTCGTCATTGTCATCATCCGCGATGATCTGATCCGCGAAGATGTCAATCCGCAGACTCCAACCATAATGCGCTATATCACCCAAGCAGAGGCCAAGAGCCTGTCGAACACACCGCCTTGCTGGGGCATATATATCTGCGGCCTTGTCTTCAAGTGGCTGAAGAACATGGGTGGTCTTGAGGTCATGAAGCAGCGCAATGTTGAGAAGGCATCCATTCTCTATGACTATCTGGATTCCTCCAAGCTGTTCAAGCCTACGGCAGACAAGGATTGCAGATCTCTCATGAACGTGCCGTTCATCACTGGTTCCGATGATCTTGATGCGCTGTTCGTCTCCGAAGCGAAGGATCATAACATCGAATCCATCAAAGGGCATAGATCCGTTGGTGGGATGCGCGCTAGCATCTACAACGCTATGCCAAAAGCCGGTGTGGAGGCACTTGTTGATTTCATGGCGCAATTCGAGAAGGATCATTCCTAGATAACGCGAAGATGCCGGCCGACGATTCGGCCGGCGTATGTGCAAGAGCATCTTGAATAGGAGATCGTATGGCATCGAAGGTCTTGATAACCGAACGTATAGCACAAGAGGGGATAGACGTCATAACATCAAAAGGCTATGACGTCGATGTGCGGCTGGATCTTAGCGAGGATGAGCTCAAGGATATCATCGAACCCTACGATGCCTTGATAATCCGCTCTGCGACGAAGATCACGCCGGGTCTTTTGGATGCTGCCAAGAACCTCAAGATCATCGGCCGTGCCGGTGTCACTGTCGATAATATCGATCTTGATGCGTGTGCGGCTCGCAATGTCATCGTCTGCAACGCGCCTACATCGAACATCATCTCTGCTGCAGAGCATACGATGGCATTGATGCTCAGTGCTGCGCGCATGGTTCCCCAGGCGAACGCATCGATGCATTCGGGAAAATGGGAGCGCCATCTTTTCGAGGGGGTCGAGCTCTACGGCAAGACGCTTGCGATCTTCGGTCTCGGACGGGTCGGGAGCGCCGTTGCTGTCCGCGCTCAGGCATTCGGGATGCACCTTGTCGCCTATGATCCGTATTGTTCGCCCGAGCGCGCTCAAGAGCTCGATGTCGAGCTGTTCGATGATATGGACGAGGTCATCGCCATGGCCGATATCATAACCGTGCATCTACCTCGCACATCGGATACGCTGGGCATGTTCTCGGCGAAGGAATTCGCTGCCATGAAGACGGGCGTCATACTCATAAACTCGGCTCGTGGGGGAATCTATGACATAGATTCACTGGCCGATTTCGTCGCTGCCGGCAAGATATCAGCTGCCGCGATCGACATATTCGAGGATGAGCCATGCATCGAATCGCCTTTGCATGAACTGGATAACGTGATACTCACCCCGCATATCAGCGCGGTCACGAAAGAGGCGCAGATCAACGCCGGCGTGCAGATCGCTGAATACGTATGGGCCGGTCTCGAAGGCTCCATCGTTCCCACGGCGATCAATTCCTCCACGCTTCCTCCCGAGGTCATCGACAAGATACAGCCCTACATACCGGCTTGCAAGATGATGGGGCGCATAGCTTACGAGATACTGGGTCGCATGCCGAAGAAGCTCGAAGTGGTTCTCGAAGGCGATATATCGCAGGAGGGCGCAGCTCCTCTTGTTGCGGGTGCTGT
Source organism: uncultured Eggerthellaceae bacterium (assembly GCA_964469815.1). GTDB lineage: Bacteria > Actinomycetota > Coriobacteriia > Coriobacteriales > Eggerthellaceae > MGBC163016. Next base: position 8,415 of record CAYXZC010000027.1, on the reverse strand, counting down.
GGACGGGATCATCACCTACAAGCAGATCCAGCATACCGAGGGTGCAAGCGCTGAATCCTTGGCTTCAAGGCACGGGATCAAGACATGCTCTTCGTCGAAGGATAGCGCTGAGGAGTATTCGAGCGCTGTTAGCATAAGAGCCGATGATGTCGAATTGGCCTCAACGCTTTTCGGTGTGGATTCCCAACCAAGGATCATATCGATACTCGGGTACAAGATCGATATTGCCCCTGCGAAGCGCTCTCTCATATTCGAATACGTTGATGGGCCTGGGCGTATCGGTATCATCGGGAGGATCCTCGGAGATGCTGGTATAAACATCACGACGATGCAGATCGGTACAAAGCCTGAAGAGAGATGTGCTCTCGTGTATATAAACGTAGAGGGCGATGTATCGGATGATGTTATGGAGACGCTCAGGTCGAGCCTTGATCTGAAGAACATTTGGAGGATCAACCTATAGGATGTGCTCTGACCTGCAATGGTCGTATTGAAAATAAGACATGATTGCCATGACCAGCATTGAAAGGAGATATGAAGCCATGACCAGAAAGATCGACATCTTTGACACAACCTTGCGCGACGGGGAGCAATCACCGGGAGCTTCTATGAACACGGAAGAGAAGCTCGTTATCGCCAGACAGCTTCTAAGGTTGAACGTAGATGTGATCGAGGCAGGTTTCCCGATATCGAGCCCTGGCGATTTCGAGAGTGTTCGCCGTATATCCGAGCTTGCGGGTTACGATGCTGTGGTCTGTGCGCTGACACGCGCCATCGAGAAGGATATCGTGGTCGCTGCCGATGCGCTTCAGTTCGCTAAGCGGCCTCGCATACATACCGGCATAGGCGTCTCGGAATCCCATTTGCGCGATAAGCTGCGCATAACGCCTGAAGAGGCTATAGAGCGTGCGGTCAGTGCCGTCGAATGCGCGAAGAAGTACGTGGACGATGTTCAATTCTATGCTGAGGATGCCGGACGTTCCGATTACGATTTCCTGGTGAAGATGATACAGGCTGTCGTGGATGCTGGAGCTACGGTGGTGAACATCCCCGACACTACGGGCTATTCACTGCCGGATGAATTCGGAAGGCGCATCAAGTATCTCGTTGACAATGTCAAGGGCATCGATGATGTCACCATCGCTGTGCATTGCCACAATGATCTTGGGATGGCAACAGCGCTTGCGCTCTCGGGTGTGAAGACTGGCGCGCGGCAGATAGAGTGCACCATCAACGGCCTTGGAGAGCGTGCTGGCAACACCGCAATGGAAGAAGTCGTGATGGGCATCAAGATGCACTCAGAAGAACTCGATGCGCATACTGATATCAACACGCATGAATTCACGAAGGCATCCCGCCTTGTCTCTTCCATAACAGGGATGAACGTCCAGGCGAACAAGGCGATCGTCGGCGCTAACGCGTTCGCCCATTCTTCCGGAATCCATCAGGATGGCGTTTTGAAGAAGCGCGACACCTACGAGATCATCGACCCGGATGATGTTGGAGCCGGGCAAAGCCAGATTGTACTCACTGCAAGGAGCGGGCATGCGGCCTTGAAGCATCGACTTGAAGAACTGGGCTACGAATTCGATGATGAGAAGCTCGATCAGATATACGAGGCATTCTTGAATCTTGCCGACAAGAAGAAAGAGGTCTATGACGAGGATCTCGAGTCGCTCGTCAACGAGCGCGATCGTCAAAGCGGCGCTCTGTTCACGCTGGAATCCGTGCAGATAAGCTGCGGTTTTCCTTTGAAGCCAACGGCCACGTTGACCATGAGGCGCAAAGATGAGGAGCCGGTGACCGTATGCGATTGGGGCACAGGCCCTGTCGATGCGGTGTACAAGGCGGTCAATCAGGTCATCGGGATAGATAATGATCTGTCCGAGTACTCAGTTCAATCTGTAACACGGGGCATCGATGCTCTTGGTGAGGTGACCGTGCGCGTTAAAGCTGATGATGGCAGCATATACACCGGTCGCGGAGCTGATGGTGATATCATCGTCTCTTCGACGAAAGCCTACATCAACGCGCTCAATCGTTTGGCATCCGACAAAGGTTACTTCGAGTAGAGCCTTACCATAGCGAACCTTCATCGCACAACGCACAACATGGACTTCAAGATAGACCGTCCATGATGCGATCTGTACCGAATCGGTTGTGTAGATGCCAACATATGCTTCGCGTATCGCATCATTTATGCTAATATTGCTCTTGTTCAATGTACTGATTGCTTTCGTGGAAAGAAAGTGGGATTTTTCCCGCTTTCTTTTTTTTAACGGAATGCGTGATGCGCTATGCGTGAGAGGAGGTGGGTCGTATGCTCAATCCGAAAGAAGCCGGATTGTTGGAAGCGCTTGAGGCGCACGCTTGCGATATGGGTGTCGAGATCGTAACGCTCGAGATCACAGGTGCGAAGAAATCCCCGATCATCAGGGTCTACATAGACACTCCAACATCCGTCAGCTTCCAGGAGCTAAGTTCTGCGCAAGAGTGGATCGGCGAGATAATCGAGCGTATCGACCCATTCCCTGGTGCATATACGCTCGAGGTCTCATCTCCCGGTATCGATAGGCCTCTGCGCACAAAGGAGCATTTCGCACGATTTGCGGGAGAGGATGTGCGCATAAGGGTCAAAGATGCCATCGATGGCGCGAAGAACATCAAAGGTAAGCTTTTGGGCATCGATGGCGATATCGTCAAAGTGTCCGCCGATAAGGGGATCATCGAGATCGACCACGACAATATCCAACGTGCGAACGTTGTCGGAAAGATCGAGTTTTAGATAAGAACGCGTAGAGACGCAGCAGGAAAGGAAAGAGGAAATGGCAGAAGAAGAATACTCATTGATCGAGGCATTGCAGATGCTCGCCCATGAAAGGAAGATCGACGAGTTCTATATCATCGAGCGCCTTGAAGAGTCCCTTGCGAAAAGCTATGAGCGCATCTTGGATCTTGAATACGATGCCCGCGTTACCATAGACCGTCAAACAGGCAACATATATGTCTACGAGCTGGTTCCTGTTGGAGAGCCCGATGAGGAGACAGGTGAGTACACCGAGTTCGAAGAGCGCGATGTCACACCTGAGAATACGAGCCGCATCGCTGCGCAAAACGCGAAGAGCGTGATAGCCTCCATAGTGCGCGATGCTACACGTCGCGGTATCTATGAGGAGTTCTCGGATCGTGTTGGCGATCTTATCACCGGTACGGTCTTGCAGGGAACACCCGATTTCACCATCATAAAGATCAGGGATGGTGTCGAGGCTGAGCTGCCCCATTACGATCTCAAGCGCTATCCGCAAGAGCGAAACGAGCGTCCCGCCAACGAGCATTACAGGCACAATCAACGCCTGAAGGTCTTGATCATCGATGTGCGCGACCCTGCTTTGGAGGCCACTAGGGCAAAGGGCGAGCATGCCAAGCCCACCATCATCGTCTCACGCACGCATCCTGATCTGATAAGGCGCCTATTCGAGATCGAAGTGCCGGAGATCTATGACGGGATCGTCGAGATAAAATCGATAGCGCGCGAGCCAGGCGCACGCTCGAAGGTCGCCGTGTCCTCACGTGAGCCGAACCTCGATCCTGTCGGAGCATGCGTGGGTCCCAAAGGATCACGCGTTAGGATGGTCGTCGAAGAGCTTCGCAATGAGCGTGTCGATGTCATCCAGTGGAGCGAGGATCCGGCTGAATATGTGGCCAATGCGCTATCTCCTGCTAGGGTCTCCAGCGTCACCATCGATCCTGATAACCATTATGCCACGGTCATAGTTCCCGACGATCAGCTCTCTTTGGCCATCGGCAAGGAAGGGCAGAACGCCCGATTGGCTGCAAGGCTCACAGGGTGGCATATCGATATCAAGTCGGCCAGCTTCTCTGGTGAGCCGCTCGATATAGAGAATACCCTGATAGAAGAGGACGAATCCGATGACGGCTTTTGCGCATTCGTGAGCGAGGATGGCATAAGGTGTAGGAATCATGCCCGTCCTGATTCCAAATACTGCGGCGTGCACGCGTTTTGCGAGGAAGACTGATAGCGCATGGATCGTATCCGAACCTGCATAGGATGCGGCACGAAAGCTGAGAAGGTCGAGCTGTTTCGCATCGTAAAAGATGCGAATGGTCGCCCGCAGTTCGATAAAAGCGGTAGAATGCAAGGTAGAGGGGCATATGTATGTTCTCATCGATGCTTTGATAGGGTGATGAAAAATTCAAGGTTGTCGAGCGCATTGAGATGCAAGGTCGACAGCGATGCATATGAAGAGATTTCCGAGTCGTTGAGCAAGGCTTCAGGCCGTGCGTCTGACACGGGTGAGGAGTGATAGATGGCAGGCATGCGAGTACATGAATTGGCAAAGGAGTTCGGTCTTTCCAGCAAGGACATGCTGAATAAGTTGCATGAGTTGGGCATTGCCGCAAAATCGCATGCGAGCATACTGACTGATGCTGATCTGAAAACGGCTAGGGAGGCTTTGTCCGGCGATAGCGCACAGAGCGCTGATGATGCATCCTCGAAGAAGAAGTCATCTGCTAAGAGAGCCAAGACTGACGCTGAGAAGGCCAAAGAGGCGGAAGAGGCGCAACGTCGCGCTGCCCGCGAGAAGGAGCTTGCTGAGCGAGAAGCCGCACGTGCTGCAAGGGGCGAAGATGTCTCATCTGCCAAATCCATGAATGATGACGCTCCGAAGAAGAAGAAGGTCTTGAAGATCGAGAACGAGACCAGCGCCTATCAAGGCCTTGCCTCGCAGATCGAGCAGGAGAAGCAACGGGTCGAACGTGAGAAGCAGGAAGCCAAAGCAAAGGAGCGCGCGAAGAAGGCAGCCAAGGATGTAGCTAAGAAGCAGGCTGTCGAAGAGGCTTTGCGTAACAAGGGCAAGAAGCAGCAAAGGCCAAGTGATGGCGAGCAGCAAAAGGCCAAAGCCCCAAGGACGGGCTCATCCAATAACTTCAGCTCCTTGCTCTCGCAGATCGAATCCGAGCAACAGCGCATGCAATCGCAGCAAAGCGAGAAGGCAAAGCACTCATCTGATAGGCGGAATAAGAAGGGCAAGAAGCAAAACGTTCAATTCGTCCCTGAGCTGGAGGCTCAAAACGAAAAGGGAGAAGACCGTTATGCCCAGATGGCCGTTCAAGCCGAACAGCTCCAACGCGATAAGGTCCTTGCTGAGGCTCGTGCTGCCGTAGAGGCGGCTAACAGCAATGAGAACGAAGGTCGCAGGAAGAAGCGCAAGGAGAAGCGCGAGCAGGAAGCTCGAGAGAGGGCTGCCGAGGCAGCTATCGAGCGCGGAATAGATCCCACGCTCGTCCTCGATGATTCCGTCGTAGAGGTTCCCCAAGGTGCAACAGTGGCGAAGCTCGCTGAGCTATTGAACGTCGCTCCCAACGACATCATCAAAAGGTTGTTCCTTTTGGGGCAAGTCCTAACACTTACCCAGTCCATGAGCGATGAGCTGATCGAGATCGTTGCGGATGATCTTGGACGCAAGGTGCGCGTTGTATCGCCTGAAGAGGAATACGTCGTCGTTTACAACGATACCGAAGAGGATCTGAAGCCTCGACCTCCTGTCGTCACGGTCATGGGTCATGTCGATCATGGCAAGACATCGCTGCTCGATGCCATTCGGGATACCGGTGTCGTGGAGAGCGAAGCCGGTGGCATCACCCAGCATATCGGAGCTTCTGTCGTTGACATAAACGGGCGCCAGATCACCTTCATCGATACCCCCGGTCACGAGGCATTCACCGCGATGCGTGCTCGTGGTGCGCAGGTCACCGACGTCATCGTGCTCGTCGTTGCTGCCGATGACGGCGTGATGCCCCAGACCATCGAGGCCATCAACCATGCAAAGGCTGCGAACGTCCCCATAGTGGTCGCTGTCAACAAGATAGACAAGGATGGCGCCAATCCCGACCGCGTACGTCAAGAGCTCACAGAATACGAGGTCATCCCGGAGGAATGGGGCGGCTCCAATATGTTCGTAAACGTGTCCGCCAAGAAGCGCCTCCATATTGACGATCTTCTTGAAACGATAATCCTGCAGGCTGATGTTCTAGAGCTCAAAGCCAATCCTGACGCATTGGCTTCCGGATTCGTCATCGAAGCGAACCTTGATAAGGGAAGAGGGCCTGTGGCCACCGTTCTCATCCAAAGGGGCACCTTGCATACAGGAGATGCTGTCGTTGCCGGAACCTCATATGGACGTGTAAGGGCGCTGGTCGATCCGCATGGCGATCATGTTGAGAAGGCGCTTCCGTCCGACCCTGTAGAGATCCTGGGTCTTTCATCCGTTCCTGTAGCAGGAGATGAATTCCGTGTATTCGAGGACGAGAGGGATGCAAGGAAGCTCGCAGAGGAGCGTTCTTTGCGCGAGCGTCTGGCTGAACAGCAGCATAAATCCCATATGAGCCTCGATGATCTTTTCAATAGGATCGAAGAGGGCAAGATGACCGACCTCAACCTCATCGTAAAGGCGGATGTGCAAGGCTCCATCGAAGCTTTGCAGGATGCTTTCAACAAGATGGATCAATCCGAGGTTCGTATCAACATAGTGCACTCGGCAGTAGGCGGCATCACTGAAACGGATGTTACGCTCGCAGCTGCATCCGATGCGATCATCATCGGGTTCAACGTAAGGCCTACGGGCAAGTCCCGCAGCCAGGCTGAAAAGGAAAAGGTCGATATAAGGCTCTATAGGGTCATCTACCAGGCCATAGAGGACATCAATGCTGCCCGTGTGGGTCTGTTGTCCCCGGATATCGTCGAGGAGGATACGGGTATCGCCGAGGTTCGCGAGACCTTCAAGGTTCCCAAGGTCGGAACCATTGCTGGATGCTATATCATCGAAGGCGAGATCAACCGCGACGATCAGGTCAGAGTGGTTCGCGATGGCACCGTCATCTTCGAAGGGACCATCAGCTCGCTTAGACGCTTCAAAGACGATGTCAAGAGCGTGAGCCACGGATATGAATGCGGTATCGGTATAAACGGCTATCAGGATATCAAGGTCGGAGACACCATAGAGGGTTTCGTGGTGAAGGAGGTCGAAAGGACCGAATAGGACGCATCGATGCAAGCGATGTGCGTCTTGGAAGATCCGTATAGCTTCGCTTTAACATGTCGGTTTCAACTTCGCAAGGATGAATCATCGCCTCATATTTCGACTAGAATCGATCTATGAGGCGATCGTCTTGTGTTCAGGGATCGTATCCTTGATCGGATCGCAAGCCTTCACGCCTTTGAATGCGAACGGCCAAGAGATTGGAGATAGCCATGAAAGATGGAAACAGAAAAGTAGACGAACAAGCCAGAGAGGTAATAGCCAATATCATGCTGTTCGATGTGTCCGATCCGCGTTTGCAGCTGGTCACCATAACAGGATGCTCGGTCAGCTACGATCGTGCCTATTGCGATGTGTACTACACTACAGAGCCTGATAGATATGCACAGGTCGAAGCCGCCTTCGATTCCTCCAAAGGCCATATCCGCTCTCTCATGGCGAAGAAGCTGGATTGGAAGCAAGCTCCTGAACTGCGATTCCATCTAGATGAGACAGTGGATGCCGCAGAGAAGCTCAACGATTACATAAACATGGAGAAGAAGCGCCAGGAAACATACGAGAAGACCGTAGGAGAAGGCGAGGAGTTCTAATCCATATGAGCGTTACCCCTCAGACAAATGCCACTTTGGAAGAGATCGCGCAAGTCCTCCTCAAAGCGAAGGATATCTGTATTTGCGGGCACACCAATCCTGATGGCGATGCGATAGGTTCGGCAACGGCTTTGGGATGCGCGCTCAAGGAGCTGGACAAGAGCATATCCTTGCTCTTGGCCGATGATGACTCCGATCTCGATCCCAAGTTCGATTTCTTACCCGGTGCCGATGGATACGTACATGCAGACGATCTGGATCGGACATTCGAGATGTTCGTATGCGTGGATGTTCCCAATGCTGATCGTTTGGGAACATCCGCAGCTGCTATCCATGAGCGCTCCAAGACCACGGTGACGATCGATCATCATGCAAACCCCTTCAGAGCATCCGATCTGAGCTATACCGATCCTGATGCCGCATCCACGACATTGATAATCTGGCAGCTTATCAAGTGCTTGGGCATCGATGCCGATGCCGATATCGCCACCTGCACGCTTTCCGGCCTTATGACCGACACAGGAAGCTTCCAGTATCAGAATTCCGACCCACTTGCTTTCATGGCTGCAGCCGAGATGGTCAAAGCGGGAGCATCGCCGAATGACATCTCGAACAATCTCTTCCAACGCAAGAGCCTAGCTGCAGTCGAACTCGAAGGCGTGACCATCAAGAACATGCAGATGCTATGCGATGGCAAGATAGCTTTGAGCTATATTACGCTCGCTGATATGGAAAGAACCCAAGCAACGAAGTCCGATTGCGAT
>CAYXZC010000026.1:0-24765 GCA_964469815.1 uncultured Eggerthellaceae bacterium | reverse complement strand
GGAAGCGATCCCTAGTTATTAATCAAATCCAAAAGCAGCAGGTAGTTCGTAGTGAAGCTAAAAATTCACGAGGTGTGCTTAGTTGGCGTGTGATGCGGCCGAGTTGGCTTAAGGCCAATGAGGGCAAGCATCAAAGCGTCAGATAAGCGCGCATTCGTGGATTTTGGGCATCAGGTCGGAATGGAGCTTTAAATTTTCAATTTAAAGCGGATGAATATTCCGATCGGTTTTAGCCGATCGGAATCCTTAAGAAGCCTGAACGCACGTTATGGCGCAAACCCCCACGATGTCATCGGATGAGCATCCGCGGGATAGGTCGTTCACCGGATATGCCAAGCCTTGCGTGATCGGCCCGTAAGCCTGTGCCTTCGCAAGCCTTTGCACGAGCTTGTAGCCTATGTTTCCCGCATCTAGATCGGGGAATATGAGCACATTGGCATTGCCTGCAACGCTCGATTTCGGACACTTGCTGGCAGCCACATCCTCGCAGAGCGCAGCGTCCGTTTGAAGTTCACCATCGATCATGAGTTCAGGTGCCATATCCTTTGCGATCTGGGTGGCTTTGACAACCTTGTCGGCATCGTCATTCTTAGCTGAGGCGTATGTTGAATGGGAGAGCATGGCTACTGTGGGTTCGGTTCCTATCAAGGATTTCCAAGAGTTCGCAGAGCTCACAGCGATATTGGCTAGCTCCTCTGCATTGGGGTTCACGTTCAAACCACAATCGGAGAAGATGAAGGTTCCCTCATCGCCATAAGCGCAATCCGGAACCACCATGACGAAGAAAGAGCTGACGAGCTTGCTTCCAGGTGCTGTCTTGAGTATCTGAAGTGATGGACGCAAGACATCGGCTGTTGCGTGGCAGGCGCCAGCGACCATTCCATCCGCGCGTCCCGTCTTCACTAGCATCACTCCGAAGTAAAGCGGATCCTTCACAAGTTCGATAGCTTCGCTTTGTGTGAGACCCTTTTCCTTGCGGATCTGGTATAGCTCATCTGAAAGGATGTCTGCGATCTCGCAATCTTGGGGATCTAGGATCTGGGCGCGGTTAAGCGTATCATCGAATGTGAGAATGTTGTCCCTGTTGCCGAGTATCGTCAATTCAGCGATGCCGAGGTCGAGTATCTTCCTGGCGGCTTCAAGGGTGCGGATGTCGCTACCTTCCGGTAGTACGATGCGTTTCTTGTTCGAAGAGGCGCGCCTGATCATAGTCTTGAGGAAATCCTGCATTGTAGCTCCTAACACTCGAATCGCTTAATGATTCTAGTCCAGGGAAGATCCGTTTTGGCCGTAAAAGAGCCGCAGCGTCCTGTTGAATCGGTGAAGCCTCCTTGGATGAGGACATATATGCTCGCTCGAGCTTGCATTGCCTGGATCGGCATCTCCAGATCGCTGGCATCATGAACGGCGCAAGGGATGTTGCATGTCCGAAACAATCCGAATGAACGAAGTATTTCGATTCTCACTTGAATGAGGAAGCCATCCTTCTATAGAATATAGTGTCATGTGTCGTGTCGGCGGCGATCCCGATGCTGGATCGCAATGATGCCTTACGGATGTTCGAGTAGAAAGGCGCGCAAAGTGAGCGTGAACTACATAGACTACAGCGATGCGGATATATCCAGCTATGATGCCGTCGTTGTCGGAAGCGGGTTTGCCGGAGCTGTGGTTGCCAGGCAATATGCTGAATGCCTCGGAAAGCGAGTCCTCATCATAGAGAAGAGATCGCATATAGCCGGGAATATGTATGACGAATATGATGACGCCGGCATCCTCGTTCACAGGTACGGGCCGCATATCTTCCACACGAACAGCCAGCGCGTATTCCGCTATATGCGAAAGTATACGGGCTGGATCGCCTATCAGCATCATGTCCTTGCTGATTGGTACGGAACCTATATGCCCGTTCCCTTCAATAAGAATTCCATGGAGATAGCTTTCGGCGAAGAGAGGGCCCAGCACCTCATCCAGAAGCTGATCGACACCTTCGGTGATGAACGTAAGGTGACCATCAACGAATTGCGTGCTCAAGATGATGAAGAGCTATCCGAGATAGCTGATTTCGTCTACAAGAACGTCTTTCTTTACTATACGCAAAAGCAGTGGGGTCAAACTCCTGAACAGGTCGATCCGTCCGTTACAGCTCGAGTTCCTGTCTTCATCTCTCGCGATGATAGGTATTTCCAAGATGAGTACCAAGGCATGCCCGTCTATGGATACACGAAGCTCTTCGAGGAGATGCTCGACTTCGAGGGCATAGATGTTGCATTGAACACCGATGCGACCAGCGTGTTCGACCTTGAATTCGAAGATGATTCGGAGGATGCCAAGCTTTCTGCCATAAAGCTTCATGGGGTCGCCTTCGAAGGTCCCATAGTCTACACAGGTCCGCTCGATGAGCTCTTCTTGTCCAGATTCGGCCGTCTCCCTTACAGGAGCTTGGATTTCGTCTATGAGACCTATGACGAGCAATACAAGCTTCCCTGTGGTACGGTGAACTACACGGTCACAGAGGACTATACGCGGATCACCGAGTTCAAGCACTTGACGAAACAGGTGTCCGACAAGACCACCATCATGAAGGAATACTCGTGCTCATACGATGACCCTTCAAAGCAGATACCCTATTACGCGATAATCAACGATGAGAACAACGCGCACTACGAGCGTTATCTTGAGCTCACCAAAGGCCTTCCGAATTTCTATCCGCTAGGCAGATTGGCTCAGTATCGCTACTACAATATGGATGTGATCGTGGGGCTTGCCCTTGATCTTGCCGATGAGCTCATAGCAAAGGAAAAGGGAGCGATCAAGTGATGAAGACCATATCATTCGCGGTTCCTTGCTTCAATTCCGCTTCATATATGGACAAATGCATCCAGTCGCTCATCGATTGCGGTGATGATATCGAAGTGATCATAGTCGACGACGGCTCGACGAAAGACGATACCGCTAAGATAGCCGATGGCTGGCAGGAGCGCTATCCTGACATAATCAAGGTGATCCACAAGGAGAATGGCGGTCATGGAAGCGCTGTCAACGCGGGACTTGAAGCTGCATCCGGGCTGTATTTCAAAGTCGTGGATTCCGATGATTGGTTGGATGCGGATTCCATGATCCCTGTGATGCAGTATCTTCGTTCGCAAAAGGAGGCATCCGATCCTACCGATATGGTCATCGCGAACTACGTGTATGAGAAGGTGCATGAGAATAAGCGAACCGTCATGAGGTACAGGAGCACCTTCCCAACCAATCGAAGGTTCACGTGGGAAGATGTCGGATCATTCAACAAATCGCAGTATCTGCTGATGCATTCGGTGATCTATCGCACTCAGCTTCTCAAGGATATCGATCTGAAGCTCCCAGAGCATTGCTTCTATGTCGATAACATCTTCGTCTACGAGCCTTTGCCATATGTGAAGAGCATGTATTACCTGGATGTGGATATGTACCGTTACTTCATAGGGCGTGAGGATCAATCAGTCAACGAAGCCACCATGATGAAGCGCATCGATCAGCAACTGATGATAGATGCAGTGGATGTCATGGCGGTAGAGCCTAGGCGTCTTCGCAAGTACATGGAAAGCTACCTGTCGATGATGCTTACCATCGATTCCGTGTTCTTGAGGATGTCGGATACCGAAGAGGATAACAAGAAGCTGAAGGAGATCTGGAACTACCTGAAACGATCCAGTCCGGCGCTGTATAGAAGGGTTCGTTCCAACGTATTGAACGTGGGTACGAACCTACCGACGAAAGCCGGTCGCAGGATCGGTCTTGATGGATATCATCTGGCGCAGAAGATCTTCAAGTTCAACTAATATATTCCAATCGGCTAAAACGCCGATCGGAATGAATTGACGCTGCGCGCCACCCCAGCGGTTCATCTTCACCCTGCTAAACCTCCTCGTGTACCTAAGTACACGTCGCCGGTTTTTCGGGTAAATCTGAACTGCTGGATGTGACGCTCGCTATCTTTACGAACGACCTAAAGCTTATGAATTTATTTATTAAATATAAAAAAGAAGCCAGTAGCCGTAATGAAGCTAAAAATTCACGAGGTGTGCTTAGCTGGCGTGTGATGCGGCCGAGTTGGCTTAGAGCCAATGAGGGTAAGCATCAAAGCGTCAGATAAGCGCGCATTCGTGGATTTTGAGCGTCAGAGCTTTGAATTCAAATTCAAAGCGAAAAGTTAACGTTCGCTGGCTAGGAAGAACAGTGCCACTGTTCCAGGCCCTGAATGTGCGCCGATGACAGGATCGACGTAGTTGATGACGACATCCTTCACACCGAAGCGCTCTTTCACCTGATCGGCAACGTACTGGGCATCGTTCAGGCAATCTCCATGGGTGATGAAGACCATCTGCTCGCCAATTGGCTTGTTGCCGGTCTGTTCCATATGATCCACGAGCGCATTGAGGGATCTCTTGCGACCCCTGACCTTATCGAGCGGGATGAGGTGTCCCTCGTCATCCATATGCATGACAGGTTTGATATTGAGGAGGGTGCCCGCCCATGCGCTCGTGCGCGATACCCTGCCACCGCGGAACAAGAACATCAGATCCTCTACAGTGAACCAATGCGCAAGATGAAGCTTGTTGTCCTCGACCCAATCACGAACCTCTTCGATGGAGGATCCGGAAAGCGCCAACTGCATGGCATACCATATGAGAAGACCCTCGCCACCCGAGGCTGCCAGCGTATCCACGGTGAGGATCTTGCGATCGGGATAGTCCTCTTGCAGGGAACGGCACAGAAGGTCTATCGCTTCGTATGTTCCGGAAAGCCCGCTAGAGAATCCGATGTAGAGGACATCGTTTCCCTCATCGAGAAGGCGACGGATCTTCTGCTCCGATTCATCCAAATTCGGCAGGGATGTGGTGATGACCTTCCCTTCGCGCATCATGGTGTAGAACTTCTTGAGATCGGTGACCTCGTTTTCGACATAGCTCCTGTGTTCGACACCATCCACCATGAAAGTAAGCGGCAATATGGTCAGATCGAATTCTTCGATCATCTCTTCTTTCAGGTTGCAGCTCGAATCAGTGACAATTTTGAAATTCATCGGATCCCCTGTTATCGTTGTCGAAAATTTGTCTATACTTATCTTTCCCATATTCTAATTCAATATGCAACAAGGTTTGCGAGCTGTAGAATATATGTTAGCTCAAAAGTCGATATACGAGTGAAAACAGGATGGATCCCAAGTGGCGAACGATTACAAAGAAACCATGAATCTGCCGAGCACCGATTTCCCGATGCGAGGCAATCTGCCCACACAAGAACCGAAGCGCCTTGAGAAGTGGGAGAGCGAGAAGCTCTATTGGAAGGTGCTCGAGAAGAACAAGGATGGTAAGCCCTTCATCTTGCATGATGGGCCGCCTTATGCAAACGGACCGATCCATATCGGGCATTCCTTCAACAAGATCCTGAAGGACTTCGTGAACAAGAGCCATGCTCAGAGGGGATATTATACGCCCTACATTCCTGGATGGGATTGCCATGGGCAGCCTATCGAGCACATGGTGGAGGTGACGCTCGGTCCTGATAAGATGGCCGAGACCAGCCTTCCTGAGCTTCGCGAGCTCTGTCGTGATTGGGCGACGAAATACGTGGATATCCAGCGTGATGGCTTCAAGCGTCTTGGCGTGAATGCGGATTGGGAGCATCCCTATCTTACGTACACTCCTGATTACGAAGCAGGAAACGTCGAGCTGTTCCGCGATATGTATCTGAAGGGCTCCATATATCGAGGCCGCAAGCCCATCCATTGGTGCATGAACTGTCATACTGCTCTTGCCGAGGCGGAGATCGAATATGGCGATGAGACATCCCCGTCCATCTTCGTGCGCTTCAAGCTTGACAACGTACCCGGCATCTTCGAGGCTGCGGGCGTGGATTCTCCCGCTTATATCCTTATATGGACCACCACCCCGTGGACCCTTCCTGCCAATACCGCGGTCTCCCTTGCGCCTGATGCCGACTACGTCATGGTCCATGCGGATTCCAGCTACATGTTGATGGCCGAAGAGCTCGTCGATCAGGTGGCAGAGGTGGCCGGATGGGACGACGTGAGCATAGTGTCGGATGCTCAAGGAGAGCCCGTCCGTTTGAAGGGCAAGGAGCTCTATGGGCTCACATATACGGCACCCATCAGACAGGATCTCAAGGGCATCGTGATATATGGCGACCATGTAACGCTCGATACGGGGACCGGTGCTGTCCATACGGCTCCCGGACATGGTCAGGATGACTATCTGGTCGGATTGGAATTCGATATCCCGCTTCTCATGCCGGTGGATGACGATGGTGTCCTTACGGAGGAAGCAGGGATGTTCGCAGGGCTTAACGTTAACGATGCGAACCCGAAGATCATAGAATGGCTTCGCGAACAGGGAACGCTCGTTGCAGAGCAGAAGATAGAGCATTCCTATCCTCATTGTTGGCGCTGCCATGAACCTGTGATCTTCCGCGCCACGGATCAGTGGTTCGTCTCCATGGATAAGAATTCCCTTAGAGAGGATGCTCTCATCGCCATAAACGATGAGGTCAAATGGATCCCCGAATGGGCGAAGAACAGGATCGGCTCGATGGTGGCAGACCGTCCTGATTGGTGCATATCAAGGCAGAGGTCGTGGGGAGTGCCCATACCTGTCTTCAAATGCGCGAAATGCGGCAACACGGTCGCTAACGAGCAGACATTCGATGCCGTCATAGAGCTTTTCGCTTCGAACGGCTCTGATGCTTGGTTCACCCATGATCCCAAGGATTACCTTCCTTCAGGGATCAAGTGCGAAGTTTGCGGATGCAGCGATCTTGTGCCTGAGAAGGATATCTTGGATGTTTGGTGGGAGTCCGGTGTCTCGCATACGAGCGTATTGAAGCACCGCATGGATGAGGGAGTGTCCTTCCCCGCTGATATGTATCTTGAAGGATCCGACCAGCATAGAGGCTGGTTCCAGTCATCTTTGCTCACATCCGTGGGAGCATACGGGTGCCCTCCATACAAGTCGGTCATGCATTGCGGTTTCACAGTGGACGAGAACGGCCGAAAGATGTCCAAGTCTCTTGGAAACGGCATAGACCCTCAAGAGATCGTCGACAAATGGGGTGCCGATGTATTGCGTCTGTGGGTGGCAAGCGTTGATTATTCGCAGGATGTCAGCATCTCCGAGGACATCATAAAGCGCACCTCCGATGCTTACAGGAGGATCCGCAATACCTTCCGATTCCTCTTGGGATCGCTTGCTGATTTCAATGATGAGAAGGATGCGGTCAGCGATTGGGATGATCTGGAGCCTTTGGATAAGTGGGCTTATCTGCGCACTTTGCAACTGTTGGATGATGTGCAGAGCTCCTATGAGGAATACAAGTTCCATCAGGTTTATCGCAGTGTGTACGAGTACATCGTGAACGATCTTTCCGCTGTATACATGGATGCCACCAAAGACCGGCTCTATTCCGAGGTTCCTTCAAGTAAGCGCAGACGCGCCGTTCAAACCGTATTGATGGATATCCTCGAGGTTCTTGTCCGTATCCTGGCTCCGATCCTGTCGTTCACGACAGATGAGGTCTGGGAGCTCTATCCTCCTCTGATCCGGAACAAAGAAGGCCGCCCTCAAAGCGTCCAGCTCGCCGGTTGGCCTTATGTATCCGATCTTGTGCCAGCTCTTCCTGAGGATGGCGCTGATGACATCATGGCGGACTTCGAGGTCTTGCTAGAGGTTCGCGAAGCGGTCACGAAAGCATTGGAGGATGCTCGCGTTGCCGGCATCATCAAGAAGAGTCAGGAGGCTTTCGTCTCAGCCTTGCTTCCTTCCGAGATGTTCGAAGTGGTGAAGAGATATCCAACCGAAGTGCTGGAAGAGATGATGATCATCTCGGGAATAGAGTTCTTGCCCGGTGAGGATATTGATGTGAAGGTCGAGCACACGACCCTCGATATGTGCACAAGATGCTGGAACTATCGCGAGCTTTCGAGTGGACTCGGGCACGATGACCTTTGCGTGCGTTGCGCGGAAGCGGTCGATTCGCTTAGATGATGAGCGGTACTGACCCTTCAAACGATGCGCCGACCATGGATGCATCCCACCATGCAGGCGATGTCGATCCTCTGCATGATGGGGCATTTTCGAGAAGAGAGCTTTCCAAAGGCAAGCGTTCGCTCGTATTCGCCGTGGTCGCCATCTTATGGCTCGTCTTGGATATCGTGACGAAGGGCATCGCGAATTCCCATACCGTAGGTCAGGTCTTCGCAGTGCCCCTTCCCGGCATCATAGATCTGAAACTTGTGCATAACACCGGGGGAGCCTGGGGGATGTTCGGTGATATGACGCTTCTTCTGGGCATCATATCCGCTTTGATATGCGTCGCCATCATCGTCTTCGTCTTCTTCTGCAAGGATCTGACTTCTCTATCGGTCATATCCTTGGCGCTGGTCTTCGCCGGAGGTCTGGGGAATGCCATCGATAGGTTCGAATATGGATACGTCATAGATTTCATCTCCACAGCCTTCATCGATTTCCCTGTGTTCAATGTTGCCGATATCGGAGTCACCTGCGGCATCGTGCTGTTCTTGATATCACTCATAGGGTTCAAGGGCTCCTATGGCGAAAAGGATGTTGATATCGAGACTTGCGATCGCGATTCGCGCTCTCGCGGAAAAGATATGACGGGCGGGGGTGAATAAGTGACCCGATCGATCCTATACAGTGCTCAGGAAGATGATCTGGGCAAGCGATTGGATGTCGTGCTCGCACGAGCGGATCTTTATAAGAGCCGCAATGCGGCCCAGATGGCCATCGATGAAGGCAGGGTTCTCGTAGGCGGCAAGACCACCACGAAGAAGCATATCGTCGCTTCAGGCGATGTCATAGTCTGCGATATCGAAGAGGACAAGCCTCTCTCTCCGATAATAGCAGAGCCCATAGATCTCGATATCCGATACGAGGACGATGATGTCATCGTCTTGTCCAAGCAAGCAGGGCTCATAACGCATCCAAACGATGATCACAGAACCAATACGCTCGTCAATGCGCTCTTGTATCGATATGGGCGCGAAGGCCTTTGCAACGTGCAAGGCGAGGATGACAGACTGGGGATAGTGCACAGGCTCGATGCCGATACGAGCGGTCTCATGCTCGCTGCGAAAAACGACCAGGCTGGAGAATTCCTTATGGATGAGATCCGCCTTAGGAATGTCGATCGAAGGTACATCGCGCTCATCCATGGGGTGATGAACCCGGACTCGGGGATGATAGATGCGCCTTTGGATAGATGCCCGTCCGATAGGAAGAAGATGGCAGTGGCCGACACAGCAGGCGCCCGCGATGCGATCACAACGTTCAAGGTTCTGGAGCGCTTCGAGGCCGGTGCGCATGATGATGGCTATACTCTCATAGAGTGCAAGCTCTATACCGGACGCACGCATCAGATCCGCGTACACATGCAATATGTGAAGCATCCTATTGTGGGCGATCCTCTCTACGATAAGCACACCCCCAAGCACGCATCAGCGAATCTCGGCCTTGATCGGCAATTCCTTCATTCCTATAAGATCGCCTTCTCGCGTCCGAACGGGGTCGATTCCCTTAGCTTTGAGGATCATCTTCCAAAGGATCTGCAAGATGTGCTGGATGCGCTGAAGACAAGGAGCATGGGGCGAACGGATGCTGCATCAGAGGTGGGTTTCTTAAAAGATTCCAAGGTCTCAGAAAGGGATCGGTGATAGATGATGGGAAGATCGATCCTCCTAGGGGTAAGTGCGGGCATCGCAGCATATAAAGCATGCGAGATCGTGCGAGCCCTGCAGAAACGCGATGCCGATGTCAAGGTGATCATGACCGAAAACGCCAAGAACTTTGTAACTCCGATGACCTTTGCAGCGCTCAGCGGGCATGATGTCCATTCTTCTCTATTCGATGACCTTGAAGAGCCGATATTGCATATCGATCTTGCAAAAAAATGCGATCTTTTCCTCGTAGCTCCCTGTACCGCCGATGTTCTGGCCAAGATAGCTTGTGGGATAGCCGATGATCTGCTCACATCCACCATACTGGCCACGACCTCGCCCATCCTTCTGGCTCCTGCCATGAACTGCGCGATGTACGAGAACGCTGCGACCCAAAGGAACATCGATCTTTGCAAAGAGAGGGGCATCCGATTCGTGGAGCCTGCAAGCGGGCGTTTGGCTTGCGGGGATACCGGACGAGGGAAGCTTGCCGATGTGGATGATATAGCCAACGCGGTGTTCGAGATACTAGGCGAGCACGGTAGAGCCAACACCAAGGGCGATCTGTCCGGATTGAATATCCTCGTTACCGCAGGGCCTACAGTGGAACCCATAGATGCGGTAAGGAGCATCACGAACCACTCCAGTGGCAAGATGGGATATGCGATCGCCGATGTTGCACGATCCCGCGGTGCCGATGTCACCCTTGTTAGCGGTCCTGTTTCCTTGAAGCCTGCAGATGGGGTTGAAACGATCATGGTGAAGACCGCAGAGGAGATGCTCGATGCATGCGAAGAGCCATTCGCGGTGTGCGATGTTGCGATATTCTGCGCAGCCGTAGCGGACATGCGGCCTTTGAAGAGCTTCGATAGGAAGCTGAAGAAGGGCATCGATGATGAGGCGCTCTCGACCATAGAGCTTGTTTGCAATCCCGACATAATCGCAAGCCTAGCAGCGAAGAAGAAGGATGGCCAGTTCGTCGTAGGATTCGCAGCTGAAACGGATGATGTGATCGAGAACGCGAGATCGAAGCTCATCGCGAAGCATGCGGATATGATAGTTGCGAACAAGGTCGGGGATGGAAGAGCATTTGGGACCGATGACAACGAGGTGGCCTTCGTCACAGAGGATGAGGTTTCGGAGCTTCCCGTCATGGATAAAGTGCAAATCGCCGATAGATTATTGAATGAGGTCTTGAAATGCTTGTGATCTATCGCTAATATGGTAAAACTGTCTTTTGACTTTCGAAGACGCATCAACGGGACGTGGCGCAGTTTGGTAGCGCACTTGACTGGGGGTCAAGGGGTCGCAGGTTCAAATCCTGTCGTCCCGACCAGAAGCTCACAGGCTAAATCGCCTGTCATCGGTATAGGAGGAAATGCAGAATATGGCAGTACCAAAGCAAAGAATGGGTCGCATCCGCACCCGTCAACGTAGGAGCGCGCACGATCGCATGGATGCACCTGCACGTTCTACCTGTCCGCAGTGCGGCGAGGTCAAGCCTCCCCATCGTGTTTGCCCGAATTGCGGCTACTATAAGAATCGCGAGGTCATCGAGACCGAGTAAGATGTGCTCATGTAACTGCCCGCTAGTCGAAGAGGGCTCCGGGCAGATACATGGACCCATCAGCATTCTTCTTTAGGAGCTTAAATGACAAAGTCTGTAAAGCTCGTTGTCGATGCCATGGGCGGCGATGAAGCGCCCGATGTAGTGTTGGAAGGTGCGCGTCTCGCGCTCAAGGATAATCCGGATCTGGAGATAGTCCTTTGTGGTACACCCGATGTCGTAGTGCCGTTCTCAGAGTCTCAAGAAAGATGCACGCCCTGTCCCGCTACCGAGATCATCGAGATGGGCGATCATCCTGTTGACTCGATCAAACAGAAGAAGGATTCCTCGATCGTGGTCGGTTGCAATCTGGTGAAGGATGGCAAAGCCGACGGATTCTTCTCAGCAGGTTCCACCGGAGCATGCTTGGCGGCAGCCACATTGATCATCGGACGTATCAAGGGGATCAAACGGCCGGCGTTGGCGGTGGTCATACCCGCATACAAGAAACCCGTTCTGTTGCTGGATGTCGGGGCGAATGCTGATTGCAAGCCCGATTATCTGGTGCAGTTCGCAAAGATGGGCGAGATCTATATGAACAACATCCTCCATGTCCCCGAGCCTAGCGTAGCTTTGCTCAATATCGGGGAAGAGGATACCAAAGGATCCATATTCGCTCAGGAAGCGCATCGTCTTCTGAAGGATACCCTTCCTTCATTTGCAGGTAATTGCGAAGGATCGGATATCGTAGATGGCAGCTTCGATGTTGTCGTCACCGATGGGTTCACGGGAAACGTTTGCCTGAAGACCATCGAGGGAACATCGAAGATGATGCTTCGATATGTCAAGGATGCGCTCATGTCGTCTGTGACCGCCAAATTGGGCGCGGCTTTGGTGAAGGGCAGGCTATCGGCTTTGAAAGAGGATATCAATCCTGACAAATACGGTGGCAGTCCTCTTCTGGGGATAAAGTCCACATGCGTGATAGGACACGGATCCTCGAATGCCCTTGCCATCAAGAACGGCATCCGTGCAACTTACGATGCTGTATCGATCGGGCTTTCCGATCGTATAGCGGCAAGCTTGAACGAGACAGATCGAAGATAACGATAGATGACCATAGTAGGTAGGCGTTGAGAGATGAATTTGACCGAAGAACAAGCAGATAAGCTGAATGCAGCTGAATCCTTGATCGAGCGCGAGTTCGAGGACAAGCAGCTGCTGCTATCGGCTATTACGCATCCTTCTGCAACAGAGGGAAAGTCAGTGAAGTTCTCTTACGAGCGCCTTGAATTCCTAGGGGATTCGATCCTGGGTGCCATAGTGGCATCGACCGCGTTCCATCGTTTTCCCGATCTGGATGAAGGCGGCCTTACCCGCATCAAGGTAGCGCTCGTCTCAGGATCCTCGCTCTCGAACGTTGCCGAGCATCTTGGATTTGCGGATGTCATCGTATTCGGCTCCTCTGAGACAGGGACCGGGAAACGCGGTCTTCATTCCGCCCTTGAGAATGTCTACGAGGCCATAGTGGCTGCCCTTTACCTCGATGGCGGCGTTGATGCCGCAACCGAATTCGTCAACCGCACGCTCATCCCGAGGATGTCCATAGACCTTGCGCGCGAGCCTGAGAATCCAAAGAGCGCTCTTCAAGAGAAGCTCCAGGAAGACGGTATCACTCCCACATACAAGCTTATCGAAACCCAAGGACCTCCGCATGACCGCACCTTCGTATCGCAGGTGTATGCGGGAGACCATGCGCTTGCAAGCGGAAGCGGTCGTACGAAGAAAGAGGCTGAGAGCCAAGCTGCGAAGAGCACGTTGGCTCGTCTGGGTGAATTCTTCGGTATCGGCATGGATGACGAGGCTCGAGCTGCCCGTGATGCGGCAGCGAAGAAGGCAAAGGCGGATAAGGCCGCAGCTAAGGCCAAGAAGGACGCAGAGGCGAAGCGCTTGCGCGAGGAGAAGGCGAACGATCGTCGTCGTGCAAAAGAAGCCCGTGAAGCAGCGAAGAAGAAGCAGTAGTGCGGCATGTATCTGAAGACCCTTACACTGAAAGGCTTCAAGTCCTTCGCAGATAAGAGCGTGCTCAATCTCGAACCGGGGATCACCGCGGTCGTGGGGCCGAACGGTTCGGGTAAATCCAACATATCCGATGCCGTGCTTTGGGTGCTCGGCGAGCGAAACGCCAAGAATCTTCGCGGACAGGCGATGGAAGATGTCATATTCTCCGGATCAAATGCCCGAAAAGCGACAGGATTCGCCGAAGTGGAGCTCGTGTTGGATAACACAGATGCAACGCTTCCGGTTGATTTCACCGAAGTGGTCATAACCAGGAGGATGTATCGAAGCGGGGAGAGCGAGTACCTTATCAACGGTGCTACCGCCCGCAGGATGGATGTGCTCGACATCCTCCATGATTCGGGTCTTGGAACCGGAACGCATTCGATCATCTCGCAAGGCTCTCTTGACTCCGTGCTGCGTTCGAAGCCAGAGGAGAGGCGATCGCTCATCGAAGAGGCCGCAGGTGTTCTGAAGCATAAGCAGAGGATGGCGCGAAGCGAGCGCAAGCTAGAGAAGATGAACAACCATGTATCGCGGATAAGCGATGTCGTGGCTGAGGTACAGCGCCAGCTATCACCTCTTGAGAGAAAGGCGAAGAAGGCCAAGAGGTATCTGGAGCTTGTCGGGGATAGGGACGAGGCGGCTCTTGCCTTGGCGGTCGATGACCTTCGCAAACTGCAGATGCAGTGGGGAGGCATCGAGCAGGCAGAATCCGAGAGGATCCGTGACATAGAGCAGAAGAGGTCCGATATAGACATAGATGAAGCTGCTATGTCAGAGCTTCAAGAGAAAGCGCGCATCGACAACATAGACGCAGGCGAGCTATCAAGGAAACATCGTGAGATATCCAACATGGTAGAGCGCATAGATTCCACGAACATGATGATCCGTGATCGCGGAAGGGCGGCCAAGCAACGTGCCGATGAGATGAGGCTTCAGATAGAGTCCTTGAGCGTCGAGCGTGCGAAAGCCGAATCGGAGCTTGCCAATGCAAGAGCGGAGCATTCAAGCCTTGAAGCTTCCCTGACCAGTGCAAAAGCCGATCTGGATAGCCTTTCCAAGCTGCATTCAGAGCTCTCTAGCGAGCTTCATGGGCTTGAGGAAGCCCAGGTGAAGCTTGAGGGCGATAGGGACGAGAAGCAAAAGCGCATCTTGGAGCTGAGAGCGAGGCAGACACAGCGCCAAGAAGCATTGACGAACGGTATGGCGCATATAAAGGTCATCGAGAGCCATGCTGTGGAATTGGAGCTGCAGGTTCAACGTAGTGCCGCCGATGCCCATGAAGCCGATCTCGAGACGAAGAATGCAGAGGACGCTCTTGCTGCTCTGGTGGAGCAGGAGAGCAAGGCTCGAAACCTCGTGGGAACATGCATGCAGGCTCGTCAGGCTGCACGCGATGCCCTGGATGAGGCGAAAGCGACCAAACAGTCCATCTTGGCGCAGATCCAGGCTCTCGAGGATATGGAGAGACGGCAGCTTCAGAACACCGATGAGGCGAGAAGCTGGGTGATCGAGCACAAGAGCGATCCTCCTTTCGATATAGAACAGTTCTCCCATTCGATAAAAGTGAGCCAGAATATCGAAGCTTTGGTGGAAACCATCCTGGGAGATACGCTCAACGCGCTAGTTGCGAATGATCAGGAAGATGTCCTTTCGATATACGATGATCTCTCTAATGCCGATGTCGAGGGAAGCGTATCCTTCGCCTTGAGGAAACAGACATCCAAAGAGTCTTTCACAGCTAAAGATGTTTCCAAGATGGCGGATGATCTCAAAGGCTATTCGCTCATGGATCGCCTGGGATTTAATGAAAAGGACCATGAAGCCGTTTTCGCATTGGTCGGAGACGTTGTCGTGCTGAAGGACATACGAAGCGCGATCGATGCCCATGATAAGGACGATCTAGGCCTTAGATTCTATACGCAGGATGGCGATCTGGTCGATCCTTCTGGGGTGATCACCCTCGGTAGGAAGACCTCCGAAGACGATGGGGGTATCCTCTCCCAGCTTCGCCATCTTGGAGAGCTCAAGGAATCCTTGAACGAAGCGCAACGGATATCCGAGGAAGCCGAGAAGAGCACTCAGGAGGCCGAATCATCGCTTCGCGACGCCCAGACCCACAGCCTTGAACTCAGCGAGAAGCTCGCATCGATGCGGGGCAACGTATCCAGTTTGAAGCAACGCTCGAAAGCTGCGGCCGATAAGCTCGCGGCTGCCCGAAGGGAGCTTCAGAGCATCGAGGAGCAAAAGAAGGAATCGCAAAGGATCATAGACGAGGCTCGCCCTGAGGTCGATGGGATAGAGAGCGAATTGAAGGAGCTGAATTCGGATCTTGCAGATATCGAGTCTGCTTTGACCAGAAACGCAGAGGCTCTCATACCGCTCAAGACGAAGGCCGATCAGGGCTCCGAGCGCCTTTCGGAGGCTAAGCTCGAGCATGCGAAGCTGGCCGAGCGCTGTACCTATAACGCTCGGGTGATAGAGCGCCAGAGCGCGGATATCGATTCTATGGCCAAGCGGACGCAAGACCATCATCAACAGATGCTCTCAAAGCTCGTTGCCGCGAAGCGGTTGCAGCCATTATCGGCGCTCTTCGATGTAATGGCTCACCTCGCGAGCGATCTGTCGGCCACGATCGAGACCAGATCCCTAGAGGCGCAGGACTCATCTGTTGGGTTGCATAAACGAATCGCTGAGCTTCGCAATCTGCTTTTGGAGAAGCACAAGGCATTCGATGAATCCAACGACGAGCTATCCAAGCTACGCATCGAGAAGGCTCGCATGGAGATGCAGATACAGTCGGCTGTGAACGTGATCGTCGAGGATTGCCATACTCCTTTGGATGTGGCGCTCAAGCTTCCCGAGCTTGAGAACAGGGACGAGGTGGAACAGACCGCTTTCACGCTCAACAGAAGGATAGCTAACCTAGGCACCATCAATCCCGATGCTGCAGAAGAGTACGATGAGCTCAAAGAGAGATATGACTATCTTGCAGGGCAGCTGTCTGACCTTGAGAGCGCGTCTCGTTCGCTGCATAAGATCAACCGCCTCATCGAGGGAAGGATCAAGGATGATTTCGCGACAACCTTCGATGTCGTGAACGACAACTTCCAAGAGATATTCACTTCGCTGTTTCCCGGAGGCAAGGCGAATCTCACTTTGGAGGATCCAGAAGATATCGAGAACACGGGCGTAGAGGTGAACGCACAACCTGCAGGAAAGCGCATCACGAAGATGTCGCTCATGTCGGGTGGAGAGAAATCGCTCACAGCGCTTGCTTTGCTGTTCGCGCTGTATAAGGTCAGATCCACGCCGTTCTACATCCTTGACGAGGTCGAGGCTGCACTTGATGATACGAACCTGCGCCGTCTTGTGAAGTACATCGATGACATGCGCAACGATACACAGCTCATAATGATCACGCATCAGCGTCGTACCATGGAGACGGCCGATGTCTTGTTCGGCGTGTCGATGCAGGCTGATGGCGTTACCAAGGTGATATCGCAGAAATTGGAGCATGCTCTGAGGAATGCTGAATAGACGATATTTTGGGAGGCTTTCATGACTGAAGGTGTATTTGCCAGGATCACGAACGGTCTTGCGCGCTCGCGCGATAAGTTCAAGGAGAGCATGAACGTCCTTCTCAATAGGGGACCAGATCTCGATGAGGGCTTTTGGGAAGAGCTAGAGGATGCCTTGGTCCTTTCAGATGTCGGGGGCGCAGCATCATTCGAGATCGTCGAGAACCTTCGTGAAGAGGCCACCAGAAAGGCGCTTCCTGATGCATATGCGGTGCTCGACCTGTTGAGCGATGAGATCGTATCGGCATTCGCATCCGGAGGAGATGAGATATTCTCAGGCGAGCCCGCGATAGTCCTTTTTGTCGGGATCAACGGAACCGGCAAGACCACCACCGTCGGGAAGATCGCGAACGAGTACAAGAATGCCGGCCGAAACGTCATCTTGGGCTCGGCCGATACATTCCGCGCTGCTGCTATCGAACAGCTCGAGGTTTGGGCACAGCGCGCCAGCGTTGAGATGGTCACGCGCGAGCGCGGGAGCGATCCGGCCAGTGTGTGCTATGAGACCATAGAGCGCGCAGAAGAAGAGGGTTGCGATCTGGTGCTCATCGACACAGCCGGTCGTCTGCATACATCCGATGATCTGATGCGCGAGCTCGAGAAGGTCGTCAAGGTGGTTCGCAAGCGTGCGAACGTACCGGTCTATTCTGTTCTCGTCATCGATGCCACCACAGGCCAGAACGGTCTTCAGCAGGCCCGTGAATTCGACAAGGCGCTGGATTTGGATGCGCTCATCGTAACGAAGCTCGATGGCACTGCGAAAGGTGGGATAGCGCTTGCCATCTCACATGAGCTGGGTCTTCCTATCGTGAAGATCGGCGTCGGTGAGAAAGTGGACGATCTGCGCGATTTCGATGCGCGGTCCTTCGTCGCTGCCCTCATAGGTGATTTCGATGAGGACGATCTTGCCGCAGATCTGCCAGCGGATGCAACATCTTATGCAGACGATATCGATGCAGCGGCTGAGGCTTGCGATGAGGTGCCTTCTAGGGATTTCGATCACGGCTCATCGGATGTATCAGATGATATTTCGGTTGAGGCTGCTGAAGAAGCGTCCGATGAATCTGTCGAGGAAATGACCGAGGACACGCCCGAAGAAGATGTCGAGGAAGCATCCGAAGGATCTACCGAGGAGATATCCGATGGGTCTATTGATGATGCGAACGATGATGCCCCCAAGATGTCGTGGGCTGAATTCGTGGAGCTCGATGATAAGATGAAGCAGGATAAACCTAAGAGACATTTCTGGGAGAAATGGTGATCAGAGAGGGTCAAGATGCTTGAGAACCTATCATCCAGACTGCAAGGCATCTTTTCCGGTTTGCGCCAAAAGGGCAAGCTGACCGAAAAGGATATCGATGATGCGATGCGCGAGATTCGACTTGCCCTTCTGGAGGCTGATGTCAATTTCAAGGTCGTGAAACGATTCGTGGCAAGCACGAAGGAACGTTGTCTCACAAGCGATGTCCTCGATTCGCTAACCCCTGCGCAAAACGTCGTGAAGATCGTGCTCGATGAGTTGACCGAGCTTTTGGGAAGGACGGACTCTAAGCTCGAATTCTCCGGTCGTATCCCCAATGTGATAATGCTCGTGGGGCTTCAGGGATCCGGCAAGACCACGGCCTCCGCCAAGCTTGCCTACAAGCTCAAGCGCGAAGGACACTCGCCCATGCTCGTAGCATGCGACATCTATCGTCCGGCTGCGGCCGATCAGCTCCAAACGCTCGGTGCCGAGATTGGCGTCAAGGTGTTTCGCGAAGATGGCGAAGATCCGGTGAAGATCGCCACCGATAGCATCAAGGAGGCCGTTGATTCCCTTCGTGATGTCGTCATCATCGACACGGCAGGACGCCTTCATGTCGATGACGAGATGATGGATGAGGCAGCCGCCATCAAAGAAGCTGTATCTCCCGAACAGATCCTCATGGTCGTGGATGCCATGACAGGCCAAGATGTCGTCAATGTCGTTGAGGCATTCGCCGATAAGGTCGATTTCGATGGCGTGATAATGTCGAAGATGGATGGCGATGCGAGAGGTGGTGGTGCCCTTTCGATCCGCGAGGTGACGGGCAAGCCCATCAAGTTCATCTCCTCGGGGGAGCGCCCTGATTCATTGGAGGATTTCCATCCCGACAGACTGGCCAAGCGTATCCTCGGCATGGGGGATATGGTCTCGCTCATCGAGAACGCGGTTCGTGTCCAGCAGGAGGAAGAGGAGAACCTTGAAGCCGAGCGGCTGGCTCGTGGGAACATCACCTTGAACGACTTCATCACCATGAACAAGCAAGTGCATAAGATGGGCGGCCTTTCGAAGCTCGTGAGCGCATTGCCGGGTGGCGATAAGATGCTCGGTGAGGGCCAGGTCGATGAGCACGCTTTCGATCGCATGGAGGTGATCATCAGCTCCATGACCAAAGAGGAACGCGAGCATCCGGAGGTTCTGAACGGGTCAAGGCGTGCACGAATCGCTAAGGGCGCAGGTGTGTCCGTTTCCGATGTCAATGTCATGATGCGTCAGTTCAATGAGACCAAGAAGCAGGTCAAGAAGATGACATCCATGCTCGATCAGCGCAGCGCGAAGCGTCCGAAGAAGGGTAAGAAGAACAAGAAGTCCAAGCGCGGCATGTCCATTCCGGGCATGGGCGGACTTAGCATGTCCGATCTTCGCAAACTGCAAAGCTTCATGGATCAATAGGCGCGCTACTCGGCTTCTGATAATTTACGTTTGAGTTTCCAAGCGGTAACGTTTGTTCGCGTTACCGCTCTTCTCTTTTCAGGGGAAATAATCTAAAGACCAACAGGTTACTCTGAAAGGAAATGATCATGCTTACCATAGGTTGCCATCTATCAACGAAACGCGGATATCTGGAAATGGCCGAAGAGATCGTGTCGATCAACGGCAATACCTTCCAATACTTCACGAGGAATCCTCGCGGAGGCGCTCAAAAGGAATTAAAGGAAAAGGACGTGTCTGCTTACAAGGAATATGCAGCAGCGCACGGGATCGATGTGATCTGCGCTTATGCGCCATATGATGTCGAGCCAGCCAATCCAAGCCTCGATCGCAAGGATTTCACTTTGATGGTCATGAGCGAAGATATTGCGCGGCTTGAAGAGATCCCGGGTCAGTTCTATCTTGTGCGTCCCGGAAGCGCTCCTGGTGTAGAGGAGGGCGAGGCCATCGCGAATGTGAGCGAGGTTCTGAACAAGACCTTGACCCCGTCAATGTCATCAACGGTGCTATTGGATACGATGGCAGGCGAAGGGCATCAGGTCGGATCCACCTTTGAGCAACTCGCATCCATGATAGATGGCGTGAAGCTAAAGGATAAGATGGGCATATGCATGGACACGAGCGCTGTTTGGGCTGCAGGATACGATATCGTGAACGATCTCGATGGGGTGCTCGATAAGATCGACGCTACCGTAGGTCTCGATAGGCTCAAGGCCATCCACCTCAACGACTCGAAAGAAGGGCTTGGAAGCCATGTTGATAGGCACGCACGCATAGGCGAGGGAAAGATCGGATTCAATGCGCTTGCCGCCATCATCAATCACCCCAAGCTTTCCGATGTTGCGTTCTATCTGGAAGAGCCTGATTCGAACCTGGTCGTATACGAGCACGACATCGCCGCATTCCAAAAGGATTATAAGGGATAGCGGATCGGCTACAACGAACACATAATGCGATAGTCGAAAAGTCCTGTCACTTCATCATACTTGCTCTATAATGGCTCCTCGTATGCTTTATCCGTTATCAAGAGTCGAGGGAGAGAGTTGGCTTGCCGATCTCGACACCAACCTGGCATGCATACAGCCAAGGTGGTCCCGCCAACATCGATGAAGGAGTCTGAATATGACTGAATCGAACTCATTCCTGTTCACATCCGAATCCGTAACCGAAGGCCATCCTGATAAGATCTGCGACCAGATATCAGATGCCATATTGGATGCGATCTTCGAGAAAGAGGCGCAGCTGCAGGCGCAAGGCTATGTGTCGAGCACCGGAGCGCATGCCGATGTCAACGAGGTGCGATGCGCATGCGAGACGCTCGTCACCACCGGTACCGTGGTCGTTACCGGCGAGATCCGCACGCAGGGCTATGTCGATGTTCCTTCCATCGTGCGCGATGTCGTCAACGACATCGGATACAATCGCGCCAAGTTCGGCTTCGATTCCTCAACATGCGGGGTCTTGAATTCCATCCATGA
Organism: uncultured Eggerthellaceae bacterium; assembly: GCA_964469815.1. Lineage (GTDB taxonomy): Bacteria > Actinomycetota > Coriobacteriia > Coriobacteriales > Eggerthellaceae > MGBC163016. The sequence continues at coordinate 3,635 of CAYXZC010000026.1, read as the reverse complement.
GCAATCACCCGACATCGCCCAAGGGGTCGATGAATCCTTCGAGGTGCAAAATGGCGATGCAGATAAGGATGACAAGTATGACACCACAGGGGCTGGGGATCAGGGTATGGTCTTCGGTTTCGCGGTGAATGAGACCAAGACGCTCATGCCGATGCCGATATACCTTGCCCATAGGCTCTCTGAGCGGCTTACAGAAGTGCGCAAGACCGGTGTGCTCGATTATCTTCGTCCGGATGGAAAGACTCAGGTATCTGTTCGCTATGAGAATGGAAAGCCCGTTGCGGTCGAGAAGGTCGTCGTCTCCACGCAACACTCCGAGGATGTCGATCACGACAAGCTTCGTGCCGACATAATAGAGAACGTCATCCAATATGTCTTTGAAAAAGAGGGTATCAAGCTTGCCGATGATGCCGAGATATACATCAATCCCACGGGTCGTTTCGTGATCGGAGGTCCCATGGGTGATGCTGGGCTTACCGGGCGCAAGATCATCGTCGACAGTTACGGCGGGATGGGTCGTCATGGCGGCGGTGCCTTCTCCGGGAAAGACCCGACCAAGGTGGATCGCTCTGCTGCATATGCGGCACGTTGGGTCGCGAAGAACGTCGTGGCGGCAGGTCTTGCCGATAAGTGCGAGGTGCAGATCGCATACGCTATCGGCGTGGCCGAACCGGTATCCATAATGGTGGAAACCTTCGGAACGAACCACGTTCCCGAATCCGATATAGAGCGCGCAATAAAGGATGTCTTCGACCTTCGCCCGGGAGCCATCATCGACAATCTGGATCTTCGCCGTCCGATATACCGTCTGACCTCCAACTATGGTCACTTCGGTCGTGAACTGCCCGAGTTCACTTGGGAGAGAACCGATAAGGTGGATCAACTCAAGGCAGCGTGCGGTATATAGATGCTCCTTGCGCATGTTGTACTGGATATCCAGACCAAATCGCTCTCAAGCGCATATACCTACATCGTAGGCAGCCTTGCTGAGGATATAGAGGTCGGTTGTGCCGTTGAGGTGTCGTTCGGATCCCGCAAAGCGGTGGGGTTCGTGGTCGGTCTGTTCGATGGCGAGCCGCCGGCGAAAGCAAAAGAGATCGAAACCGTGCTCACGAAGCCGTATTTCAACGAAACGGGTGCCCAGTGCGCCCGTTTCATATCGTATAGATACGTTGCCCCATTGAGCCTGTCCGTCAGGCTTTTCACGCCTCCCGGTGCTATACCCAAGGCTGTAAAGGGCAGGGACGGCAAATGGCGGATAGAGCATCCTGACATCAAAGAGGTGCAGGAGAAGCTGATAAGCAAAGGCGATAACTTCGATAGCTTCACGCCCAAGCCGAATGCTGTAAGGCAGATCGCCATAATCGATACCCTCAAAGAGGGTGATGTGCTGCAAAGCGAGCTATCCCTTCTTTACGGGAATGTCGCATCGACCATCAAATCGCTCGAGAAGAAGAAAGTCATAAAGGTCGAGAGCAAGCGTAAGCTCCGTGTGGATGCGAAGCAAGGGGATGCTCCTTCCGTCTTCAAGGATCACGCGCCCAAGCATCTGACGCCATCTCAGGAAAAGGCCATGGAGGTGGTGAATCATGCCATGGATTCCGGGTCAGGCGAGGTCGTGCTCATCGATGGTATAACGGGATCGGGAAAGACCGAGATCTACATCCAAGCGATAGCGCGTGTTCTCGAAGAGGGAAGAAGCGCGATCGTCCTTGTTCCGGAGATATCACTAACGCCGCAGACCTTGGCGCGATTCCGATCCCGTTTCGGCGACACCGTAGCTCTTTTGCATTCGCGTATGAGCCATGGTGAGCGCTTCGACCAGTGGGATCTCATAAGGAGCGGCAGCTGCAGGGTGGTCATCGGTGCTAGAAGTGCTCTTTTCGCACCTGTGAAAGATCTCGGGCTCATAGTCATCGATGAGGAGCATGAGAGCACCTACAAGCAGGAGAGTGCGCCGCGATACGTTTCGCGCGATGTGGCTTTCTGGCTTGCAAAGCACGAGAGCGCAACGCTCATACTGGGTTCTGCCACCCCGTCGATAGAGGCGCTATACAAGGCCAACACGCTCGATGATTGGCATCATGTGAAACTTCATGAGCGTGCGAACGGAAAGCATCTCCCGAAGATCGAGATCGTTGATATGGCTGAATCGTTCAGATCCGGAAAGCGATCGGTGTTCTCACACAGGCTCGAAGAGGCCCTGAAGACCGAGCTCAAGGCCGGTCACAAAGCCGTGCTGCTGCTGAATCAACGGGGTTTCGCGAAGTTCCTGCTCTGTCGCGATTGCGGATTCGTCCCTGAATGCAGGAACTGCTCCACAACGCTCACCTATCACGAGCGAGGCAACAAGCTCATATGCCATCATTGCGGGTCGGAGATCGCCTGCCCTCCGGTATGTCCGTCTTGCAAGAGCCCTTATCTGAAGAAGTTCGGGATAGGAACGCAGCGTGTCGAGGACGAATTGAAGGCGCTGCTGGTTTCAGAGGATTCGGTCGATCCGGCTATCGTGTTGCCCAAAGCCGCGACTCCGATCGAAGATGGGGTACCTAACATCACTGTGGAGAACGGTATAGTGAGGCTCGACGGGCAAGATGATCGCGAAAGCACAGGACGAACCTATGGTCACACTGAAGATGACCATCCAGACGATGGGGAGAGCATCAGCTTGTCTGAGGCCATTGTGGTTCGAATGGACGCGGATACCACCGCAGCGAAGGGTGCGCATCAAAAGCTCCTCGAGCAATTCGTATCCGCCAATAGCGCTGTTCTTCTTGGCACGCAGATGATCGCGAAAGGCCTCGATTTTGATGATGTGACGCTCGTCGGCGTGATAAATGCCGACACGCAGCTGCATCTTCCTGACTTCAGAGCCTCTGAGCGCACCTTCGATCTGATCGAACAGGTCGCAGGCCGTGCGGGACGCGCCGAGCTCGAGGGGAAGGTCTATGTGCAGACATATGAGGCTGACAGCATCGCCATCAAGGCGGCATCTGCCTATGATCGTGATATGTTCCTTCGAAGCGAGCTTCCAAAACGCAAGGTCTTGGGCTTTCCGCCTTATGTCCGCATGGTCAATCTGATCGTCTGGGGTCGTCAGCTCCCGCAAGTGAAACGCGTCATATACGATATCCATAATGCTTTGCAGGAAAGGATGGATGATAACGGCAAAAGGGATTGGGAGTTGCTTGCGCCAACCCCATGCGCATTCGAAAGGATAAGGAACGATTACAGGTGGCATATCGTCATGAAAGCCCCCATCGATGAGGATGTCTCAGGTTTCCTGAACGATGTGTTCAAGGATCGAGCAACGGACAAGTTCGTAAACGTTGCCATCGATGTTGATCCACTGGATCTTTTATAAAAAATGCTTGAATTCCGCATCGAATGGTTGTATTCTATGAGTTCGCGTATTTGTGCCTATTATGGCGAAGCTATATCTAAATAAGGTTTCTGGCGAAAGGAATCACTAGTGCCAAAAGCTACTGAGAACAAGAAGAATGTCAAAGAAGCTTCCGAAGAGAAACCTGATAAGACCGAAGCAAAGAAGTCCAAAACCAAACAGGAAAAGAATACCTCATCTTCAAAGAAGAGCTCCTCCAAGAAGACCGAGGATGCTGCTTCTAAGACGAAGC
>CAYXZC010000025.1:0-24791 GCA_964469815.1 uncultured Eggerthellaceae bacterium | reverse complement strand
GGGAAGACGAAGGCATCGTCTTCCGGAAGCGTTAAGCCTCCTACAGGCTCGCAGTTGTTAGAGCATTACACCGTCGAGCAGCTGAGGGCTCATTTCATAGCTCTCGGCCTGGATCAGCGTTCGGTCGGCTTCAAGCCCAAGCCGTTCGATCCAGCGCTTGACGAGGACCAAAAGCAGGATAATCGCATCGCTGACCCGGTCTTGAAAGAGGGCGCTCTTCTTACGAACGTCTATAACCGTCTTGCCCGAAGCTGCTTCTACGAGGCGCAGAAGAACTTCGAAGGCTACATGCCGTTGGGTGATGTTTCAGGCGATGTTGTGGATCGATCCAAGGATACGCTCTTGGAGTATGAGTCCCTCATGCACAAGGTGGAATTGCATTCGGTCATGCAGCTTTGCGATTCTTTCATCAGGTATGCGAACAAGTACTGGGCAGATAACATCAAACGCATCAACGATGCCTATCCTTCCGCTGAAGATGGCACCGCAGATGAACCCATCTCCATATCGGATGATCATCGCCAGGTTCTCATAGACACCTTCTATCTGCTTCGCATCTCCACTCTTTTGATGCATCCGATCGTGCCCAAAGGATCGGAGCTCATCTGCGAGTACTTGGATTTCGATCCCTGTGAATTCTTCAACTGGAGCTTCGATTTCGACAACATGCGCGAGCTGTGCCATGGGCTCGAGATCGATGAGGAGCGGCATAAGATCCATGAGCTTCCGCCCAGGTTCGATTTCTTCAAGAAGCATGAGAGCCAATACAAATGATCCATCGATCGGATCTGTATGCTCTCGTCGGCGATCCGGCGGATCATGTCGGGCTCATGTGCGAAGCCTCTAGCGGGCGGTCGTGCTCGGTTTCGTGGTAGGCTCGTCTTCCTGTTGATGCCGATGGCTCATATCGTGTATTCTTACGCATTAAAAACGATGCAGTCGATGTTCCTGCTCGATCGATAAGGAAAGATTCACTTGAAGTTAGTAGTCACTGAGAAAAACGATGCAGCAAAGCAGATCGCAACGCTTCTTGCCAAAGGTTCTCCTAAAGAGGACAAGGTGTTCCATACGACCGTTTACAGATTCGAGCACGATGGTGAGGAGTGGGTGACGATCGGGCTTCGCGGCCATATCCTCGCACCTGATTTCACGCCCACGATGATCTACAAGAAGCGTGGCGGTTGGGTCGGTGTCACAGCCGAAGGCGAAGAGGTGAAGGCCGATGTTCCTGCAAGCCTGCCCAGGCCGCCTTTCAAGAAGAAGAAACCGTTCATCGAGAACGGTGTCGATCTTAAAGGCTGGAAGATGGAGGCTTTGCCCTATCTTACGTTCGCGCCCATCGAGAAGCTTCCCAAGGAAAAGGACATCATCCGTTCGTTGAAGAATCTTGCGAAGAAGGCCGATTCGATCATAATAGCCACGGACTTCGATCGCGAAGGCGAGCTCATCGGTGCGGATGCGCTTCGTTGCTGCAGGCAGGAGAACACGACGGCACCTGTATCCAGGGCGCGCTATTCTTCCTTCACGAAACCCGAGATCACGCATGCGTTCGATAATCTCGTCACGATGGATGACAATCTGGTCGATGCAGGTTCCACCCGTCAGGATATCGATCTTATCTGGGGTGCGGCGCTTACTCGTTACCTCACATTGGTGAAGTTCGCCGGCTATGGCAATGTCCGCTCGTCAGGACGCGTGCAGACTCCCACTTTGGCGCTTATCGTCGAGAAGGAGCGCGAGCGCATGGCGTTCGTTCCGGAGGATTACTGGACGATAAAGGCCGATCTGGATGCTTCGACGCAGACAGGTCCGACCTCCGGGGATGGGGATTCTTGCTTCACGGCGAGCTATCATCAGGCGCGCATCAAGGAGGCCAAGTTGGCCGAAGAGGTGATGAGCGATGTTAAGGGAGCCGATCACGGGCAGATAAAGGCTATCGAGAAGAAGAAGCGCACGCTCAGCGCTCCAACTCCCTTCAACACGACATCGCTCATGGCGGCTGCCTCTTCAGAGGGTATCTCGCCGGCGCGTTGCATGAGGATGGCCGAGAGCCTCTATATGGCCGGATACATCTCATATCCTAGGGTCGATAACACCGTATATCCTAAGACGCTCGATCTGCGCGATCTTGTGAAGATGCTCTCGAAGAATCCGGCTTATGCGCCGTATTGTGCGAAGCTGCTCGGGTCGAATGACATGAAAGCCACCCGCGGCAAGAAGGAGACGACCGACCATCCGCCGATCTATCCTACGGCTGTGGCAACGCCGGACGATATGAATGCATCGGAGTATAAGCTCTACAATCTGATCGCCAGGAGATTCTTGGCCACGCTGTCGCAAGATGCCGTTGTGGAGGGTACGAAGGTCTCCATAGATATCTGCGGGCATGAGTTCATCGCTAAAGGCGATGTGCTGGTGAAGCCGGGTTTTCGCGAGATATACCAATACGGCCTTAAGAAGGATGAGACGCTCCCGACGATGCAGGATGGGCAATGCATCGCCTTCAATGGCTGTACTTGCACGAAGGATCAGACCAAACCCCCTGCGCGATACAGCCCTGGAAAGCTGATCCAGGAGATGGAGCGCTTGGGTCTAGGCACGAAATCTACGCGACATTCGATCATCGAACGCCTCTATCAGGTGAAATACATAGTGAACGAGCCGATAGAGCCTACGAAGCTGGGGATCGCGGTGATCGAGGCGCTGGATAAGTTCGCGCCCCATATAACCCATCCTGAGATGACAGCCGAGCTTGAGCGCGGCATGGACAACATCGCAGAGGGCAAGGACACCAAAGAGCATGTCGTGATGGATTCGCGCGAGCTCCTTTCGAAGGAATTGCAGGAACTGATCCCGCATTCAGATGAGGTGGCAGAGGCTCTAGGGGATGCTGTTGCTGCCGATGCGTATGTCGGGAAATGCCCCAAATGCGGCAAGGATCTTCAATTGCGCGCTTCCAGCAAGACGAAATCCATGTTCATAGGATGCTCAGGTTGGCCTGAGTGCGATGTTACATACCCATTGCCCAAAGGCCGCGTCGAGGCGCTCGAAGAGCCATGTCCTGAATGCGGGATGCCGCAGGTGAAGGTGACGGCGTTTCGTTCGAAGCCTCGCACCATCTGCATCGATCCCAATTGCGTCACCAATCAGGAAGATGATGTGGTGGTGGGCAAGTGCCCCGTGTGCGCTGCGGCAGGAAAGGATTCCAAGCTCGTAGCTAGGCGCAATCCCAAGACATTGAAGCGTTCGGTCACTTGCGAGAACTTCGATGAATGCCAAACGCGCTATCCTCTTCCTCAATACGGAGATATAACACCGACCGAAGAGACATGCGAGCACTGCGGCGCTCCGATGGTGATCATAACCAACAACAACAGGCCATGGAAGCTTTGCCCGAACTTCGATTGCCCGGGCAAAGAGGAGGAAAAGGAGAAGAAGGCGAAGCCTCGCTCTCGCACGCGCAAAGCCTCCAAGAAGAAATAAGGCTGTGCGCTATTCCTCTTTGGCCTTGCTCTCTGCTTCGCTTTCGCCTTGCGCTTCGGTCTCGCCTTTTGTTTCGGCTTTGGTTCGAGCCGGCCTTATCTCCTTGTAGGGCAGTAGCAGCAATGCGCCTATAAGGGCACAGAACGATACGAATATCGCCATGTTCCTGAAGCCATCATCGAGCGTCTGCTGGTAGGTGGCCTGTATGGATGCCGCATCATCGTCGATGGCCTTGGCGTAATTGGCCTCAGCCTCGTCGAAGAGCGCGGGTATCGTATCGCGCGCTTCCTTCAGCTGAGAGATGGTCTCGGCAAGCTCATCGCGTGCGCCGCCAAGCTGCCCGATGGCCGCATCCATGCTCGGGGTCGCTCCAGCTCCCATATTCGCTTCTGGGTTCGCACCCATGGTCATCCCGGCATGTCCGCTACCGGCTTGCATCTGCTTCATCTGCAAGAGCGATGCATCCATCTCATCCAAGCTCTCCTGCATCGAAGTTATCCCCTGTGAGAGGCCGTCTTGTGCTTCCTCTATCAGTTCGGGCTTCAGCTGCGAGAACATGTCGAAGCTCATCGTCTTGCATGCGGAAACGATCGTGGTCACATCCGAATCCTGAAGCTCTTGTAGCGCTTCAGGGCTGACCTCGACAGAGCCATTCGTTTTGCCGGTATCCGACATATCCATCTCGATATGGGTCATATCGCTCAAAGAAGGTATGTTGATCCCTTCGAGCATCTTCGCACCTTGCTCCGTCGATCTTATATCTTCGATCTTCTGGTCGATCTCCTCCGCATAGGGAAGGGGAGATACCGAGACCTCATCCGGCATAGCCTCCATCAGGTTGTCTTGCATGAACATGCTCGCATGCACGATGAACGCGACCATGATCGATGGTGCCACAGCGGTTCCTATCGATCGCACCAGCGATAGTGTTGCAAGCGCGGAATTCGATTCCGCGTCCGTGGTATTCTGCAGCATCATGTAGTTCAAGGGTGCGCCCATGGTGAAACCGAGCCCGAGCCCGGTCAGGATGAGCGTGGTGCAAACCGTTACGACGTTTGGCCATGTGCATGCGACGAACGCCATGAAAAGCGACCCTGCCATGGCACCGATGAAGCCGACCGCGAGCACCGGGCGCACACCGAATCTGTCGATCAGCTTACCCGATGTCATGGCACCAACACCGCTTCCCAGTCCTAGCAATGCGATTAGATAGCCGCCGGATCCCGATTTCAGGAACAGGGCATTCTCGCAGAATTGCGGATAGAAGATGGTGCCCATCATTATGATGCCTGAGAGGATCGCGCAGAGCAGCGTTATGAGGATGTTGATGTCGGTGAAGTACCTAAGGCTGAGTATCGGATCTGCTGCGTGGCGCTCGCGCACGATGAACAGCGGAACCAACACGATGAACGCCACCAGGTAAGGCCACACGTCAAGCGAGCTCACAGACTCTACGAATTCGAAGAAGTTGATGTTCTTGAGCCCGATCATCAGGCTGAGCGTCATGAGCGTGAGCAGCATGATCCCCAGTCCATCTATCGGTTTGACTTCGTCCTCTCTTGAATCAGGAAGCTTGATGATACCGATGATCAAGACGATCAGGCAGATGGGGATGTTCACATAGAAGATGTACTGCCATTGATCCTGACCGAAGATATCGAGGATGAGGCTTCCTATGGACGGGCCGAAGATGCTCGCCATGCCATATATCATGCCGACGATACCAAGAGCCATCCCGCGTTTCTCTTCCGGGAATGCTGTGCCGATCTCTGCTGTTGCAACGGGCATGATCCCGCCGCCGCCGAGCGCCTGTATCACACGCGCGCCGATCAATAGCTCGAAGCTCCCAAGGTCCTGTGCCAGCCCGCATAGGGCAGATCCGGTACCGAAGAGGAATATGCATAGCAGATAGATGAGCTTGCGGCCATGCCTATCCGCGAGCTTTCCCATGATCGGGATGGAGACCGCATAGGCTAGCGTGTATATCGTCAAGATCCAAACACCCAGAGAGTCATCGATGCTCAAGGAGTTCTGGATGACCGTGCGTGCGGGATTGACGATGCTCATGTCAAGAGCGCCCATGCACAATCCCAATAGGTACAGTACGGCTACGAGCACGTATCCTTTGCGCTCTCCACGAGGGGTGCTCGCGCTCGTCGTGGCATCTTTGATATCGGTCGGTTCTGATGTGTCGCTCGATCTCATTCGTCTTGCTCCTTTATTGCTCTTGTCAGATTGGCTGCGATGCGCGAGAGGCACTCGCTCGTCTTCTCGATGTCCCTTTCCGTAAGACCTTCGAACATGGTCTTCTCGAGCTGTTGGTAAGAATCCTGCATCTGATCCAGTTCATCTTCGGCTCTTGGGAGCAGGGATACGAGCTTTTCCCTCTTATTGTTCGGATTGACCTCGCGTGACACGAGCCCTTTCTCCTCAAGTTTGGAGATGGTTCTTGCTATCGATCCTTTATCCACCTGAAGCTCTTCTGATATCGATTCTTGGTTCGAAGGCCCGTGCGCCTTCAGGAACATGAGGATCAAGCGCTCGGGAAAGCCGATGGTGCCCCCATTCATGCAGCGATCAGCGTATACGCGCATCTTGCGTACTATCACCGATGCATCAGCCATCAACATATGCTCTCCTTCTCATCAAGACAACGAGCCGCATGACGATATCGATCCAACGCGTTGGGTCTGATATCGTTATAATGTTGTCCAGACAACAGTTGTGGCGACAATGATAGACATCGCGATGAATCATGTCAAATCGATCGGGATCGAAGATGATATGAAAGGGATCGGTTTCGGTATCAGACCTTGAGGCTCGAGCAGTAATCCTTCGTGACGATATCGGGTTTACTGTCGGGGAAGAGATGGCTGTAAAGGTTGGTGAAGTACTTGTCGGTCATGGATGCCATGTAGTCCACTACGATGCGGTTGGGCTCTTGTTCTAGATACGTTGCAGGGTCTATCGTGCGCGACTTGTTCGCAAGCTGTTTGATGTGATGGCGATAGATGGATGTTTCCTCATTGCCGGAAAGAAGATCGGCTAGCAGATGGTCGTACATCTTCTGGAACATCTCTTCGACCTCGTTCGAGTTGTCCTGCCGCAGTCCTTCGTTAGCGTAGATGATCTCGTAGTTCTGCCGTTTTGCTAGCTTCAGGTCATCGAACACCTCACGGCTCATCGATATCCTATCCTTGCCGTAACTGTTGTTCACGATATCAACGGTGATGTTGTTGATGATCTGGGCATTGTTCACGCCGATCACATCGCTGTCGAATACGTCCAGCGAATCGATCACTCCCATTTCGAGCGCATCTTGTCGATCCTTGCCGATATAGGCGATCATATCGCTGAGGCGCACGACACATCCCTCCAAGGTAGAGGGTCGAAGCGTAGCGATGGTCTGCTCATCGCGGTTGCATCTATCGACCAGATCATCGAGCTCTTCGAAGGTTGATAGATCCGAGCGCTCGAGCACTTGTTGGGCGAATTCACCATTATGGCAAAGTATCCCATCGAGCGTCTGAAGCGATAGGTTGCGAGGGTATATCTCATCGAGCACGCGAACCGAATGGACGTTGTGGTTGAAGTAAAGGCCGGTCTTGTCGTGGTATATCTCGGAGAGGAAGTTCTCGCCGGCATGTCCGAAGGGGGTGTGACCAACATCGTGTCCGAGCGCTATGGCTTCGATGAGGTCGACGTTCAGCCCCAATAGCTTGCCTATCCCGCGTGCGACCCTGTCAACCAGCTGAACGTGCAGTCCGCGCCTTGTTATGTCGTCGTTCTCGACGAAGGAGAAGACCTGTGTCTTGCCGGCATACCTGTTGTACGCAGGTACGTTGATTATCTTCTCGACATCGCGCGTGAATGTCGATCGTGCGAGCGTGGCTCGATCGTTTTGAAGATCCTCTCGGCGCAGCACATTCGAGTCATCGAACCTGTAAGGGTTGAGCTTGCCGTTGCTCCTGTCGGATCGGATGGCGGCTTCGATATCCGGATCGATGTTCAGATAACCTATCGTGCTCGTCTCGTTCGAAGCATTCTGTTCAGTGAGTTCTGCCATGTTGGGTGCGTCCTTGCGATGTGTCGGATGTGCCGGTCGGATCGTTCGTTCCATGATATCAAAGTACGCCTTGGGCTGATAACGATGCTGCTTTCCAATGGTGATAGAATCTTATGCGTCTTATCTGATAAGATAGAACAAACGTTTGATAAGGATATAGCATTGCCCAGGGGAATAAGTCAAGACGATATCCAGAAGGTTCGCGAAGCCACCGATCTAGTGGCTTTGGTATCCGAGCGTGTTCCCTTGAAGCAGCGTGGCCATGAATTCTGGGGATGCTGTCCTTTCCATAACGAGAAGACCCCATCGTTCAAGGTCGATGCTTCTTCGCAGTTCTGGCATTGCTTCGGTTGCGGAGAAGGCGGGGATGCCTTCGGCTATCTCATGAAGTCGGAGGATATCACCTTCCCCGAGGCTGTGCGCGAACTTGCCGAGAAGGCTCATATCGATATCGCAGAAGGGGATATCAGCGGTGTTTCCCAAGGGCAGAAGAAGCGCCTGCGCGATATCTGCATCGCCTCTGCTCAGTTCTACCACAATCAGCTCATGCGCGGAAGATCCGATGGCGCCGATGCTGCCAGAAGGTACCTCTCGGGGCGAAACCTTGGCGGAAGCATTCCGAAGATGTGGCAGCTTGGCTTCGCGCCCGGTCGCAATATGCTGTTCAACCATCTATCATCGCTTGGATTCAAGCCATCGGAGATGGTTGAGGCGAATGTGGTCGTAGGCAACGGCGGCAAGTTCAGGGACAGGTTCTATGAGCGGGTCATGTTTCCCATAAACGATATCAATGGAGAATGCATAGCGTTCGGTGGCCGCATCATAGGGGACGGTCAGCCCAAGTACCTCAATTCGCAGGAGACGCCCATCTTCCATAAATCCCAGGTTCTCTATGGCATCGACAAGGCCAAGGCAGCTATGGCATCCACCGGTGTGGCTGTAGTGTGCGAGGGCTATACCGATGTTATCGCGTTGCATGAGGCAGGTATAAAGAATGCTGTGGCAACGCTTGGAACATCGCTAACGCGCCAGCATATCCGCCTTCTGTCGCGCCATGCCAGCAAGAGGATAATCTATCTCTTCGATGGCGATGAAGCAGGTCAGCGAGCCACTGAGCGGGCTTTGCAATTCATAGACGATGCGATAACGCCCGAATCGGGCACATCCCGGTTGGAGATATGCGCGCTCACGCTTCCCGACAACATGGATCCTGCTGAATTCGTAGCAGCACGAGGGGCAGAGGCGATGCATGAGCAGCTTGAAGGCGCAAGCCCGCTCATCGCATTCGGGATAGAGCGCCGTCTTGGCAAGCACGACCTTGCTTCTGCCGAAGGCCGCGCTAAAGCGCTCATCGATGTTTTGGAGATACTCGCACCAATAAAGACATCCATACTTGCCAAGGATTACGCGGTGAAGATCGCCGGCAGGCTGCATCTGCGCGAGCAGGATGTGCTCGATCAGCTCTCCCGCATGCGCTCTCCGAAACGCTACGAAGAGGATGAACGAACCACCTCGACCAACGATCGCGTACGTCCCGCGAAAGATCCGAGCGTGCGGCTGTCGACATCTGAGCAGAATCGGCTCAGGTGCGAAAGGGAATTCTTGAGCCTATGCGCTCAAAATCCGCTTCTGGCCATAGCCCGTGCAGAGACGCTTGAGAATACCGCTTGGCATGACAGGATTAATTCAGATATCGCATCTGCAATATTGGAGGTGCTCGAAACGAACCTGAACGCCAAGACGACGGACATGATCGATGCCGCTGTGATGAAGCAGCCAAGCGCCTCTTCCGTGCTCACGAGTGCAAGCGTGCCCGAGGGGTCTTCACCGACCCAGATCATGGATTATCTTGCCTTGCAGCTTTCCATCGGGGATATGGAAGAGCAGATCGCGGGCTTGAAGAGCTCACTGGCCGATCTTGAGGCGAAGGGGATCTCCGATGACGATGGCCTTTTCGCCCGGCTCGTACGGCTTCAGTCGCGCCTCAACGATGCCCGTATGTCCCGTTGATCGTCCAAGTTCGCTTCGCTGGCTCTGGACAAAAGTCGGCGGAGCATACAAAATAGCACTCTGGAAAAACGAACGGTTCTCAGATAATAGGAGCATTGCGAAATGATGAAGATAGTCGAATCACCCAATCCGATACTCAACTCGGTCTGCGAGGAGTGCACACCGGGTGATAAGAGCCTGATACGCATCGCAAAGCAGATGGCCAAGCTCATGTATTCCAACAACGGATGCGGCATCGCAGCTCCGCAGGTAGGGCTCAATTCCAGGATGGTCGTCATCGATGTTGATTGGGATGGCGAGGATACATCCACGAAGAACCCTATCTTCCTCGTCAACCCTGTGGTGGAGGAGCTGAAGGGCGATCCTGTGGTCGATGCCGAGGCTTGCCTTTCTTGCCCGGGGATCAGCGTGCCGGTGAAGCGCCAGCCATGGGCGCGGGTCAGCTATTACGATCTGGATGGCGAGCAATGGGAGATCGAAGGCGATGAGCTGTTGGGTCGGTGCCTTCAACATGAGATCGATCACCTTGATGGCAAGACGCTCTTCGAGAGCTGCCTTCCCGAGGTGAAGCTCAAAGCGCTCCAGGCATATGATCAGGCGCGAAAGCTCGGCGCTAAACCGGGCGACACCTCCATCATGGTCAAATAGGAGGGAGCAAGCTCATGCGGATCGCTTTCATGGGATCTCCGCAATTCGCGGCTGATATCTTGGAGGATATACACGAGAGCATCGATATCGTCGTGGTCTATACGCGAGCAGATGCTATCAGAGGTCGAGGAAAGCATCTTGTGTCCACTCCTGTGAAGGACTTGGCCTGCGCGCTCGGCATAGAGGTGCGCACTCCGACAACATTGCGAGAAGAGACAGAGCAGGCCTATATTCGCAGCCTTGATCTTGATGCCATAGTGGTCGCTGCTTATGGGATGATACTTCCGAAGGAGGTTTTGGATATCCCCCGATATGGATGCATCAACGTGCATGCATCCCTTTTGCCCAGATGGCGTGGTGCTGCTCCCATCGAACGCGCGATACTTGCAGGAGACGAGAGTGCCGGGGTGTGCATAATGCGAATGGAAGAGGGGCTTGACACCGGCGACTATTGCGTCAGTCGCTCCATCCCCGTAGGGGACATGGATTCTGCGACCCTAACATCCGAGCTTGCGAGCCTTGGCGCTGTGTCGCTGATCACCGCGCTCGATCATATCGAACATGGATGTGCGCATTGGGTGGCGCAGGATGAAGATGACATCACGTATGCCTCGAAGATCGGGAAGGGCGAATTGAATGTCGATCCTGATATGGATGCAGCGGACGTGGTTCGCCGTGTCAGAGCATCGAGTGCTGCGCACCCATCCAAGTGCGTTATCGCAAGCCGTGCGGTGACCCTTCTGGATGCCTCTGTTGCCGATGATATAGATGGATCGATCGATCCTTCGGGCTTATCAGCGGGTGATGTGGTGTTCCGAGCAAAAAGGCTCTATCTGGTCTGCAGATCGGGCATCGTGGAGGTATCTTCTGTGAAACCCGATGGAAAAGCTTCGATGGATGCCGCATCCTTTGCTCAAGGGAATCCCTCGGTACGTGAAGGTGATGCGAAATGGGGCGGCGTTGATGCGCTCTAGGGTGTCTCCCGCTCGCCATGCAGCTTACAGGGCATTGCGAACCATAGATGATCGGGATGCCTTTGCACAGGATGTCATCGCCAAGGATATAGATCGATCGAACATGCCCAAAAGCGATAAGGCCTTTGCGACCAAGCTCGTTCTAGGCGTTGTCAGCATGAAAGGTTCGCTCGATACCATCTTGGACAGATGCCTGAAGTCACCAAAGGATGTTAAGAGCGATGTGCGATGCGCGCTCAGGATATCCATCTACGAGATCATCTATCTTGATAAGCAGGCTCATGCGGCAGTCGATCAAGGAGTGGAGCTGGTAGGCAGCATCGCGCCTAGGGCTAAAGGCCTTGCGAACCATGTCCTGCGCAAGGTGATATCCATGAGAAGCGCCTTCCCTTTCGGAGATCCCGCCTCGAGCATCGATGCCCTTGCTCTGAAGGAAGGCTTTCCCGCATGGCTGGTTGCATATCTTATCTCGGTCTATGGGAAGGATGAAGCGCACTCGTTCATGAGGGCATCCAACGAGCCGGCTGTCGTATACGTTGCGATCGATCCTTTGAAGGAAGGTGCTGCAGACCTTGTGGACGCGGCTGCAAAGCACGGTGTTGCCATGCAACCTGTTTTTGTGGATGGTATCGAGGTTCCGGGTTGCTTTGAGCTGGAGGATCGCAGATCGGCAGCCGATCCCTTCATATTGAAAGCCATAGAGCAAGGACGGATATGCGTCTCCGATGCTTCTGCCCAGATGGTCGCGCACATCGTATCGAGCGCGGCTGTCGCATCTTTCAAGGATTCGCATCCTATCGCCTCCGACGCTTGCATTGCCAACAAGATGTCGTTTCTGGAACTGTGCGCCGGTCGTGCGACGAAGACCATCCTTTTGCAGAGCGACCTGTACAGGATGCTCGGTGCGCAGGCAAAGGACTTCATCGCGCTCGATAACATCCCATTCAAGATCGACATATTGAAAGAGCGCGCCGATCGCTATGGCATCCATGTTGGAGATGCTGTTTGCGCCGATGCGACTGACCTTACCACCATCTTTCCGGACAAGAGGTTCGATTGCGTGTTCTTGGACAGCCCGTGCACAGGTCTAGGAACGCTTCGCAGGCATCCAGAGATCCGTTGGCGCATCGAACCCGATTCCATAAAGGAGGCATCAGCGCTCGATTCCAGACTGCTCGCATCTGCAGCGGCTGTCGTGAGAGAAGGCGGCGTGCTCGTCTATGCAACGTGCACGATAGCGCCGGAAGAGAACGAGCAGGCGATCCTATCCTTCTTGAAGAGCGATATCGGCTCGGCTTTTCGGATAGTTCCCATCGACGGGATCATCGGGGATCGCGATCACGAAAGCGATGACGCGAAGCGCGGTCTGTTCTTCCAGCCTTCGCTTGCCTCCCATGGGCCTGATTCGCACTTTTGCTGCGCATTGCGAAGGGTCTCATAGTCCGTTTTCGAAATATTGTTGTAACATTTTTGGATTATCATCTATCAATTGCACCGTATTGGTCGTTCTCGAAGAAGGCATTTAGGATGGAACCGAACATAAAGGAAGTTGCTGACCGTATCTGCGCGTTGCGTGAGGATTCGGAATTCACATATGAGGATATGGCCCAGGCCACAGGGCGCTCGGTCGAAGAGTATATAGCTCAGGAATCAGGAAAAGAGGATCTGTCGTTCACCTTCCTATACAAATGCGCTGACAAGCTTGGCGTGGATGTGATTGAGCTCCTCACCGGGGAAACGCCGCATCTTCGCGGATATTCGCTCACCAGAGCAAACGATGGTCTGTCCATCCGTCGCCGTGCGGGATTCGAGTATCTGCACAAGGCGCCTCATTTCAAGAACAAGCTGGCCGAGCCTTTCTTGGTCACCGCTCCATATCTTGCAGAAGAGCAGGATCGCCCGATACATCTTTCCTATCATGAGGGTCAAGAGATCGATTATGTTATATCCGGCAAGATGCGCTTTGCCTATGAGGATCATATCGAAGAGCTCGAGCCGGGGGATATGCTGATGTATGATTCGTCTCGAGGGCACGGCATGATAGCCATCGACGGTGAACCATGCACATTCATCGCCATCGTCATCAAGCCATCCGCTACGCAGATTATCTAGGCGCAGTAGCTTTATCTGGATGTTTGCTGCTGGCGCCTTATAAGAGCCTTATTACCTATTCGATAGAGCGATATCGCTCGTTTCATCTGTGAGGAAAAGCGGGGAAGACAATGCGTAACATCAACCTTAGATATGTCGATGAGGCCTACGATGACAACGGTGTTCTGACAAGATTCGATGTGCACTGTGAAGATGATTACAACTTCGGTTACGACATCGTGGATGACATAGCCGTGAACGATCCCGATCGTCGGGCGATGATCTGGGTGAACCCGGAAGGCGAAGAGCACATCTTCACATTCGCCGATATGAAGAGATGGTCGGATAAGACGGCGAACTATTTCAAGGATCTTGGCATGAAGCGTGGGGATAAGGTTCTTGTCATCCTCCGTAGGCATTACCAGTTCTGGTTCGTTGCAACAGCGCTGGCGAAGCTCGGTGCCGTTATGGTTCCTGCTACTTTCATGCTGAAAGAGCACGACATGACCTATCGTCTGAACGAGGCCGACATAGATTACGTCGTTAGCACCGATGTGGGGCAGATCGCGGATGTCGTCGATGCTGTAGTG
Organism: uncultured Eggerthellaceae bacterium; assembly: GCA_964469815.1. GTDB lineage: Bacteria > Actinomycetota > Coriobacteriia > Coriobacteriales > Eggerthellaceae > MGBC163016. Next base: position 10,929 of record CAYXZC010000025.1, on the reverse strand, counting down.
GATGAATGCCCTACCGTGAAGGGTCTCATACTCGTGAATGGTGGAGGCGGCGGCCTTACCGAGGCCGATGATGATGGTGCGTTCAGATCATCTGACGGCACGAGGATCGGCTCTGCGCTCTCTGGCGAAGAAGGCGTGTGCGCTCTTCCGGCTGTTCGCGCGGGCTGGAGCGACTTCAATACAGGCGTGCGCGATGCGAGCGAGGATCTGGAGCGCCAACCCACGCTCGCGCATGATCCCATGCTGATGTACTTCTCTTCCGGCACATCCGGAAACCCCAAGATGGTCCTTCACGATAGCCTGTATTCGCTAGGCCACCTTATAACGGCAAAGCATTGGCATAATGTGGATCCCGATGGCATCCATTTCTCGATCGCCGATACCGGTTGGGGAAAGGCTGTATGGGGCAAGTATTATGGCCAGTGGATCATGGAGGCATGCGTGTTCACGTATGATTTCGATCGCTTCCATGCGGCTGAGATCCTCGATCTGATCGGAAAGTACGGGATAACCACTTTCTGCGCTCCTCCGACGATGTATCGCATGATGATGCAGGAGGATGTGGCTGCATTCGATCTTTCCACTCTGAAGTATTCGGTAACGGCCGGAGAGGCTTTGAACCCCGATCTGTTCGAGTTCTGGAAGGAAGCTACCGGTCTTACGATCTTCGAGGGATTCGGACAGACCGAAACGCCGCTCACCATCGGCAACCTTACGAACACCACTCCTCGTCCGGGATCGATGGGAAAGCCGGTTCCTCTTTATGACGTCATGATAATGCGCGAGGATGGTTCGCGCTGCGATGTGGGCGAGACAGGGGAGATCTGCATTAGGATAGACCCTCATCCGGCGGGTATCATGATGGAGTACTATCGCGATGAGGACAAGACGAAAGCCGCCATGCATGACGGTTGGTATCACACAGGCGATACCGCATGGGTCGATGAGGACGGCTATTTCTGGTACGTGGGCAGAAACGACGATGTCATCAAGTCGAGCGGATACCGTATAGGCCCGTTCGAGATCGAGAGCGTCATGCTGGAGCATCCTGCAGTGCGCGAGGTGGCCATAACCGGTGTCCCCGATGAGCTTCGCGGATCTGCCGTGAAGGCTACGGTCGTTCTAGCCGAGGGCTTCGAGGGCACAGAGGACCTTACGCATGAGCTGCAGGCATGGGTCAAGGATCAGACCGCACCCTACAAGTACCCGCGCATCATCGATTATGTGAGCGAGCTTCCAAGAACCGTCAACGGAAAGATAAGGCGTGTCGCTATACGCGAGAGTGATAAGGAAGCAACGGTCACAGAAGGATTGGTATAATCAACCGATTCAATCACCTTATCATATCGCTTAGGCTGCGATCCGTGGTCGCGGTCTATGACCATTTGGGTATATTCGAGATAAGTAGTGGCAAGGAAAAAAGGGGAATGAAGAATGGCTAAAGGTAAGGTCATAGTGGATGAGGGCTTCTGCAAAGGTTGCGGCCTTTGCGTAGAGGTTTGCCCTGCCCACATACTTGAACTGGACGCGGATGTGTTCACCAGCAAAGGCTATCACCCGGCTCACTGCATCGATGAGGATGCCTGCACCGGATGCGCCACGTGCGCTCTGGTCTGTCCCGATGTGGCGATCACGGTCTATAGGGAGGTGCGCTGATATGGCGGAAAAGGTCTTGATGAAGGGCAACGAAGCCATGGCAGAGGCTGCCATGAGGGCGGGTTGCCGGTTCTTCTTCGGATATCCGATAACCCCGCAGACGGAGCTTGCGGCCTATATGGCCAAGCAGATGCCCAAGCGCGATGGCGTGTATCTGCAAGCCGAGAGCGAAGTGGCTGCCATCAACATGGTATATGGTGCCGCATCTGCCGGTGCGCGTGCGATGACATCATCATCGAGCCCCGGCATATCCCTGAAGACGGAAGGCATCTCGTATATGGCGGGTGCCGATCTTCCGGGTGTCATAATCAACGTGCAGCGCGGAGGTCCGGGATTGGGTTCCATCCAGCCCTCGCAAAGCGATTACTTCCAAGCTACTCGCGCTATGGGGCACGGCGATTTCTACATGCCGGTATATGCGCCATCCACGGTTCAAGAGATGGCCGATCTGGTCTATCAAGCCTTCGATGTTGCCGACAAATACAGAACGCCCGTTGTCATCCTGGCAGACGGGATGCTCGGTCAGATGATGGAGCCGGTCGTTTTGCCCGAACCCATCGATCCTAAGGATCTTCCTGCCAAGCCTTGGGCTACGGTAGGGCACAAGGGGAAGCGTACCCACAACATCGTGAACTCGCTGTTCTTGGATGCTGAGGCCAATGAGGCGAAGAACATCGAGCGTTTCAAGACATACGAGATGATCAAGCGCGATGAGCAGCGTGTTGAGACGTATCGAACAGAGGATGCGGATGTTTGCGTAGTGGCTTTCGGGGCTTGCGCCCGTATCGCTAGGAGCGCTGTGAACGCTGCTCGCGAAGAGGGTATCAAAGCAGGCCTTATACGACCCATCACCCTTTGGCCGTATCCTTATGAAGCCATAGAGGAGTGCTCGGCGAAGGTGTTCCTTACCGTAGAGATGAACATGGGTCAGATGATAGAGGATGTCCGCTTGGCGGTTGCCGGGTCGGCGCCTGTCGAATTCTTCGGACGCACCGGCGGTGTCATCCCTACGCCCGATGAGGTCCTCGATGAGATCCGCGCTCTCAATGAGAAAGCAGGTGAATAGCATGACGAATGCATCTTGCGATAAGCGCCAAGGCGCACGTCCGATAGAGGGCATGCAGGTCGTCTATGAAAGGCCGGATTCACTCCTGCCGGTCGTTACGAATTTCTGTCCCGGATGCTCGCACGGCGTTGTCCAGCGTCTGGTGGCAGAGACCATAGACGAGCTCGATGTCGAGGATAAGACCGTTGGTGTGGCTCCGGTCGGCTGTTCGGTCATGTGCTACGATTTCTTCGGCTGCGACATGATCGAAGCATCCCACGGGCGCGCTCCGGCTGTTGCCACCGCCGTGAAGCGGGTGTTGCCGGAAGGTGTCGTCTTCGCCTACCAAGGAGATGGCGATCTGGCCTCCATCGGCATAGCGGAGACCATCCATGCTGCCACACGCGGAGAGAATATAACGGTCATATTCATCAACAACGCTATCTACGGCATGACCGGAGGACAGATGGCTCCGACCTCATTGCCCTCTCAGGTCACTCAGACATCCCCGTATGGACGCGAGCCGCAAACAGCTGGTTATCCGATACGTGTTTGCGAGCTCCTATCCTCCCTTGATGGGGTTGCCTATCTTGAGCGCGTCACGGTCGATACTCCGAAGAACATCCGACGCGCGAAGAAGGCGATCAAGCACGCCTTCGAGAATCAGATCAACGGTGTGGGCTATTCGCTCATCGAGGTGGTGGCCTCATGTCCTACTAACTGGGGCATGAGCCCAACCGAGGCATATGATTGGCTGCGCGAGAACATGCTCACATATTACCCGCTAGGTGTCTACAAGGATGTGCAAGCCGAGGGATTCGCCAATGCGGCCGAGGCGGCTGCGGCGCGCGCCAAGGATTGCCCGATGGTCTCGAAGCACATGAAGGGAGGCGAATAGGCTCATGTCGGATACACGGATGATACTTGCCGGCTTCGGTGGGCAAGGTGTTCTATTTGCAGGCAAGGTGATAGCTTACGCTGGCCTTATCGAGGACAAGCAGCTTTCATGGCTTCCTTCGTATGGGCCTGAGATGCGTGGTGGTACGGCCAACTGCTCGGTAACGCTATCCGATGATCCCATCGGAAGCCCGCTCGTTACCACCCCTGATGCGCTCATCGCCATGAACCAGCCCTCCTATGATCGCTTCATCGATCAGGTGGCCGATGGGGGCATCGTCGTCGTGGATAGCGGCCTTGTGAAGGATCTGAAGGATCGAAGCGGGATCACGACCTACTCGATCCCGGCTACGTCCCTTGCGGAAGAGGAAGGCCTTGCAGGCCTTGCGAACATAGTGCTCGTCGGCAAGCTTTGGGATGCCCTTCGCTTCTGTGAGCGCAAGACGCTCGATGAGGCCATAGACAAATGCGTGCCTCCCAGGAAATCCGCTCTTATCGAGAAGAACAAGGCAGCCATCGAACTGGGTATCAACGCTTGATGTGACAGCCGGCTTGCAAGCTCGGCTTCAATAGGAGGACATAAGATGGAAGAGCTCAAAGAGCTCGGTGAGAGGATAAAGGGGCTTCGCGAGGCATGCGATGTCTCGATCGAGGATATGGCAGCCGATCTTGGTGTCGATGTTGCCACGCTCTCTGAGTGGGAAGAGAATGGAGCCGATATCCCCATATCGGTCGTCTATCATCTGTCGCATAGGTTCGGCGTCGATATGACCGAGATCCTCACCGGCACTTCCGCCAAGCTCGACACCTACCATGTGGTTCGTCGTGGGGAAGGCAAAGTGGTGGATCGCCATCCTGCATATCATTTCGAGGATATGGCATGGCGCTATCGCGATAAGATCATGCAGCCTCTGATGGTCATCTTGGATCCAACGGATGATCCGGCAGAGCTCATCACGCACAAGGGACAGGAATTCAACTTCGTCGTGGAAGGCTCCATCGTCGTGACCATAGGGGATAGGGAATGGGTACTCAACGAATGGGACAGCATCTACTTCAATCCTGAGCTGCCTCATGCACAGAGGTGCTATGGCGATAAGACGGCGAAGTTCATCACCATAATCGCCGAATGACGAATTGAGGGTTTATATCGGGCATTGCCATCGGCAGGGCTAGGGTGGCGGATCCAAGAGCGAACAAGATCAAGTTAGACGGGAACAAGATGTCAGATCATGTATTGAGGAAATACTGTCCGAGGATAGAATTCGATAGCTATGAGGACTTCATGGAGAACTTCACCATCGAGGTTCCCGAGGCATTCAATTTTGGTTTCGATGTCGTAGACGAATGGGCAAGATACGACAGCGAGAAACGCGCGCTCGTCTGGTGCGATGATTCAGGCGAGGAGCGCGTCTTCACTTTCAAGGACATATCCCTTCTTTCGAACAAGGCTGCCAACGCCTTCAAGCACATGGGTATATCGAAGGGCGATGTTGTCATGTGCATCCTGCGTCGTCGTTTCGAGTATTGGATCGTAGCCACTGCGCTTTGCAAACTTGGAGCATCTGTCATCCCGGCCTCTTTGCAGCTTACCAAGAAGGATGTCATCTACAGAGCCAACAGTGCAGGGGTGAAGTCCATCGTGTGCGTGGATGACGATTACGTCTGCACGCAGGTAGAGCTTGCGCTTCCTGAATGCCCTAGCGTGAAGGACGTTGTCGTCGTTGCCGGGCGCAGGGAAAGCTGGAAGCAGTTCGACGAGCTCATAGAGGGCGAATCGGATGTGTTCGAAAGACCGACGGGTGATGAGGGTGTGACCAGCAAGGATATCATGCTCATCTACTTCACGAGCGGCACCACAGGAAATCCGAAGGCGGTCGAGCATAACTTCGCGCACCCGCTCGGGCATATAATCACCGCAAAGTATTGGCAGCAGGTCCAAGAGGACAAGCTGCATATGAGCGTCACCGATTCGGGGTGGGCTAAATTCGGATGGGGCAAGATCTACGGTCAGTGGATCGCGGGAGCCACCATCTTCGCTTACGATATGGAGAAGTTCGTTCCAACGAAGCTGTTGCAGAAGATGCAGGATTACAAGTTGACCACCTTCTGTGCGCCGCCGACGATGTATAGGTTCATGCTGCAGGAAGATGTTTCCGCTTATGATCTGTCCAGCATCGAGAATTTCGCCACTGCAGGAGAGCCGCTCAATGCAGAGGTCACGCTTCAGTGGGAAAAGCTCACCGGAAAGAAGATTCGCGAGGGATTCGGGCAAACGGAAGGGCCGGTGCTCCTGGCAACGTTCCCTTGGATCGAGCCGCGTCCGGGTTCGATGGGAAAGCCATCACCGTTGCTCAATATCAAGCTTCTCGATGATGAGGGCGAAGAGGTCGCAGAAGGCGAGGAGGGCGCTATCTGCGTGACCGGCTTGCGCGAGGCATACCCTCCCGGGCTCTTCGTCGGCTACTTCGGAGATCCCGACCATACGGCAGAGGCGGTCGGTGGTGACTATTACAACCTTCACGATATGGCATGGCGCGATTCTGATGGGTATTGCTTCTTCGTCGGACGCAACGATGATGTCATCAAGTGCTCCGGATACCGCATAGGGCCTTTCGAGGTGGAAAGCGCGCTCATCGAGCATCCCGCGGTCGTGGAGTGTGCGGTCACAGCGGCGCCCGATCCTATCCGAGGCAAGGTCGTCAAGGCTTCCATCATCTTGGCGCAAGGTTACGAGCCCTCAGATGAGCTGGTCAAAGAATTACAGGATCATGTCAAACACACTACAGCACCATACAAATACCCTCGTATAGTAGAATTTGTTGATGATCTGCCCAAGACGATAGGTGGCAAGATCAAGCGCAAGCAGATCAGGAATTCCGACGGGATTAAGGATTAGGCTTGCTGGCATATTGGCGATCGATGAATCAGGAGAGTGCTGATGCTTCCTTACTATAAGAAGTACACGATAATCGTTTGCGTGATCGCTGTTGCGCTGCCTGTCATCGTCTCTACGCTTTGGCCTGTGTTCACAGGCGAGATGATGGCCTCTTCCATCCCTGGCCTTCTGCTGATGTTCGCCCTTTTCTTCGTAGGCATGATGATCGGTTTCTCCATCTTCAATCGAAAGGCGGATTCCGATACGGAGCATCTGCTCGAGCTATACAACGTTGATTGCGATCCCAAGGCGCTCATAGACAAAGGGGCATCGTTGGCTGAGGCTATCAGCTTTCCGTGCAACGAATCGGGTGCGTGGTTCATGAGCTATTACGCGCAGGCATTGCTGGATGACGGTCAGACCGATCGTGCATCCGATATCGCAAAAGGCATCAAGCAGAGCATGTTGGCAGCGAAGAAGCCCGAAGCAAAATGCATGATACTCGTGAATCTCGTTCCTTTGACTGAGAAGCTCGACAGTGAGGCCGAGGCTCTTTCCCTTATAGAAGAAGGGCTTGGGTATTGCAAGGACTCGGTATCGCCTAGCATGGTCGTGCGTCGGCAGTATCTGGAGAATCAGAAGAAGGCCACCGAAAGCAGACAGGGCGATGATTTCTCCGAGCGTGCTAAGATCGATGAATCCGTTGTGAACGCAACGGATAACCCGATGCGCGTGAGGGTGGAGTTCTCATATGATGCCGCCATCGCGTATTTCCGTGCAGGGGATAAGGCCGCAGAGCGCAACGCGCTGGAATTCGTCGTGCAAAACGGTGGACAGCTGGCTTTGGTGGATAAGGCCAAGAGCCGCCTTGCTACGATCTCGTAACGTAGGTCATGAACCTATATTTCCTCGCGTCTAATGCAAGTGGATGTGCTTTCGTCTCGACGCGTCGTCGCCGTGAGCTAACTCGTGGAAGACCACCACGAGTGGATCTCACGACTCCTTTGGCTTAACCTCGACTCAAGCACACCCACTTGCATTTTTGCATGTCAGGTCAAAAGAATCGTAGAGCAGACCTTTAGGTCTGCCTGTTGCAACCTCACATCCTGTATCAGGCAGATCTGAAGATCTGCACTACGTATCTTTTTAAACGCGGGACAAGTCGTATACCGTTACCTGTGTGTAAAATGCCGCAAATTCGCACATTTCCCCTCTAAGGAGATCTTATATTCAATTATCGTCCACTATAAGGGATAATAAGGAGCATCCTTTAAGGGAGGGAATATCAAGAAAAGGAGATTTATATGAAACTGAAAAAGGCAGGAGCTTTTGCTGCAGGCGCCCTTATGGCTTTGAGCTTGGGCATGTTCGGCTGCTCTTCGCAGGCAAGCTCATCTTCGGCGTCCTCTAGCGCTGCTGAGGAGACCACCGAGATGGTGCTTCTCAACGATGGTCAGCTGACCGTTGTGACATCGCCTGATTATCCGCCGTTCGAGAACCTTGTCGATGGCGAAGAGGTCGGCTTCGAGATGGATCTTTTCCAGGCTGTCGCCGATGAGATGGGTCTTACTCTGAATGTCGTTCCGCTGCAGTTCGATGCCATCATCCCTGCGATCACCGCTGGTGGCCAGGGCGATATCGGAGCTTCCGGATTCTCTGTTGATCCTGAGCGCGCCAAGGAGATCGATTTCACCGCAACATACTATGTTGACGACCAGGCTGTTGCTGTGATGGACAACTCCACGATCACCGAAGAGAACGCAGCTGAGGCTTTGAACTCTGCCGATGTGACCATCGCTGTCCAGACCGGCACCACAGGTGAGGTCTTCGCACAGGAGAACTTCCCGAATGCGACCATCCAGGGCTATGGCAACAGCACCGACTGCTTCGCTGCTGTCCAATCTGGTCAGGCAACTGCTGTCTGCACCAACCTTGCAGTCGTTGCAGATATGACAAGCGAGGCTTATCCTGACATCCATATCGTGCTCCGTGAGGCTACAGGCGAGGAGTATGCGGCTGTTGTTTCCAAGGACAACCCTGCTCTTCTTGAGGCAGTGAACGCTGCTCTCGAGAAGCTCCAGGCCGATGGAACCATCGATGATCTCAAGACCAAGTGGTTCAACATCTAATCACCCGGCTAAGCTTTCGATCATACCGACCTTCTCTTATATTCGAGAGAAGGTCGGTTGGTCTTTATCGATGAGGAAGATCCGATGAACCAATACGATCCCTGTGCAATTCTCATGTCTAAACGATCCGATGCTGCCCATAACGATCACAGATGCATGATGCTCTCACGAATCGGGCGGAGCCTGCTATCTGTGGTCGCTATGATGCTTGCGGTCTTGCTCGTCTTAGGCGTATGCCTTGCGCCTTCAACAGCCTTCGCGATGGATACGGCGAAGTGCTCGGCTCGTCCTAACGGCTCTACCGGATCCGATGTTTATGGCGGCACTGGCACCCGCGTTACATGGGAAGGGCAAGCCAATGCCGATGAATCCCTATCCGGTCTATCCCTCACGTTTCCTCCCGGAACGACTTTCGGAACAGCCGATACGCGCGTTACCGTGCTTTCGGGCAAGGACATGATGGATCGAGAGAATATCGAAGCTGAATTCGCAAGCGATGGCGAGACCCTCATCGCAACATTCGATTCCCCGCTCAAAGCCGGAAGCTATGTACGCATCGAGATATACGACGTTGTGTTTCCCGTATCGGGTGGACAGATGGATATATCGGGCAATTACACCCTTGAGGATGGAAGCATGCTTCCTGTAGAGGATATCGATCCCATCACCGTTCAAGGTGTTTCTGTGACCGATCAGATCACAAGCTCGCTCGAGGAGCAGGACTGGGTGAAGGAATGGAATTCCAACAAGTTCCTGCGCCTGTTCTTCAATCCAGTGATCATCGTCGATAGCTTCCCGATCGTCTTTCAGGGATTCCTCATGGCGGTCGGCATCGTGGCCGTGGCATTCCCGGTCGCCATACCGCTTGGGCTCTGCCTGTCGCTCATGAGGATGGCTCGTTTGAGGATTCTTCGCGGGCTCGCTTCGATATATGTGAACGTCGTTCGCGGAACGCCGCTGTTCTTGCAGATATACATCGCGTTCTTCGGGCTTCCGCTCGCAGGCATCCAGATACCGTCGTTCCCGCTGGGCGTTATCGTCCTTTCGATGAATTCGGCGGCATACCTTTGCGAGATATTCCGTGCGGGCATCCAGTCCATCCCGAAAGGGCAGACCGAAGCCTCCAGATCGCTTGGTATGAACGGGTTCCAAACGATGATATTTGTCATCATCCCGCAGACCGTAAAGCGCGTCATCCCCACCATGACAAGCGAATTCATCCTGCTCTACAAGGATACGTCCATGCTTGCTGCTGTGGGTGTTATGGAGGTTGTCATGTACGCGAAGACCATCGTTGCCTCCACAGGTTCCATAACTCCATACATCGTTGCAGCTTGCTTCTATCTGGTGATAACCCTTCCGCTTGCGAAGCTCGTGGGTATGCTCGAGGCACGTCTTGATTCCGGGCGCAACGACCGCTCGAAGAAGGGAAAGCATAAGATCGAAGGTTCGAAGGCCGGAGATCTTGAGGAGATCGATGTCGTGGGCGTGTCTGCGGCATCAGCGGGTATTCCTGTCATCGAGACAGCGGTGAAGCAGGGTTGATGTCTTGGTTCTTGGATGTTGATAGAACGTCTCGACCGTGATGGGATCCACGCGATAGAGGATGGATTGAAATGGCTGATATTGAAGTTGTTGAAGAGATAGAGATCGATGTAGCTGAGGATAAGGTCGAAGAGCCTGTTATCAGGATAGAGAACCTGCGTAAGGCCTTTGGAGATAACGTGGTGCTTCGCGATGTTAATTTGGAAGTTGACAGAGGCGAAGTGGTCGTGGTTCTAGGCCCTTCAGGGTCGGGTAAATCCACCATGTTGCGTTGCATCAATCTGCTGGAGCAGCCCACATCGGGAAAGATATTCTTCGAGGATCAGGAGATAACAGCACCCGATGCCGATATCAACGCCATCCGCGCTAAGGTTGGAATGGTGTTCCAGGGCTTCATTCTGTGCCCGCATTTGAATGCCAAGGGAAACGTGATGCTGGCGCAGCGCAAGGTATTGAAGCGCTCCAAGGAAGAGGCGGAAAAGATTGCCATCGAGGAACTTGAGAAGGTAGGCCTCGGCGAGAGGCTCGATTATAAGCCCTCCGAGCTTTCCGGCGGTCAGCAACAGCGTGTGGCCATTGCACGTGCACTTGCGATGAACCCGCATGTGATGCTCTTCGATGAGGCCACGAGTGCGCTCGATCCTGAGCTCGTGCGTGATGTTCTGGGTGTCATGAAGGAGCTTGCGAAAGAGGGCATGACCATGATCGTGGTAACGCACGAGATGGGCTTTGCGCGCGAGGTGGCCGATCGCGTGATCTTCATGGATGGCGGCCTTATC
>CAYXZC010000024.1:21608-25563 GCA_964469815.1 uncultured Eggerthellaceae bacterium | reverse complement strand
CATTATAGCTGTGCCTTGGATCGGAAAAGAGATTCGTCCGTTATTGTGCAAGAACCGTTGCGTCTTGAAATAACGGGAGCCTTACAGCTGTTCTTCATATCGTCAATATCTTCAATCCCCGTGTGCCAATGCTATATGACCTGGTTAATATCTATTCACTCAAGTTGAGACTAATAGCTATATCGCTATATAACTCGGTAGTTTCAACTATGAAAGGAGATGTTGGAAATGGCACTTACAGAGGATCTGAAAAAAGACTTGAGCCAGCTTAAGGGCGATCTGACCCGAACAGGTCACGCGGTCAAAAAAGCCGCGGGTGATGCAGCGAAAGTTGCTCAGGAAAAAGGCGGCCAGGCTTTCGATGCTGCCAAAGAAAAGGGTGGCCAAGTGGTTGACGCCGCAAAGAAGGCAGGCGATGAGGCCGGCAAGAAGGCCGGAGCAGCTGCCGATGCGATCAAGGCGAAGGCCGAAGAGGTTACCGGCAAGGATCTTGATGGCGATGGCAAAGTAGGAAAGTGATCAATGTACAAATGCCGTCCGGGCGAATCGACCGAAGAAAATGCTTGCACGAATACGCAAGCCCCGTTAGAATAAACACTTGCTTCGCATATGCGTGCGATGCATTTCCGGTCGGGTAGCTCAGTTGGTAGAGCAGCGGACTGAAAATCCGCGTGCCGAGGGTTCAAGTCCCCCTCCGACCACCATGAATTAAAAGACCCCTGTTTTAGGGGTCTTTTTGTTTACGTAGTTAGGGGGACTTGAACCCTGAATCCGGGCTTATGGGCGTAAAAGCCACTTCCACATAGGAACCACATGAATAACGCCCGAGGACACAGAAATATCCTCCTCCTGATCCATGGTTACAATGTAGCTCTCCTCGAGTCCGAACAAATCCATCGCCTCGATCAATGCGCGGCTTTCGCGTTCAAAAGTGGATTGATCTGACATATCAAAACAAGCCTGAAGCAACATGCTTGCTCTGTCGCATGTTGCGTCGCCGGAAATGAAATCGACCTCTCGCCCGCTTTTCAGCTTCAACATGGATACTTCTCCTAAGCGAGCAGTTTGCCGCCTCCTCCTCAAGTCGAGATAAACAGCCGTTTCGAATGCGAATGTCAGTCCATCATCAGTTGCTGGAGACATAGCCCAATACAAACCAGGATCCACCGCGTACAGTTTCACTCCACCTTTTCGAATCTTCTGTATGGAGTATGAGAACTCGTACACTTCATAGACAAGATGTGCACTGTCGAAGGCATCTAAGAGCGCACCTATGCGCTCGCGACCCGGAGTGTAACCGGAGGAGCGTCCTTTATGATCCAATCGATTGATTGAAACATCCCGTGCGCTTGAAGTTATTGCTGTACGGGCGAGACCACGTGCGTAATATGCATTGGAAAAGCCCATCCGCTCCACTACATCTCGCGAAACTGTCATCTGAGCATATCCCTGCAGAAGTTGAGAGCGTTCGATGTCGTCCATATTCATCGCTGCAGGAAATCCTCCTTGCGGAAGATACAGCTTCAGCTCCCTCTTCAAAAGCGATGCGCTCTCTTTATCATTGGGAACTTCTCCATTCGGAAATTCTATTCCCTTGAATCGCAAGTACTCACGAAAGCTTAACGGAGCAAGTTCGTATGAGACCGACCTGCCACGAAACTCCGTTGCAATATCATCCGACAGCAGTTGCGAAGATGAACCCGTAATATACGCCGTCACTTTCTCGGTATCAACGATTCGACGCATCGTTATTTCCCAGTCATCTATATCCTGAATCTCATCGAAGAAGATATACGCACCAACTTTTCGAGCATCCGGATTCATTTCATAGAATACTTCTAGAACATGTCCTATAAGCCCGGTCGTATAGGGTCGTAACCTGTCATCATCGAAATTCATATAGCATATTCGATCCGGAGAAACTCCGTTTTTCATCAGATCGAGCATCTCTTGATACAGACGAAAAGTCTTGCCGCATCTCCGAATGCCAGTTATCACTTTAACGGTGTTGCCGATCTTTGGTTCAGGTGTGGCACCAAGAGACAGATCGCGCCGTATGAGATGGGTCGCTATATCAGGAAGGACGTTCTTCTTGAAATCCTCGAATAACATTCTGATCGTCGAATCGGGATAGCTTGGCATCATCACTCCTTGAAAATATAAAAACTTGCTTGGTTGTCAAAAATTTTATCAAGTTTCTTAAATATTTGTAATCCATAATTACAATTTTATGTGTAATTTGTAACTGCAAATTACAAGTTTTTCCTATCGCCCCATGTGATAAATGCAACCTGCGTCTCGCGGCTCTTTAGACATCCTTCTCTCCCTTAAATACTTCCTTCCCCCCTCCTTTGTTGCAAAATGCGCAACACCCGACTGTTTTATGCAACAGTTACCAGTTCAAACTGCATTTACAATTCAGAGTAACGAAGCCTATAGAGGCATGGAATGAAGGAGGCTACCATGGAATTTGCGGTATTGATCGCTATGATCGCGTTGATGGTTGGCGGCGGAATCATGCTCAATGTTCAGATCAAGCATGATGCAAAGAAGGATGCACAGAGCAAGAAGTAGTCGTATACGGTTCTTGCGGTGTCCAATAACCGCGACACCATAAAATCGACACCCTAGATGTAAGGCTCCGCATTTGCGGAGCCTTTTTGCAAAATGCAAGCCTGAATGCGTAATGAGGGCGATCAAGATCGCCTTCTACACGGTGGACATGACAATGTATCCAGTTGTTGTGTAGTGGGCGGTTTTAACCGCCCACATATGGCAGGATAAATCCTGCCACTACGCGCCAACCGGATGCATTACCGTGCTTACCGTGTAGTGGGCGGTTTTAACCGCCCACATGAGATCGACAAACATCCCTTATACTTGAAATCGCTTTTCGCAAAAGCGCGCCCTAAGCCCACCCACTTCTCTGGCAAACGAGGCATCATATGAATCTCGATTATCTGAATGAGTTCGTTTATCTGGCTAACACGCTCAATTTCCGATTGACTGCCGAGCATTTCTTCGTGAGTCGGTCAGTGATCAGCCGACATCTTGCAGCGTTGGAAGAGTCCCTCGGCGCTGTATTGATCGAGCGCAGCGCACGCGGAATCGAGCTCACAGAAGCCGGAAAAGTTTTTTACCAGGAAGCTCAAGGAGTGCTAAAAAGCTGGAACTTGGCAAAAGAGCGGGTGCGAGCCATGACACAACCGTCCAGCAAGCTCGTGCGCATCGGCTATCTTAGAAACGGTGCGCGCCCTTTCCTTGTCCGTTTCGTAAAGCACATGACAACCGAATATCCTGAGATCAATCTCTCGCTCCAATGCATGAATTATCAAGAAGCGCGTCAGGCTATGAACGAACATGGTGTCGATGTGGTTCTTGGAATCAACGTCGACAGTTCATTATCGCAAAATTACCGCTCTACGATGATCTACCGCGATCGCTTCGTAATCACATGCAGTCACTCACATCCTCTTGCTCGCTTTGAAGACGGCATCTCCCTTGACGATCTGCGGGATCACAAAGTACTTGTTCCCGACAGCTATATCTCCGCCGGACTGGGGCCGGATGTACGATCGCTGATCGATGATGAGACCTTGGCCGAATGCGAGGAGATCTATCAGGACATGGATCTTCTATACCTGAAGATCCAAACCGAGGAGTGCGCAGCGTTCGTCTCCAACATGAATGCGGTCATGTTCGATGGTCCACTGAAGATCCTGCCCATGAAGGACATCGATACTGCCTTCACTATAAGCGCCTATTATCATAACGATTTCACCGGAGATGCCTTCGATCTATGCCAACAAGGATTCGAAGAGTGCAAACGTGCGCTTGCCGCCGAGGCTCCCGAGCTTTTCCGCTGGTAGTGTGCAAAAGGGACGTGGCAAAAACCACAAAATTTTATAAAAAATTGGGGTTTTTAAGTCCCGGTTTGAACAAGTTGAACATTTTG
>CAYXZC010000024.1:0-21598 GCA_964469815.1 uncultured Eggerthellaceae bacterium | reverse complement strand
TCCCGAGCTTTTCCGCTGTTAGTGTGCAAAAGGGACGTTCCAAAACGCACATTATTTTAAATAATGTGCGTTTTGGAACGTCCCTTTTGCACCTTTTGCACCTTTTGCTCACAAGAACAATGCAACGATGGAACCTGCAGCGATGAATGGTCCGAAAGGAAGGGCATCGTCTTTCGAGCGGCGCATCACCAGACCTGTGATGGCGAACACACCGCACGCGATCAAGAGCGCGATCGCCTCGCCTTCGATCCCGAGGAACAATCCCACAACGAACAGCAGCTTGATATCCCCGCCACCCATAGCGAAACGCCCGGTCGCGCGCTCGAAGACCACCGTTATGAGCAATGACCCGATCCCGAATATGATAGCGGCTGACAGACCATCCAAGATGCTCACGTCATCCAGCATCAAAGGAATCCCTATCGCTTCAAGAAAAGACATTCCTTCAGAAAGGCTAGACGCTGTCACAATGATCGCCCAAACAACCCAGATCATCAGAAGCACAACGATCTCTGCATTGTAGATCTTGCGCCTACGCAGGTCGATCATTGCAACGATGACCATCATCGCAATGAACAAACCTATCGGGATGTATGCAATAAATCCGATCACACGGAAAATAATAACTCACGTTCTTCGCCGGTAAGAGCGGCACGCGCCTGATCACGAAGATTGTTCACTCCGATGAAGAACTGCCGCATCATCACCACTACGAGGTAGCGTCCCTTCGCGGATAACGTCAACTCGAAATCGTCATCGACATCGAACGCACCGAATGTGCGCATGAACGCCATCTCAACCGGAAGCCCGCGATCCACGCTCATTCCGAAATCGCGCTCGAACTCGCGCTTGTCCAAGCGCAGCCCGAAGAGTTGCATCATGAACCGATACCGCATACGATCGCGCAGACTGAACTGCGCCTTGCCCATCATGGACATCGATCCGCTCTCAATAGCCGCATTGTAATCACGAACCGAGAAGGTGTTCACGTAAAGGTTCGATCCAAGATACGTTATTCCACCTGATCCGATAGCGGGGTACTCCTCATAGTCCACCACGTATTCATCGATCATCTGCGGACCTTGCTTGCGCTCGGCATTCCCACCGACGCGATTGAACGTCCAAGCGCTTCCGAGCTCAAATGCCCCAGTGTCCAATAGCAATTCGCAGATGATCTCGTAGAAGCGCTGTTCGCGAGTATAGTCGACTTTGCCCACGGTGTTCGCCAGCGACTTTTGCACACTGGGTGATGCCATTAGCGGATAGAACGTGGTTTGACTAGCACCGGATTCGACCACCTTCTCGATATCAGAGATCAGGATATCTTCGGTCTGCGCCGGGAAATTGAATATCATATCCGCATTCATAGACACAAAATACAGACTGGCCTCGGCTATGCGCTCGAGTATCTCTTCACCCGAGCCGTATTTTTCATAGCGATCCATCTGCTTCAGCAGCCCGTCATCGAAGCTTTGTACGCCCACGCTAAGCCGCTGAACGCGTCCCTTCAGCTTCTCGAGATAGCTTGGGATGAGATGATTCGGATTGGTCTCTGAGGAAACCTCTCGGATAGAGAACAGATCGCGCGCCTGATCGATCGTCTCGCAGAGCTCATCGATCATGATGGTGGGAGTGCCACCGCCGATATAGACGCTATCGAAATCGTATCCGATATCGGCGAGCATCTTCATCTCTTTGCGCATGTTGGCAAAATACGGCTTCGCTCTGTCCTCTGCGAACGGGAATCGATTGAACGAGCAATACGGGCAAAGCCGCTCGCAGAAAGGCACATGCATATAGAGCATGTAATGCTTGCCGGGATCTGGTTTTGGCATCCGCGTTTCATCGCACGGCGAAAGCTTGAGGTATTGCTTGGTGCACTCTTGGACTGCAAGTGTCAAAAGACGTTCGGACAACATCGCAAAGCGCCTACTTCCAAGAATCCCTGCCGCGCAACGCCTTTAGACCGATATCGTGGCGCAACTGCTTTCCCTCGAAATCGATAAGATCGCATGCTTCGTATGCTCTATCGCGAGCCTCCTCGAAAGTGTTGCCCAATGCAACCACATTCAAAACTCGGCCGCCGGCCGTCACAAGCTTGCCATCCTGATCGTGTGCGGTTCCAGCATGGAACACCGTTACGCCATCCAGTGCATCTGCATCCTCAACGCCCGATATGACCTTGCCCTTTTCGTAGCTACCCGGATATCCTGCGCTTGCAAGAACAACGCAGACCGCCCACTTGTCCGACCAATCGAGATCTATAGCATCTGCATTCCCGCAAGCCACAGCCTCCATAACATCGACCAGATCCGTTTCAAGGCGCGGAAGCACGACCTGCGTTTCGGGATCGCCAAAACGGACGTTGAACTCGACGATCTTAGGACCTGCAGGCGTTAACATAAATCCGCCATAGAGCGTGCCCTTGTAATCGGGAACCGCCGCGGCTGCTTGATCCATGATGCTGACCATGGTTGCCATCTCATCGTTCGTAACGATCGGAACGGGTGAATACACGCCCATGCCGCCTGTGTTCGGTCCGGTATCGCCGTCATAAGCGCGCTTGTGATCTTGAGAAGGCGTCATCGGGAAGCTCTTGCCGCCCGTAACGAACGACAGCATCGAACACTCAGGGCCGCGCATGCATTCCTCTATCACGACCGATGATCCCGCGTCGCCGAATGCTCCATCGAAGCACGCATGGACTGCCGATTTCGCATCTTCGAGCGTTTCAGCTACCACCACTCCTTTGCCTGCAGCAAGACCATCGGCCTTGATGACGATCGGCGCACCCTGTTCCTCGACATATGCGATGGCAGGAGCCTCTTCATCAAAGGCAGCATAGGCCGCGGTGGGAATGTGGTTCTCATCCATGAATCCTTTGGCGTATGCCTTCGATCCCTCGAGCTGCGCCTCTGCTGCATTCGGTCCATAGACCGCGATCCCGGCTTGGCGCAAAACATCCGCAACGCCAGCTACCAACGGCGCTTCCGGCCCGATGACCACAAGGTCGATACCGTTTTCCTTCACGAATTCGAGAACGGCATCGGCATTCATATGATCGAGCTGCACATTGTTGGACGTAGCGCCGTTTTGAAGCGCGATGCCCTCGGTGCCGCCGTTTCCCGGAGCAACGTAGAGAGCCTCTGTTCTCGGCGATTTCGCAAGCGCCCATGTTATGGCGTGCTCACGGCCGCCGCTTCCCAAAACGAGAATGTTCATGTTGCCTCCTTGGCTTTCATTAGCTCTGCACCTCAATAGGAAACGAACCTATTGGGTTGTAATTGCAGATCTGAAGATCTGCGCTACGAAGTGCTTACGGATGGGATCTTAGTGCAGACCTTTAGGCCTGCTTCAAGCGTGCATCGAGGAACGTCCTAAATGCACGCTATGGTGCCTCTATTCACCCCAGTCGCCGGAACGGAAAATGGTGGCATCCCTATCGGCACCGACCGAAACGATGCTCATCGGAACGCCTGTTATATCCTCGAGGTATTCCACATACGCGCGAGTGTTAGCAGGCAAATCCTCATATCTGCGGCATCCTGAGATATCCTCGCCCTTCCAACCGGGCAACTCCTCATAGATCGGCTTGGCGTGGAACAGCACCGATTGCTGCTGCGGGAAATGCTCATAGCGCTCGCCCTCGTATTCGTAGGCCACGCAAACCTTGATCGTATCGAAGGCGGATAGCACATCGAGCTTCGTCAGCGCGATGTCCGTCAATCCGTTCACTGCGGCGGCATAACGTGCGACAACCGCATCGAACCAGCCGCAACGACGCTTGCGTCCTGTGGTGACGCCATATTCATGGCCTTCGCTGCAAAGCAGCTCTCCATCGATGGCGTCCTGACCGGTACCGCCGTCCTCCGGGAACTTCAACTCGGTGGGGAAAGGACCTCCGCCTACGCGCGTGACATATGCCTTGCAGATGCCGAGCGCACGGTCGATCGCTTTCGGACCGACACCGGAACCTGTGCAAGCCCCACCGGCACAGCAACTGGAAGATGTAACATATGGATAAGTGCCGTGATCGATGTCGAGCATGGTTCCTTGAGCGCCTTCGAACAGGATGTTCTTGCCTTGCGCAAGTGCCTCATTCAGCAGGATGGCTGTCTCGGCCATGTACGGTTTCATGATGCGGGCATATGGAAGGTACTCATCGCAGATCTCTTCGACGGTGAAGGTCTGAAGGCCGTACACCTTTTGAAGAAGCGGATTCTTCTGCTGCAGCGCCGTTTCCACTTTAAGCCTGAATATCTTCTCGTCAAGAAGATCCTGCACGCGAATGCCGCGTCGCGCCGCTTTATCCTGATAGCAAGGGCCTATGCCGCGTTTTGTAGTGCCGATCTGGTTCTCTCCAAGACGCTTTTCCTCCGCCCCATCGAGAACCTTGTGATAGGGCATGATGATGTGTGCATCGCACGAGATCTTCAGATTCTTCACCGAAATGCCCTCGGATTCGAGGAGCGCCTTCTCCTTGACGAAAACACCGGGATCGACCACGACTCCGTTGCCTATCACAGGAACGGCATCATCGTACATAACACCCGACGGCATAAGATGCAGTGCCAATTTCGTGTCGCCATGGATAACGGTGTGACCTGCGTTGTTGCCCCCTTGATAACGAACAACATAATCGAATTTCTTAGCGATGAGGTCTGTTATCTTGCCTTTGCCTTCATCGCCCCACTGGCATCCGACTAGCACTGTAGATGGCATGCGATGCATCCTTTCGATGGGTTGGTTATTATGAATCTATTCTAGATGAATGCACGCATGATTTCGCACGTATTCGGCGATGTTTTTTGCGGTTCGCTATTTCTTTCCACCAAGGCTCTTTGGCGGCTTGAACAGCAAGAAGATGACGGACGCCATCAAGATGAAGCCGAATCCTATGAGAACCACTCCAAGAGCGGTATATGAAAGGCTTCCGGTCATCCGAGATGCCATGAACACAGGAATCCCGAACGACAGCAAGAGCGCGGACAGGAACACCGAAACGGCTATCTTCACATAATAGTGAACCCGGATGCGGTTCTCCTCAGCAAGGCGTTGGGTGACCTCCATGATGATGCGCTCTTCGTCAGCACGCGTCGAAGGATCGGGAAGCGCTCCGACCGTGTGCGATGCCGGATCGGGTAGCGCATGCATCGCCTGCGCAGCGGAGTCTTCAGCGACTTCACTGATAGCTTCTTTCGCTGTCTCTTTCGCAGATTCTTTCGTCTGCTCTTTCTCGTCAGTCGCCAATTAGTACCCACCTAGATAAGAGTCATCGATGAAGTTGCCGAACTTCGTATATTCAGGATCGAAAGAAAGCGTGATGTCTCTGGTCGGGCCGTTGCGGTGCTTTGCCACGATCAGCTCCGCTGTACGGAAATCTGGTCTATCGGCGCTTTCGCCTTCAACCTCATCCATCGATCGGTCGATGAACATAACGATATCGGCGTCCTGTTCGATAGAGCCGGATTCACGGAGGTCGGAAAGCTGCGGGCGCTTCTTTCCGCCACGCATCTCAACAGCGCGGGACAACTGGGAAAGCGCCAACACCGGCATGTTCATTTCCTTTGCAAGGATCTTAAGCCCGCGCGAGATCTCGCCAACCTCGACGGCACGATTGCCGTCTCTGCGGGTATAAGGAGGCTGCATGAGCTGCAGATAATCAACGATGATAAGGCCGTTCTTCTCTGAACCGACCACATGGCGCAGTTCGCGGCGCGCCTTAGCACGCGCTTCCATGATCGATAGTCCCGGCGTGTCATCGATATACATCTCTATATTGGTAAGCCTGTTCGATGCGTCAGCGATGACGCTCCAGTCGCTCTCAGCGATCTTGCCGGAACGGATCTTGCTCAAACTGACACGCGCCTCCGAGCAAAGGATACGTTGAACAAGCTGATTCGATCCCATTTCCAATGAGAAGAACGCGACCGCTGTGCCGGATTTTGCAGCATTCACGGCTAGATTCAGCGCGAAGGCGGTTTTGCCTACACCTGGACGAGCTGCAAGTATGACCAAGTCGCCACCACGGAATCCATGGAACAGATCATCCACATCAGTGAAACCACTGGGAACACCAACGATACTCCCGCCGCGCGATGCCAGCTTGGCAAGCTCATCGAATGCATCGTTCACAAGCTTGTCCATCTTCTCGAACGAAGATGAAACGCGCTTCTCCGTCACCTTGAAAAGCGTGTGCTCGGCCTGATCGACCACTTCGTTCAAATCTTCCGGAGCATCATATGCCAAAGCGTTGATCTCAGCCGCTGCTTTGATGAGCTCGCGCTGAATAGCTGTGCGCTTCACGATCTCCATATGATGCTGCCAGTTCGTGAGCGCAAACGTGTTGGCGTTCAGATCCGCTAGATATATCCTGTCACCTGCAGCCTCCAACTGGCCTTTCGCTTGAAGCTTGTCGGCAAGGGAGATCACATCGGGCGTCAAGCCCTGAGTGGACATCTCGTAGATGGCTTCGAAGATGACCCTGTGTGCAGGGCGATAGAAGTTTTCCGGCTTTAGGGAAATGAGGATCTCGTCACATGCATCGGAATTGAGCATGCAAGTGGCCAACACAGCCTGCTCGGCTTCAATGTCGTTTGGAAGCTGGCTGCGATCAGTGCCCGGACGATTGTCCGTGTTGTTGTTTGTTCGATCGCTTTGTGCCGGCATGCTGTTCCCTTCAACGAAGCATTGTAATTTCGACCCAAGTAACAATTTCTATAATTGCATCATAGATTAAGAACTTAGCTGTAGCTCGTCTTTCAATATAAAAATAAAAAATGAAACAGGTAGCCGTAAAGACAGCGAGGTTCCGACCGGTGCCTGCAATTGCCCCGCCTTTGGGCCGAGTGTGTTAGCACACTCGAAGCGCCCAAAACAAGGGGCAAGGGCAGGTGCCCGACGGAACCGCAGCGTCAGGACGAGATACAGAACAAAACCTTAAGTTTTATTCTGTATCCGCCTCAATCTTTTCGGCTGCTTCCTCTACCTCTTCAGCAACCTCAGCAGCAACTGCCTCAGCAGCGGCCTCTTCGACCTCTGCCTCGATCGCATCAGCCACAGCCTCGCCTGCAGCATCTGCAGCAGCCTCAGCCTGAGCAACATCATCGCCCTCAACAACTACGTTCACGGTAGCTTTGATCGTACGATAAACATTGATGCCGACCGGATAGGTTCCCACCTGCTTGATGGGCTTACCAAGCTCGATGCGACGGCGATCGATCTCGATGCCAAGCTCTTTTTGGATGGCATCGGCAACCATAGGTGAAGTAACAGAGCCGAACAGCTGGCCTTCTTCACCAACCTGAGCATCCACCTTGATGGTTGCTCCGTCGAGCTTCTCGACCAAAGCGTTGGCATCAGCGATGCGAACCTCTTCGCGCTTAGCGATGTTGCGCTTGCGCTGCTCCAGCTGCTTCAGGTTACCGGGAGTAGCCAAAACAGCATAACCCTGAGTTAGAAGGTAATTGTTTGCGAATCCACGGCTTACCTCGATGATATCGCCTTCGCCTCCGCGACCTCTTAACTCTTTAAGCAAAATAACCTTCATGGTGCACCTCCCTAGCGGTTGCGGCGACGATCGCCACGACCACTTACGGCCGGAACCGAATACGGGATAAGAGCCATCGTGCGAGCCCTTTTGATCGCCTGCGCGATGTCGCGCTGGTGCTGGTTGCACGCGCCGGTTACTCGGCGCGGCTTGATCTTGCCACGATCAGTGGTGTATTTACGCAGCATCTGAGTGTCTTTGTAATCGACGAACTCAACGCCGTCTTTGCAGAATTGGCACTGCTTACGACGCGGCTGCCTTGCATAATCGGCCATAATAACCTCGTTCTTTCCTAGAATGGGATGTCTTCGTCGTACACGGAGGAAGTGGTGTCAACGACCGGAGTCTGCGGTGCGCTATATGCAGAAGCATCGCCATATGAGTTGTTCTGCATCTGATTACCGCCTTGGGATTGGCCACCGCCACGACCGCCGAAATCGATGTCATCGATGATGACTTCGATCTTGCTTCTTTTCTGTCCGTCTCTCTCCCATTGGCTCCAACGAAGCTTGCCCTCAAGGGTGACTTTGCTGCCTTTGGAAAGATACTGGGACACATTCTGCGCACGGTTGCCAAACATGGTGCAATCGATGTAATTCGCGTGGTCTTCCCACTCACCGGTCTGAGAGTTGCGCCTGCGGTCATTCACTGCAACACCTATGGACATAACAGGCATTCCCGACTGCGTGGTACGGACTTCCGGATCGCGTGTTAGGTTTCCGCTTATAACAACTCGATTGATGCTCATTTACTTCCTCTTCTCATAATAGGATCTTCGTTCTGGGATCAACTTCGACTGACATTACCGATCAAACTGATGATCCGAACCATTTGCCTTATTTTGCTCTTTGGTGATGCTTACAAGCAACAAGAGCGAACAATGAGAGCAAACCGATCCTGTCAAACTTAATCCTGATCTTTGTCAGGACGCGCAACGATCATGTGACGCACAACTGCATCGTTGATGCGAAGAACACGATCCAATTCGGCAATGCTTGTAGGATCAGCATGGAAGTCGATGAGAGTGTAATCAGCATCTGCTAAGCCATTGATCTCATAAGCGAGTTTGCGCTTGCCCCATTCATCAACGTTATCGACTTGACCTTTTGCATCAGTGATAGTTGTCTCGATACGCTTCATAACGCCTGCGCGAGACTCTTCATCGATAGTCGGAGCGACAAAAAACAATAGTTCGTAAGCCTTCATCAGCTCACCTCCTCTGGACTAAACGGCCTCGGTAAGGTGTGATTCCGAGGCAGGACAACTTGCTTAGTTTAACAGAACTTCATGGGTAGCGCCTCCTTATTTCACAAATTTCCATTTTCACCACTTCCTCCTTGAAGGGCGATGAGGCCATGGCCTTTAGGGATATTTTGAGAGGAGATCCCTTGACCTCACCTTTGCCCTAAACCAACTGTAACGATGCGGTCTGGCAAAAACATTGCAAATACCTTGCATTAACTTCATTTTTTAATGTTGCAGGATCAGGATCGAGCAAGAAGAACGCACGTACCGTTGTGCACAAAATCGGCACGGATCTTATGCATTTCTTGCAAAAATCTAGCACAAGCTCGATATCGCATGACAAGAAGCAGAACAGGCGGCTTCGCCTTCGCAAAACCGCCTGTCGATAACAAGTCGATATTCATATGTGGAAACCCGATTTATTTATCCACGATCGGGTTCTTGGAACGCTACTGGTATTTAGCCTCGATCTCCGTTTCGGTATATTCCGTGGCATCCCTCAGACGATCCATGAAATTGGGAGCCTCTCCGATATACGAAGGATTGTTGTTGAACACGATTCCGGATGTCGGATCGGTGGTGTAGAGCAGTCCTATCGCATATCCGGTTGGCGCCCCGGGGACTCCGCCTTCAGCGATGAGAGCATC
This sequence comes from uncultured Eggerthellaceae bacterium, assembly GCA_964469815.1. Lineage (GTDB taxonomy): Bacteria > Actinomycetota > Coriobacteriia > Coriobacteriales > Eggerthellaceae > MGBC163016. The sequence continues at coordinate 12,157 of CAYXZC010000024.1, read as the reverse complement.
CTTCACGCCCTCATTCGTTTCGACATAGCCGTCGTAGCAGAAGGCATAAGCTGCCGCTCCGCGGGCTCCTTCAACTGTGTGCTGGGCGAAGTTGTAGCATTCATCAGCGTTGTTTCCCGGATGCGTCTCTATGAAAACGCTATCCTTCACAACAAGTGCGGTGAACGGAATGACATCCTCACCGTTCAACATCTTCTGCTTTCCCTCATCAAGAGCATAGAGAAGCACGCGCTCCAAGATCTCCGGCATCTGCGGCACTTCAACACCCGGGTTCTCCACTGTGCGATCGGCCATCGGGCTATCCTTTCAATCAAACAAATAACATCAAGTTCCATATATTTGGCTATATGATACCTGATATACAGGGAAATTTCTTTGGTGAATGATTATCTGGCGGAGGGGCAGGGATTCGACACGTATTTGCTTCGCAAATCCGTGGAGCCCTCGTCCCGGCGCTCCGCGCCACTCGGGCCTGAACAGTCCACTGGACTGTTCAGCCTTCACAGGGTTCGAATCCTCTGCGAAAGATGGGAATAAACACTAAAAAGCATTTTTGATCAGAAATGATTATCTGGCGGAGGGGCAGGGATTCGAACCCTGGTCACCGCTATAAACGGTGAAACGGTTTTCGAGACCGCCGCATTCAACCGCTCTGCCACCCCTCCAAATACTAAAAAGAATGGCGGAGAGGCAGGGATTTGAACCCTGGATACGCTTTTGGCGCATACACGATTTCCAATCGTGCTCCTTCGGCCAGCTCGGACACCTCTCCGTTCAGCGAATCGCTAAATCAATAGCGGTACGATAGTATAGCAGAAAACTGCGTAATGCCCAGCGAAAAGCATATCCGATCTGTTCCTTCTCTACAGCAAACGCGATTCACCTGTTGCGTAATCGATCTCAACTCCAGGCTGCACATTGTAGCAATACACGTTAAATGAAACGCTCTCCCCTTCATCCTCCAGCGAATAAGCCTCCATTTGCACCCCTCGCGCGACCAGCTCATCACCTAAGAAGACAGGCGTTACCCGCATAAGAACATGGCCGCCCGCCGCATTCACGTGATCTCCCACTATGGTCTCGAACTGCGACATCGCCCCCTGATTCAGATAATGCGTTCCTGTGATCAGGTTCTCCTTGTTAGCATCCTCGGCCGTTAGCTTATGCGCTATCAGATGACTGCGCTCGTATAGATGATCAAGACCCAGCGGATACAGATCGAGATTCTGACGCCAACCGCTTGGTTTTATATCGCTGATATTGCCTCGCTTGCCTGTTGGCAAAGTCTCTGGACCCACTAGTGCAAATGCACCTGTACATCTTCCTAGCTGATCGAGTTTGCCGTAGATCTCCGTACCATAGGGAACAGCTTTATCCTCCTCGGTGAAATCGGGCATGTTGCCATCCACTTCAATATAAGCTTCACCGGAATATTCAGGAACAGCGTCGGCCAAAAGCTGTGTGCCAATATAAGAAGCGGTTTCACTTACGGCATTTTCACCGGATCGTGAAAGAGCCGCTTCGCCGTTGTCCGCATTCTCTAAGACTCCCGACGACGAAGACGAGGCACCTGGATCAGATAAAGACCCGCTCAGCGTGCAGCCGGCAGATCCAGCAACAGCTATAAACGCAATGCTCGCAAGAACAGCGGCTATCTTCTTCGTGAAACATCTCATTTCTTACCGATGCCTAGATCATTGGAATGTCGAAAAGATCGCTCAAAACAGCGCCGGTCAACAAGTTCTCCCTTGCGCCATCTGCGAAGATCTCGCCGTCTTTGAGCAGAAGAACGCGTTCTATTTCGGGAACGATATCCTCAGGATAATGGGTTACGAGCACGATCGAGCGGCCGGATGAAGCGATATCACTCATGGCCTTGCGTACATAATACATTCCCGTAGGATCAAGCCCGGTCGTAGGCTCATCGAACACGAGCACCTTCGGATCATGTATGAGCGCACGAGCGATGAGCACGCGCCTTGCCTGTCCGGTGGAGAGCGTTTTCATATCCCGATAAACTATGTCTTCGATATTTAGCTCACGCATGATATCCATAGCCCGCACATGATCTTCATCGCTTGCTTGGAAGCGCTTCGGGATGCCGAGTGACCCGAAAAGGCCACCTTGAACTATCTCGATCGCTGGAAGATGAACCTCAATCTGCTTTTGCATGGTCGATGAGACGAATCCGATCTGCTGCTTCATCTCCTCGAGCGATGTATTGGATCTTCCGCAGAAGAGCACCGGCGGATCATCACAATGAAGCGGAAATACCTCGCGCGTGATAAGGCCGACGAAAGTTGATTTGCCGGATCCATTTGGACCGAGGATGGCTATCGATTCACCAGATGCCAAGCTGAATTCATCAACCTTGAGGATGGTCTTGCCGCTGCGACGAACTTGCGCATCGTGCATTTCCACAATATTTGGCACTGTTATGTCAGGCGAGCTTTCCAAGATGATCCCAGCGTATCACAAAAGGACGAAAGTATCCCCTTCAGGATTCTTTCCAATGAGGGCGGTCAAGACAAATCCCTGTGAGCACAATGTGTAGTGGGCGGTTTTAACCGCCCACAGGATTTATCCTGCCACATGTGGGCGGTTAAAACCGCCCACTACACTATCGTTCGTTTAATTCGATGCTCCGGTATCGAGCGGATTGGTGGCAGCAACACCGGCAGAGCTATCCGTCGCAGCACCTTCTGCCCCTTCACCATCTGCAGTAAGCTGAGCCTCTTCTGCCGCAACATCATCGGCCAAGGCTTCATCTGCCTGCTCGTCGATCTGTTCCTGTTCAGCCTCCGGTTCATCAAGCTGAACCCAGTAAGGCAGACCCTCCGGCATCGGGTTGATCACCACATCGTTCGTTTCGCGCATCTGCTCAAGCCATGCATCCTTTGCCTCATCAGAACCGGTGCTGGTTATGCTCGACTTGATCTGCTCCATGAAAGCCTCCGGAACCTGATCGGTGCTCGTCAGGGTTTCCGGTGCATTGAACTGCTCCGTAACGGTGATTATGTGATAACCGTATTCGCTCTCGACAAGATCGCTGACATCGCCGACGTTCATGTTGTCGAGCGCTTCTTGATACTCGGTAACGAACGTTGTGAGCTTATCCCAGCCCACATCACCACCATTTTGAGCCGATCCAGTGTCGGTTGAGTACTCGGTAGCCGCAGCTGCAAAGTCTATCTCGCCGTTGCGGATCTGATCCAGAACGTTTTGCGCTGTTTCTTTGTCATCCTTCCCGAAAAGGATATGAGAAGAGCGCTTCGCACCATCATACGTGGTGATCTGCGACTGTGCCTGCGTGAGCAGCTCTTCGTCAGTCGGTTGGTTTTCCGCATCAAAGCCCTCTTCCAGCTTCTTATTCAGAATGGAATAGCGAAGGGCTTCACGATAAGCGTTCTCGTCGTCGAAACCGGCACCTTCAAGACCGGTCTGCCAGGCCTCATCCGATGAATAGTTCGAACGCATTTCCTGCACATAGCCGTCGATCTCCTCATCGGTTGCTGTAACGCCACGTTGATCGGCGCATTGAATCACCAACTCCTGATCGATGAGCGTGTCGAGCACTTCATCACGCATGCTCTCGACCGTATAGCTGTTGTCCTCAAGGTATTTCTTCCAATCCTCTTCGGTTTCATACCCGCCGCGGATGCGGAAGTTGTTGATGTAGCGCGTTACCTTGTCTTCTTCGATCTCGGTACCGTTAACAGTTGCAGCCACCCCACCGGTCAGGCCGGTATCTGTCTGAAGGGCATCAGGAGCATTTTCTTCAGTGGAGGTTGAACATCCGGCAACGCCTAGAACGCAAACAGCGGAAAGTGAAAAGCCGATGACGGTTTTTATGATGGATGAAGTTTTCATCAGTTTCCTTGTCTTGTATGGATCTTGATCTGCCGTCGCAACCGAATTGAGAATACGGAGCGCGGAACGGCTTCTATTTTGTCCAAACTATATTAACGCAGGAGAACAAACCCTGCATAGGAAATCACAAAATCGAAATAATGCTGCTTAACAGATTTCCGGAATGACAAAAAGATCTTTCACCTTCGGTTCAGGATGACAAAATGCATGCAAAAAGATGTCAAATGCGAAAAGGGATACCTTCGACCAAGTTCACAAACACATGCTATAAGCAGATCTAAAGATCTGCACTACGATCTCTTCCCATATCTTAATTCACAAAAAGTAGAAACTCTCCTATTCGCATTACTTCTTCGCGGCTTTCTTGCGATCCGTGGCAGAGAGCAATCGCTTGCGCAGGCGAATCGATTCGGGTGTTATCTCGACAAGCTCATCGTCCTCGATATACTCGAGCGCTTCCTCGAGCGTGAATGTTATCGGCGGTGTAAGCTGGATGGCCTTATCTGCAGTGCTCGAACGCTGATTCCCAAGGTTCTTCGTCTTCTCAACGTTCACCACCATATCGCCCTCTTTGGCGGATTCCCCCACGATCATACCCTCATAGCATTCATCGCCAGGACCGACGAACAGGCGCCCGCGTTCTTGCAGGGTATCAAGCGCATACGCGACCGCTTTGCCCGTTGACATCGCTATCATGCCGCCGTTCTTGCGGCCGGCCATCTCGCCCGAATATGGGCCGTATTCCTTGAAATGATGGAACAGCATGGCTTCGCCGTGCGTCGCATTCAGCAAGCGGGTCTTCAACCCCATGGTGCCGCGTGTGGGAATGCTGAACGTGATGTGCGTCATAGCCTCGTCGGAGGCCATATCCTCCATGATGCCGCCGGCCGTTCCCATGACCTCGATGGCCTTGCCGGCATAATCGTTCGGCACATCCACGGTAGCCTCTTCGATCGGCTCTAGCTTGTTACCTGACTCGTCGATCTTGTAAACGACCTGCGGACGCCCGACCTGGAATTCGAATCCCTCGCGGCGCATCGTCTCCATCAGAACCGACAGATGCAGAACACCTCGGCCTGCAACTTCGATACCGCTCTTGTCCTCAAGCTCGTTGATGCGCATGGAGATATTGCTCTCCTTTTCGCGAAGCAAGCGCTCTTTGAGTTGGCGGCCACCGACGATATCGCCTTCACGTCCGACAAGTGGCGAGGTCGAAGCCTCGAAAACAACCGCCATGGTAGGTTCTTCGACCGCGATAGGCTCCATCTCCACGGGATTCTCAGGGCTCGTGATGATATCCCCGATATCCGCATCTTCGATGCCTATGACAGCAACGATATCACCTGCACCATCTTCCGGAACCTCGACCTTTCCAAGGTTCTCGAACGTATAGAGCTTGCGGATTTGAGCCTGCCGCTGCTCTCCATCAGGCTTCACGACCAGCACTTGCTCCTTTTCGTGAAGCGTTCCGCTGACGAGCTTGCCAACACCGATGCGTCCTTCATAACTGCTGTGATCGACCGTGCAGATCTGCAACGCGATCGGGCCGTCCGGATCGCCCTCCGGAGCAGGGATCTCTTCAAGAATGGTGTCGAGAAGCGGGATCATATCCATGTTTCCGTCATCCGGCTCTGTGCGCGCATAGCCATTCACGGCCGATGCGTAGATCACCGGGAAATCGAGCTGCTCATCCGTTGCGCCAAGCTCGACCATAAGATCGAAGACCTTGTCCACCGCCCCTTCCGGATCGGCGTTCGGACGATCGATCTTGTTAACCACCACAACGATGCGAAGCCCACGCTGCAGCGCATGCGAAAGCACGAATCGCGTTTGCGGCTTAGGTCCCTCGTAGGCATCCACAATAAGCAGCGCACCATCGGCCATATTGAGAACGCGCTCCACCTCGCCGCCGAAATCAGCGTGACCGGGAGTGTCGATGATGTTGATCTTCACATCTTTATATGTGATGGCGATGTTCTTCGACAAGATGGTGATGCCGCGCTCGCGCTCCTGATCGTTCGAGTCGAGAACGCGGTCTTGCACCTGCTGGTTCTCACGAAACACATGCGATGCCCAAAGCAGGCGGTCGACAAGCGTGGTCTTGCCGTGGTCAACGTGAGCGATAATTGCAACATTGCGGATGTTTTCTTGCTTCATCAGGGGTTTCTCCTTCAAATCTAACCGAACCATGTTATCACTTCGAGAAGATGTTGGAGGGGAATACGGCCGATGTACCAAATGATGCATGCCAAAGGACGCCTTCCAAAGAGCGTCAACGGAGAAAGCGTGAGAAAGTCGCATCAAGCGGTTAGATCGTCTTGCATCAAATCCTGCCCGTACGCCCTGCGCTTTGTTCCTTCTTCTCTGCTAGAATGAGGCAAAGATCGGGAAATCGAAGCGGCCGAACGCGATCGAGAATACTCTGTGTGAACGTTCATTGGAAAGGTGGCTTGCTATGTGCATTCCCTGCGTTATGTGCGGTGCCTGTATGGATCTGGATGAAACCGCTGATCTGGAACCGGAAACGACCTGCCCTGAATGCGGGCAGCCTGTCTCGCCTTCTGACATATCCTGTCCCAACTGCTTCACTCTTCTGACCACGAATGTCTTCTTGAAGAGACAGAGCGCTCAACGCGAGACAGCAAATGCATGATGCATGAAGCAAACGAAGCTGCCATCCTTGTCCATTTCACAAAGATGGCAGCTTCTTTACTGATCGCTATGCTACATGTTCATCGAATCTTACTCTGATAGGTTTTCCTTTCTACCATCAAGCAAAGACTACTCTTTAGGCTCGCTAGGTGCTTTCGGGCAGCTAGGGGTGCTTGATGTATTCGGAGCAGAAGGCGTGCTCGGAGCTGCAGGGGCTGTTGCCGCATCATCTCCACTTACAGGAGGATCGAGCGGGGCTCCACAACTTGGACAATTGACCGCCGCCACATCATCACAAACCATGTAACACGATTTGCAAATTCTAGCGCCCATGGTTGTGGTCGCGGGTCTGAAACACATCTTTCATCACTCCTGCTCTTCGCACTTGTAAACTTTCGCCTGCAAACCTGTTACCGGCCATGCTCCCATCAAAGGATCAAGATACTTGTCGGGATCATCGGGCATGATGGCGTTGATGCTTGACTCATACAGGCCAAAGAATGTCGGCTCGGCCTCTTCGCGCTCTGGGAACCACCAGTCATGCTGAACGCTGATGACTCTCGGATCGACAGCTGTTGTCAAGGAAGCACGCTGCTTGATGCGTCCCATATGATTCTCGATCCAGCACCAATCGCCAGGTGCGATATTGAGTTCCATAGCCTTGTCCGGATGGATCTGGAAATATGGGTCAGGATGAAGATCTCGATAGGCTCCCGGTTGACGATGCTCGGAATGATAGAAGGGCATGAAACGAGCACCTGTGATCATGCAAAGCGGATACTCCTCAGCATACTCGGGATTGACCTCCGGGAAGTCCGGCGGGAATACGAAGTTCGGCAGTGGATCGAAATCGCCATCCAGCTCTTCGTTCAACTTCTCGATGACCGTAGAGTACAGCTCTACCTTTCCGGTAGGTGTTAGGAACTTGAATCCAGGCTCCTTATACTTCTCAGGCTTATTCGGCACGCGAAGGTACTTTATGTTCTCGCAGAAGTCATTGAACTTCATGCCGAAATGTCCGACCTGCCCATCGAAGAAGTCTTCATATGAAGGACCCCACCATTTTTCTGCCATGCCCAAACGCTTTGAGATCTCATACCAGAACTGATAATCGTCCCTGAAGTCGACATCTGTGCCGCCTTCGAAGCGCTCAACAACAGGCATCGTGCCGTTCATGGACACCTGCTCGACATCCATCGTTGGATAACCCAAACTGCAACGCTCCAGCCATGTTGCAGCAGGAAGAACATAATCGGCCAAAGCTGCTGAAGGCGTCATGAAGAAATCATGCACAACGAACAGCTCAAGATTCTTGAAGGCCTCATGGATGAGCTTGGTGTTGGGGAATCCGACCATGGGATTGCTTGCCTGCAAGATGCATGCTTTGATCGGATAGGGTTCGCCGCTGATCATCTGGCGGAAGATAAGCGGTGCATTCGCATAGGGATAGAAGCGCGGATATGCTGTAGAGATGATGTCCCAACCCTTGAAGGTAAGTCCAGGGAATCGCTCATTGCCGACCATCTTATCGCGTTGCTCTTGGGAAAGCGAAACATGCTCATATGTGCGATCGGTGTCTCCGCGATCCTCAGGCATGGTGAGTTGATCGCCGCCGACCTTATCGATGTTTCCGGTGATTGAGCGAAGGATGGCTTTGGCGCGGATGGTGTTGGTTGCGTTCACGCCATGACCGTCGCCGCCCTTCTCACCCCATGGCATGCAAGCAGGCTTGATGGTGGCATACATGCGAGCAGCCTCGCGGATCTTGTCAGCCGGTACCCAGGTGATCTCCTCTGCACGCTCCGGAGTCCAGTCCGCAACGCGCTCGCGCAATTGGTCGAAACCATAACACCATTCATCCACGAACTCGTGATCGTAAAGATCCTCTTCGATTATCACGTGGATCATGGCCAAAGCAAGAGCAGCATCGGTACCGGGGCGAATGCGCAGGAAAAGGTCAGCTCGTTCAGCCACTTCGGAATAACGCGGATCGATCACGATGAGCTTTGCACCGCGTTTGTCCATGTTGTCAGTCACCCATTTCCAATTGAGCAGTTCCGAAGCCGCTGGGTTACGACCCCAAAGAACGATGAGATCTGCGCGTTTCCAGTCGGATTTATCGGAGCAGAATCCGCCATAAGTACAAGGCTCGAGCCACATATCCGAGCTGTAGCAGATCGTTCCTGCCCCACCTGTATTCGGGCTTCCGAAAAGGTTGGTGAACTTATAATGGAGATTCGATTGCGTACGATATGTGCCCTCGAAGAATGCCAACGTTTCTGCTCCATACTCTTCACGCAGCTTTGCAAGCTTCTCCGCGATCTCATCAAAGGCTTGATCCCAACTGATCTCTTCCCATTTGCCACTTCCGCGCTCACCAGCACGCTTTAGCGGTCTCTTCAGACGATAAGGACTGTACTCGAACGACTTCCACCTATCCTGCTCAAGACGAGAGCATACGAAACCCTCGTTATGAGGGCAATCCGGATCTCCTTCGATCTTAACGATCCGGCCGTCTTCCTTCGTGCAGAGTACACCACAATTCAAGTGACATAAAAAGCACGATGCTCGCTTGACCTCTTTGGTCGTGTCTTCAGCCATCATCTTTCCTTTCTCTCTTCTCCTTTTGCAAGCCTCTTCGCGATTCTTGTCAGCCTTTTTGATATTTGCAATAATCAAAAACCGAAGCATCTAAGGCTCGAAGATGCCTGCAACCCGTTATGTAGAACTCTCTGTGAAAACGGGTTTAAAAGCATCCTCTGTCTTGCATGATTTAAGTGTGATCGTTGCGAAAGAGAGTCATCGAAAGATGATGAATGTGGTTGATTCGGGGTCATCAAGCATGGATGATAACGTTGCGTGTACGATAAAAGATCCCAGTACGACACAGTTCTTGAAGACTTTTGGAGCCGGAATAGTCGCTGCTATCGGATTTGCATGCATGTCAGCATGGGGAGTCTACATCGTCCTTGCTCCATCAATGCCGATACTGTCTTTCCTGCCTATCGATCAAGGGATCAGCTGTCTTATCATCTCAAGACTGTTCGCCGTTGTGGCTTTGATGTTATGTATGGTAAGACCTTCTTTTATCCAAACTCACTCACGGATCCTGATCTTCCCATTTATGGCATTCGCATATTTGCCTGTCATAGTCTGTTCCATCCTTGGTTGCTCGCAAGTCGACATTCCTTTCGTCGCTTTGGGAGTCGCATGGGCACTTTGTGGCGTAGCCGATCTTGTCCTTCCGTGCGCATGGATGTCGGTTCTTTCGCATATGCCAACACGGCATATTGCCCTATCGATTGCTCTCGGAGGGATTCTGGCCACTCCTCTGTTCTTGTTCATAGCTTGTGCAAGCTTTCCGATAGTGAGCATTCTCGGTGGTGCTGGATTGATAGCCATCAGCGGAGTCGGCGCTTATATGCTGATAGGCCAAGTAGAGGAAGATGATCTGGATACGAATGCATCTGATCAAGAGTCAAGCCATTTGTCAGTTAGCGCGATGTTCTCCGTAGCTGCACATTCGCTTGTGTATGGTTATATTGCCATAATGCTGTGTTCGTTGAGCCTTCCTTCGATCCTGATCGCAGGAAGCGCAGGCATCATCAGTTCATGCATGGCAGCTTGGTGGTTAAGGAAATTCAATAAGCACAACTGGGATACGGACAGATCTCAACGCCTTACGATCCCCATCGTGGTGATCGCTATCCTCATAGTTCCCTTCACCGGAGAAATTGGAAGAACGATCGGAGCCGCTCTTGCTATCGGCGCCTTCTCATATGTAACGCTCATGGAGTGGACCGGGATCGCTGTTGCCAATGCAGAATTCCATCTAACTTCCGGTTCGAGGCAAATATATGGCCTTCTTGCCCGTTGGGTTGGATTCACAGCAGGCGCCATCGTATCATTCTTCGCATTTTATCTGTGCGACCTTACGCCCATGGAACTCGTCTACATATCGAGTGCGCTCGTGGTAGTAGTTGTGACCGCATTCGCTGTATACGAAGGAACAGGACGAAAAGAGTTAAACGAACTGCTGAAATTCGTAGTCGATGCCGATAAGAGCGATGAGCTTGTTATCGATCCACCCAAGAATGCAGCTCCTTTTAGGGATCGATGCGATGCGATAATCGAGAAAAGCGGTCTTACCCCACGTGAGGCAGAAGTATTCCTTTGTTTGGCAAAGGGGCGCAATACCGAATATATCCAAGGAAAGCTATTTATCAGCGCTAGCACTACGAGAACCCATATCCTTCATATTTACCGCAAACTTGATGTCAATTCACAACAACAATTGATCGATCTGGTGGATCTGAGAGATCATCGTGATAATTAAGTTCTTGAATTTGATGATCGTGTCCCAAACGATGCATCATGCAAGAATAGACCGCGGTTCGCTTCCATTCATGCATTTCCAGATCATGACTCCAAGTCGTTGCCTTTCAGCGCGAACACAGCGGCAGGAAGCAGAGCAAAGGTCGATACGATCAGGAGCAAAACGCTTTCGGGCTGCACAGTTACATATGTATAAGGAAAGCTTCCCGTTGAAAGTACGCAAGGTGCGAAATAGATGATGTCGAACACAGTATGAACCACGCTTACGATGATTAGGTTTCCTCCACGCAAAACGATGCCTGCCATAACGATCCCGAAAACGAATGCTTGCACGAATTTCAATAGGAGCGAGACGAAAATGGGAAGGATACCTATAGCTTCGATGTTCAAGGATTCGATGCCGATCGGTATGGCATGCAGTATGGCAAACAGCACCGAGGATATCATCAGCGCTTTCATGTTGGATAGGATCTTTTGCAACCCTCGCAAAACGATACCGCGAAAGACTATCTCTTCGGTAGTGGCGGTTAGGATCGAAAGCAGAACAAGGTATTGAAGGTGGCTCAAGATATGATCCGAATTGACGGATATTCGTGGAGAAGCGCCGCTCAAAGCGCTGTTTGCAAGGCTAGCATCGATCGCTGCGGACAATGTCGCTGAAGCAAGCGTGCAGATGATTGCAAAAGCTATGAAACGGTAGCTTCTTTCCGGACGTTGAAGGTTTTTCTCGCTGTCGACCATAAACGAATGTTAGCAGATGAACGCATGTTTTGTGTGATGCGGGCGATCAAGATTGTCCTCACGGGGGGATAGCTCCTGCCAAGCCTGGTTGAAGTTATTTTATTGCCCAAAAGAAACTGGTAGCCGTAAAGATAGCGAGAAGCCTAAGAGTGCTTCAGATAGCCATGAGTAGCGCCCGAGTTGGCTTAGGCCAACGAGGAAGAAGCGTACGCAATGGCTAGATGAAGTGCTATCAGGCTTCGCAGCGTCAGGTCGGAATGGAGCTTTAAATTTCATATTTAAAGCGGACGAAAATTACGGCGGCTGTTCAAAGCCGCCGTAATGAATAGATGGTGGAGCATAGGGGGATCGAACCCCTGACCTCAGGCTTGCAAAGCCCGCGCTCTCCCAGCTGAGCTAATGCCCCATATGTTATGCACTTCGCTTCCTTACTAACTCGAAAGAGCCTGTAAGCTTAATAAACGCTCCACCGGCTAACTCGGCTCACGGTGGAGCGTTTATCGCAATAATGGTGGGCCCGAATGGATTTGAACCAGCGACCTCACGCTTATCAGGCGTG
>CAYXZC010000023.1:0-25631 GCA_964469815.1 uncultured Eggerthellaceae bacterium | reverse complement strand
GCCATATGTGACATCGGCCTGGTAGGCTGGCAGCTTCTCAGCGGGGCGCATGCCGTTTTGGATAAGGCCGACCTTCATCCCCATGAACTCGTATATCTTGCCCATCCACTCAGAGTCGCGTTTGGCAAGATAATCGTTCACGGTGACGATATGTACGTTGTGACCGGGGATGGCATTGAGGTATCCTGCAAGCGTCGATACGAGCGTCTTGCCCTCGCCGGTCTTCATCTCAGCGATCTCGCCTGCGTTCAGAGCCATTCCTCCGATGAGCTGTACATCGAAATGGCGAAGACCTATGGTTCGCACGCTTGCCTCTCGCACTGCAGCGAATGCCTCGGGAAGAAGGTCGTCGAGCGTCTCGCCTGCTTCATAGCGCTCGCGGAACTTGACCGTGAGCCCCGATAGCTCCTCATCGCTAAGTGATTGCATCTCCGGTTCGAGCGCGTTTATCGCGTCAACTTTATCCTGATATTTCTTGAGCTCTTTGCCCTCCCCTAAAGAGAGCAGCTTGGATAGGAATCCCATGGTGTTAGATACAGCTTTCTCTTGTTCGTTTGTTCAGGTTCGCTAAGCCGTACGGCTTTGTTCGTACTTTAGAACAGTATTTTAATACACGACGCGCAACTCGATGATATCTTCATGAATTATCGCGAAGTTGTCCGCCTGCGCAAAATATCCAAGGATTGACCCTCAAATCCTCCCTAGCCTGAAACGCATACCAACCAACAAGAACAAGAAACCTGCATCCCTCATCACTTGCATCCCAAGCAACTTGTTTCATTACTCTCAATCAGAAGGCATTGAATCAAGGATGTGGCGTATCTGGTCCATGAATATGGGGATATCTTCCAACAAGACCGTCGAGATGATAGACCAATTAGTTCCTTCATAATTATGGACAAGCCTATGCCGCAGACCTGCGATCTGCGTCCACGGAATATCAGGGAATGATCCTATGAGATCCTTGCTCAAACAATTGACTTGCTCGCCTATATTGAATAGAGGAGTGGTTATGAGCCATTGGGTTTCCAGCTCTTCTTCGATCTTTGCAGCGGTGATCCCATTGCGTTTCACGACATCTTGCAGCTGAACCCCTACTTCAAGTATCCTCTGCAAACGATAGCGGTCAGTCTTCACAAAGCCACCGCTTCACGTAATGCATTATCACGAAACGAGCCAGGTTCAAGCTCTGATCGTTCGTAAACATCGACCTTTTTCCCTGTGCATCTATGAAGATCCTCAGCAACACCGAATACATCGAGAGCCCTGTATCCCGGCTTTCCGAAAAGGATGAGATCGATATCCGATTCGGCATCTGCCTGTCCTCGTGCATAGGAACCGAACAGACTAGCATGGCTCATACCGTACTTATCAAGTATCGGCACAATGATTGAGCGCAGCTCGTCTATCGTATATATCTTGCTCAAACCGCATTTCCTTCCAGATTTCTTGCCGTTGATTATACTATGCATCGTCATAGTGGCGAAAGGATAATCGATTTCTTTCGGCCGGCCATTTCACTCAAAGAGCCCTGATCCTTAATCTCATCATATCTGATCATTTGCTCTACTCTGAAATATACGAAACTTGAGCACGGCGAACCGCAGCGCACCCGTTGGTCCTGCGATGCAGACTTTCAAACTCACCTTGATCCTTGTTCTGAAGTCTCTTCAACGTTCATCTATATACAAGAAGATGGCGGTCTTAGAAGAACCGCCATCTTAGAGAGAGGGAATATCGGGTCGCAGGAGCAGCTATGCATCCTCTATACAAACACTCCTGCTGCGAAGAAGGCACCACGAACAAGAAGAACACCGAGAATAGAGCAAATGATCGCCACGATAGCTGCATTTCTCTCGGAGATCTTTCCTTGGATATAGGCGATAGATGCGATAGCAGAGCCAAGTACTCCGATAATAGCTCCGGCAACGATAGCTCCAACTTGTATCCCCAATCCAGCAACATAGACACCATAGGCACATGCAACAGCAAACCAAGCGACACAAACCGCCACATTGACCACGTGCAGGATTCCGCGACCATCATCCTTGGAGAAAAGCATGCAAAGCGTAACTCCCATAGCAAGATCGCCTATGATGAAAAGAGGAATGGTTATGGCATCCGCCCAAGGCGTTACGAAGTAGCAATCGAAGTAGGCAAGACCTGTTACGAACATCAATCCACAAGCTGCCACTGCAGCCAACCAACGGACGACCATCACAGGGAAGCCCTTGCTCTTCGTGACAAGAAGATCAACCACCATCAATATTCCGAATGCTATCGCCCAATAAGATTCCTGAGAGATCATGGATGCAGGATTGGCCATGCCATTCATGAAACGAAGCGGTTGTCCTAAATGCATCAACGTCCCTAAAAGGCCGACACTCAACAAGATGATGCCCACGAGAGGGAATAACCACACGCGATTAGCATCGAGCTTTTCTGCTACGGATGTTTCACCGTTCTTATCTTCAACGGCTTTCCCCGCTTTCTCCCCAGCATCGATAGCTTTAGCGGCTTCACCTTGGTTCTCGTCAGATGCAGCAGCACCTGCCTTCACGGCATTGGTCATGCTTCCACGCAAACATAGTTCTACCAAAACTGAAATGACATACGCTCCGGCAGCTACACCAGCACATGTGGTGAATACGAGAAGAGGAAGGATCTCTAACATACCTGTCTACCTCCTATATATAGAAAACGTTGGGATTCGTGCCCGCCTCTGGCAGATACACCGAGGCATTCTCACTCTGGATCAGTTTGCTGACCTCGCTTTCCGGATCGTTCATATCTCCGAATATCCGGGCGTTGGCAGGACAGCTTGCTACACAAAATGGCTCGATCCCATCAGAAGTTCTCTCTGAGCAAAATGTGCATTTGGACATAACGTGATCAACGGTATCCATCGAAGGGGCACCATAGGGGCACACCCAGCTGCAATATCCGCATCCGATACATTGATCCTGATCAACGGAAACTATTCCGGTCGTAGCATCTTTGCCCATTGCATGGGTCGGACAATGCTCAACGCATGCAGGATCATCGCAATGATTGCAAAGCATTGGTCGAAAGGCCAAAGTCGGGGTTGGAAACTTCCCTGCAGGCTGATAAAGAACATCGCTGTTCAGGCTCTCAAGATGATTCCAATGCGCATCCCCTGGAACCTCATTGGAGATCTTGCAGCTCACAGTACACGTCTGGCAACCGACGCAACTCTTTGTGTCTATGACCATCGCATAATGGTTTGTCATGATCTACCTCCTTTAAGCCTTCTCAACTTCTACAAGCACATCGTAGAAAGCACTGTTGGTCATCGAATAGGATTCTTCGGCATCGCATAGCGTCAAATGCGTTAGATTTTGGAGACAACCATCGATGAAGTAATCAGGCGTCCATCCGCTTTGAGTGGCAACGGTGCCCGGAATGATGCCTTCGGTCAAGAAAAGACGGATCTTCATATCGCCTCTGTCATTGAATACATGAACAACATCATCATGGCTAAGTCCACGCGTCTCAGCATCCACAGGATTCATCTGCAAAAGAGGTTCATCCTGTACAACTTCAAGTGCCGGATTCAAGATGTGCTGCGTATGGACATTCAAGCGATCGTGATATTGGATGAACACAAGAGGATACTTCTCTGCAAGTTCGCCGGTTCGAGGATCTTCAATAGGAGGCTTCCAAGAAGGTACCTCGTCATCGAATTCGAGCATCTCTTCGGTATAAAACTCGAATTTACCAGTGTTTGTCTTATATCCTTTACCGTTCTCATAGACTATTGCCGGATCATAGATGGCATCCGATCTTCCATAGATACCTTGGCCAACAACATCGCGCTCCCAATCCAGGTCAGCCCACGCAGGATGATCGGTTCCCACGAATTCTCGGATCCATTCTTCATCCGTCTTATCCCAATATTGCTCGACACCGGTCTTCTTCGCGAGCAAGGTCATGATCTCGACATCGGAAAGACTCTCTCCCATCGGCTCTATAGCTGGCTGGTTGAACATCGCCCAGGGGCTTCTGTCGATAAGATCCCAATGCTCCCAATAGGTTGTCACGGGAAGAACGATATCGGAATACTTCGTGGTCCATGTCCACCAAGGGTCGGCCGTTACTATGAAATCGATACTGGGAAGCACCTCATCAATGATCTTATTGGAATCAGGGCTCATATTGATGAGGTTGGAATTCGCTATCCACAAGAACTCGATCGGTACAGGATCATGATCGATAGCTGCCTGATACAGAAGAGAAGACGGAAGCAGGTTGGCCTTTTTGCCCGTGTTCGACCAATTGGTGTAACCATATACAGGTCCTGTGTATCCTGCAACGGGTTTGTTCGTAGCGGTTCCGCCTGCGTGCGAGGCTCCACCTCCAGGCACTCCGATATACCCTGCGACCATTGCAAGCGTCGCTACCGTGCGGAACGGAGAATAAGAGTGATAGACGCGCTGCATTCCCTGACCCATGCGAATGCCCGCAGGTTGTGCCGAGATGTATTCCTCCGAGAGTCTCTCGACCACAACAGGATCGATCCCACAGATCTCACCTGTGCGCTCCGGCGTGTATTCGGAGCATTCATCTACTAGGTGATCGAAAGCGGTACGGCACGCGATACCATCCACTACGAATTCGCCAGAAAGGGCTGGAGAAACAGCACCGCTCTTTATCGTTGCGGCATCCGGAGCAGAAACAGCAGAACCTGTAAGCTCATCCCAGATAACATATGTTCCGGCAGTGGAACCAGCTTGGCCTTGCGCCGCAGGATCGGTACCTATTGATGCTGCAGCGCTCTTGAGCGCGGCATCAACGGCATCACCAGCCATGACCTGCCCATCCATCATGCGAAGATAGGTTCCATCATCCTCACGAATCAGATATGGAGCCACCGACTCCTCTACGAGCTTATCCTTCGCATGAAGATCCCTACTTATGATCCAATTCATCATTCCAAGAGCCAAGGCGGGATCGGTCTGAGGATTGATCCCGATCCATTCATCAGCCATAGCCGCAGTCGAGCATTGCCTCGGATCGATCACTATGACCTTTGCGCCATTCTTGCGAGCTGCCACATAATCACGTAATTCCGATGTATGCGTATCTGCAACATTTCGTCCCCAGACGATCAAAAGATTGGAGTTCAAATAGTCGCGCGAATCATGTGCACCACGATGGGTTCCGAAGACCATTGTCATGCCCATAGAAGCACCATGATCTCCCATGATTCCTTCGATGTCCCATGTAGTAGCTCCAATGGTTGCAGCATATCGTGTAGGCGCTTCCCAAGAAAGTTTTCCAAGATCACCTGTAAATGAGTAAAAGGAAGCCGCCTTTGGATCATTGGCTATGATCGGATTGAGCTTATCGGCGATGGTGTCGATCGCCTCATCCCAAGAGATACGTTCGAACTGACCCGATCCTCGCTCACCCGTGCGCTTCATCGGGTACATCACACGCGCATTCTCGTCTTGCAAACGCTGGATATAGCTCATGGAGCGAAGGCATGCATTCGCATAACCTGGACGTCCGGGCATATCACCCGGCTCAACTCTTATGAGCTTCCCATCGCGAACCGTTCCTTGCAGATGACAGCGCGAAGTACAGTTAACGGTGCAGACCGCATGAACGGTCTTCTCCCCTTCACCAGCCGGTGCTTCTCCTTTGGAAGCCAACGCTTTGGTCGGTTCAGCGGCAAATCCCAAAGCAGATGCAACTGTGATCGCTCCAACACCTTTGATGAAAGTGCGACGATTCAGCTTCCCATCCTTGATGAAGAACTCCGGTTCACTTGTCATATGTTTCCCCATCTTCTCCTCCTTCTCTATAGCGGCGAACCCGTGATTCGGATTCGCTCCCCAAGATGCTTCGCATTCTATTTCGGCATCGATGAGGCAAACCACTCCAACTTGTATGAGCACGACCAAGATAGGAAATCAAAGACACTTTTGGAGAACAGCACACAATTTTGTTTATAGATATGCCAAAGGCGTATCTATCATCATGGGCATGGGAGAAGAGGATCAAAATAAAGCTTGTGAGAAAAGCAGAGATCATAAGCTGGCTGCTGCTCCCCATATTGCCTATATCGTACTAGTTCCGACTTTCTTACTCTTCGGATTCAACAATGCCAATACCTCGATGATGCCGGAATACATCTTGCATATCGGTGGAAATACTTTCATTGCCGGTATGCAAAATAGCCTCTACGTGTTGGTGGCTGTTGCCCTACGTTTTGGATTAGGCCCACTGGCTGATCACATCGGCAGCAAGCCACTCATGGCTATAGGAGCATTGGGGTTCTTGATCCCCTGCGCGCTCATTCCTCTGTTCGACTCGATAGAAGCCACTTTGGTACTTAGAGCCGTTCAGGCCATAGGCCTTGCAGCATTTCACCCTAATGTATCAAGATATCTGGCCAATAGGTCGATTGCAAAAGATGCGACCAGATATATAAGTTGGTCACGGGTCGCGGCAACGGCTTCGCTCATGATAGTGCCCGCCATCCTTTTCCCTTTGGTTAAAGAAGACAACTGGACTCTCTTCTTCATCGTTATGTGTGCGATGGCAGCTTTAGCTCTAATTGTCATCTTGTTATTGCCTACAGATCATGAAAAGGATGAGCCTAAAAGAAATTCTGAGAGCTCAGTGAGCAATAATCCTTTGAGGATGATATATTCCCTCTCAAAAAGCAAACAGGGAAAGAACCTCTTGATCGCTTGCGCGATCCCGGCATTGGCGGCTTTAGGTTACAGCGCCATGCTAGTATTTGGACCGTTGTATATGGCAAATGTGCTCCCACATATGAACAGTGGATTGATTCTTACTACGATAAGCATCGGAGGGCTTCTTGGAAGCTATCTAGTGGGAAGATTTGCTATACGCATCGGAACAAAGATGCTAACGCTCGTCTTCTTATCCCTTCTCTCAGGAGGGATCCTCCTCTTGGCATTAAGCGCATCAGGAGCTGTAGTCGCTTTAGGCAGTGGAGCGATATTGGGGATCGGTTATTTCGGTGCTATCACTACCCTTGTTGCGCATGTCAGCACAAGATCCGATCCAATGTTTTCCGGGACGCTTCTATCCATCCAACAAAGCTGCTTGGATTTAGGAATAATGCTTGGAAGCCTGATCGTTGGCGCACTTTTGCAAATAGGTATCAGTATGGAGATCTGCTTGCTTTTATTTGGGTTAGTACTCGCAGCGAGCACGATAGCTTGGTATATTGTATATAGATGAAGATCCTTGACCATGATGCGCGTAGGGAGATGCGCATGCGTTCTTTAAGAGGGGGAACACATGGAAGCGATCAATCTTTTCGTTAAGGCGAATCCCGTATTGAAAGGCAATATCGAGCAATTAGTTGCAAGCAACTCGATCAGATTCGAAATACTGGAACTCAATGCTAACGACTACCTGTTTCGTGAAGGCGAGGATATACGACGCACTTTCTATGTGCAAAAAGGTCTCATAAAGCTATCGAGCGACAATGTTGAGGGTTATTCGAAAACGGTGTTCCTTCACAAAGCAGGCACGCTATTGGGATTTCAGGGTCTACAGGATCTGGAGAATAGGAAGCCATCTATCCTGAATGCGAAAGCGTCAATGAGATCCACCGTTGTGGCGCTCAATGCTGAAGATTTTGGAGATTTCCTCCGCCAACATGGAGATGTCTGCTATGAGATGACCAGGTACATGTTCTCGATGCTCGCACTGCAAACGCGCGAGGCAGTGAACTCCTCGGTATATGCCGTGTTGCAGCGTTTCGCAGCCTTGATCCTCAAGCTTGCGCAAGAACTTGGAGCCACCACTGAGCCTGCATTGATCCCATTCAGCAATGCAGAACTAGGCGAAATGCTCGGCGTGCATGTTAACTCGATCAATAACGCTATCGCATCGCTTCGTCGTAGTGGATGCATCGATAAACAGCGGAACTATCTTGCTATCATCGATTTCAAAAAGCTTACAGAAGTGGCGGATAGCCTTATCGGATGCGAATAGGAACCCAGACTCTGATAAGCTCACTGTGGTGATACGTCAAAGCGAAAGCGCATTCTTTACCTTTCGATCAGCCACTTCACGTATAGATTCCTGATTCTTGCGAACCCATCAAGGCAGCTCCTCTTCGCACTCGATTATCGAACGGTAGAGCTCGACCACTTTCACAGATGGGTCTATCCCCAATTCCTCGCTCAAGAACTTCCTGCAAGAGAAATAGGTCTCGAGTGCGGCACCTCTTTGGTTGGACGAGATCTGCGCCTCCATGAGCGCGATGTAGGCATCCTCGCGCTTGTCGTTGCGCCGTACAGCCTCACGTGCGAACCAAAGCGCCCCTCTGGGCTCGCCTGCACTATTCAACCGTGTGGATGTTGCTATCAGGCCATCGATGAGGCTTTCGCGATACTTCTCACGAAGAAGGTTTATCTCGATGCTGTCTTGCAGGCTGGGAAGAAGGTCATCGGCGAATTCCTCATTGACCTGCGAATAGAGCATCTCCCATGAAACCGATCCCTCCGAACCGAACAGGAGGGTTCGGCAAAGCTCATCGAATCGGGCAAGGTCGCTTTGAAGGAAACGCGGATCCAGACGGCATCCGTTCTGAGACCGTATGAGATACGGGCACGATCCGTTGACGGTCAGCGCTTTCTTGAGCTGAGACCAGACGCTGTAGAAATTCCGTCTATATGAGTCGGCATCCCCTTCAGGCCAAAGGATCTCGATGATCTGCGATCTTGACACCTCGTGCCCTTTGTTCATGACAAGTGCGGCCAGCAAGAGCTTCGTCTTCCTTCGGCTCAGCTTCTTCGCATCGACGATCTCATCCCCTATGCGCACCTGCAAGCCTCCGAATAGCGACACGTACAAAGGCGGTATGTTGTTCTTCATCAGCACATCGCTTTGCTTGGCTTCGTTGGTTCGAAAGACATCGGGGTTGGCTCGCTGGTACTCCAATCTGGTCTCCAGCCCTTCCACAAGGTAGCGCTTGTATTCCTCGCGTTGCGCGAATACCTTCACCTTTGCCTGTCGCGATATCAGATCGATATGGGAAGCAGCTATCGAGTGAGCCATCTTCGGAAAGGCCGCAGCGAGGCTCTCCATTGCGCCCACGAGCAAGAATCCGCACATATCAATGCGATCCTGCTTGACGGTGATCGCATCTTTAGCCATTTCGATGAGGATGAGCATCTCATCGGGATCGACGATGTCGGGTACAACTTCGGATCCATATGCATCATTCATCTTCGAAGACGATCCAACGGCCATATTATGCATGACCCAGATCATCTGCATCATGAAGGTATCATCCACGATGGCGTTCTTCGAGTCGACCCGATGGATCGGCATATCATCCGGATGATGCGATATCAGCCTGTTCATCCTTGCTGAAGGCTCCATGCAGGCAAACGATGCCATCTCTATCCAATCTATCGCATCGCGAGCATCCCTGAGCGCACCACCTGCAGCCCTCATCCTCTCCGCTTCGCTAAGTAGCAGCATCGCCTCATCCGCTAAAGGATCATCATCGATAAGGCAGATGAGGAATGCAGCGCAGATGCGCTCTTCAAGACGAGCCGTGGTCGAACGCATGAGCATCTTCGCATATTTCCATGCCTGTTCTGAATCATCGAGGATATAGGATCCCCATGCCCTCACGATAGAAAGGGCATCATAACAGCCCGTTGCTCCCCTTCTTGTAGCATCATGGAGCACCACACAAGGAAGCGCCTCCAGATGCGACAGCATCCACCACCCCCTTCGCGCAAGCCATTTAGCGCTGCCCAGCTTCGTTGCATACGTCTCCATGAAATCACATGCCCGAGCGATATCGAAACGCTCCAAAAGCCAATCGGCAACTGCACAGCAAAGCGTATCCCGATCATCGAAGACAGAGGCTATGACCACTTCATCGATCCGACTGCAGAACTCCATCGCGATCGTAGGTATCTCCACATCCAGGCAATGATATGCCTTCGTACGCGACTCCACCCCCATCATCGGGTAGTTCACCTCGATGTAGGCGGTCACCTCATCGACATGCTCCTTCGGGATGAATCTTGCAAGGCAGTCCACAAGCCCGCTTTGCCCTATCAGCATGATGAGGATGGACAGCTTTATCTCTTGGGGAAGGTCTTCAGCTCTGAGACCTTGAAGAAGGCTGACATATCCATCGTCTGACCAGACATTGCATGCCACTCTCTCATTCGGCCTCAATCGATCGCGCCAATCCTCCCCGATGCCGCCACGCAATTCCTCGATGACAAGCTCGTTCTCCGTGACCATCAGATCTTTGGATCGGATGGTCATCCTATCACGCTGAAGGCCTGAGAAGGTATCGGCTGAGGGAGTGCAGGTGACTATAACCTCGCAATCGTATTCCAACAACCCATCGATAAGATCGCTCATCGCCTCCGATCTGAATGGATCCATGGTTGGAACATCCTCGAAGACCACAAGCTCAGGGTTGGTTCCACATGTCAGTAGATTGGTGAGGAACACGCCTGCATCAAGATCGCGCAAGAAGCAAGGCGAATCGCATCTGATCCAAAAGACATGATCGAATCCGAATATTATGTTGGCATACTCGTATACGAGATTGGACTTCCCAAAACCGGTGGGCGCTATGACGAATCTTGAAACATGGCGATCCTTCAAGAGCAAACCTACGATATCGGGTCTCGAGACATAACGATTCCCGATAACATGCAAAGGCCTCGATCCCCTGCAGTTGCACGAATCGATGAATGTAGGCATGATGAACCCCACATCCAACCGACGTTTCGACTAAACCAATGATAGATGGTATACATAGGACGAACCATATGGCAAATGATGCAGCTTTTCGCGATCCTGCATATCAGCGCTCTGAACGGGCAACCTGTATTTCAGATATAGGAGAAAAACCCTATTTCAGAATACCTGGTCGGCAAGGGCGAAGACCGCGCCAAAGGCTATATCCCCCTGCTCAGCTTGCGCTCTGCCAGATAGAATGCTTCGTATATGATGACCCCCATGATCGACATCGCAACGATGCCCGCGAACATCCTCTTGTACTCAAGAAGCGACCACGAATGCATGATGAAATATCCAAGTCCTGAAGAGCCTGCCATGGATTCGGCGATGAAGAGGATGGCCACTGCAGTAGCGGTGGTAACGCGAAGGGATGTGAATAGCGCGGGCAATGTGGCCGGAAGGACAACGTTGGTGAACAGCTGCACCCTGTTAGCCCCGAAGGCACGTACGGATGATATGGCCGAATCGGGTATCGACTTTGCCGCATCGCGCATGGAGACGACCATCTGGAAGAACACGGCGATGCTTATGATGACGACCTTGCCTTCTCCTCCAAGACCGAAGAACACGAAGATGACCGGCAAGAAGACGATCTTGGGGATGGGATAGAGTATATAGAGCACAGGCTCTAAGATGCGATCGGCACGATGTGACCTGCCGAGCATCAAGCCTATCGGAGCACCGAGCACTGTGCCTATCAGCATCGAGACCAGGATCCTCCAAAGGCTCGTCGCGAATTCAGGCAGAATCGCAGGCGCGTTATCCACAAGGACAGGAATGGTGGCCTCCGGAGTTGGAAATGCCGGCGATGCCACCAAAGCGCCTAGCAACCACCAGAGAGCCAATACGGCCAAAGTGCCCCAGATGTATCCGAATGCTCTATTCATATAGACGATTCACCTCGGATGAACAGGCCTTATCAGTTCGATCTGCCGCATGCTTTGCCAATAGCGAGCGAATATCATCGCAAAGCCCATGGAATGCCGCAGATTGCCTGAAAGAATCCATAGCGACTCGATCGTTCACGATCTCAGCGATGATCTTTCCCGGTCGATCATCCATGATGAGTATCCTTTGCCCCAAGAACACCGCCTCCTCTATGGAGTGCGTCACCATCACCTGCGCGTAATCCTTCGATCGCCACAAATTCAAGAGCATGTCTTGGATCTGTTCGCGCAGAAGGGAATCAAGGGCGGATAAGGGCTCATCCAACAACATCAGACCGACATCGAGCGCAAGCGCGCGGGCAAGCGCTAGGCGTTGTCTCATTCCGCCGGATAGCTCGTTTGGATAAGCGCTCGCGAACTCATCGAGCCCCAATGATGAAAGCGCTCTTCTAGCGCGCCTTCTCCTCTCATCGCGTGCGATATGCCTTATCTTCAGGCCGAGCTCTGCGTTGGCCTGCACGCTCTTCCAAGGAAGCAGCCCGAAATCCTGCGGGATGAGAGCCGTATCGTTACCGGGCGCATCCACCTGTCTCCCATCGATGCGCACACATCCTGAAGTCGGCCTCTGCAAACCGCAAGCCATGCGTAGAAGAGAGGATTTCCCGCATCCGGATGGACCTATGATGGCGACGGATTCACCTTTGGAAACCGAGAATGAAAGATCCTCGAGCGCACATATCCTGCGCCCGTCCTTCTCATAGACAAGCGATACGTTGTCGAATACGAGCTCTTCCATGGATACTCTCTAACCTTGCGATATCTCTCCGGTAGCAGCATCGTATTTCACCCCGTTGCCACCGTAGCCCTTCTGCACCATCCATTCGATCTGCGGATCCACGATCTCGGATGAAGGATGAACGATGCTATCGCCATCAAGGGCTTTTGGGTAATCGCTTATAGGATAGCTATCGGCGATATCGGAATTGATATTCGCGTTCTGGATCAGAAGAGGCCTGTAAGAGGCTTTGTCGGCATCGGAATCGATCAGACTCACAGCCACATCCCACGCCTTGGCCACAGCAAGTATCGCATCCTCGTGCTCGGAGGCGAAAGAAGCACGAGCCACCATGACCGATTGGGATATGTTCATCCCCTCGGTATCATCGGCAAGGAGCTTCATTCCGTTTTGCTCTCCAAGCTCCAGAAGAGAAGCGGGAAGTGCTGCCGCGCCGATGTTCCCGGAAGCCATGAGGCTATAACGCTCTGGCAGGGATGCGACCTCGACGGTTGGGATCGCGCCGGGTGCTATCCCCTGCTGATCGCATAGCATGTCGAAAACGTATTCGGGAACGGTGTTGGAGGCTACTCCGACAGCATATTTTCCGGATCCATCTCCGGTCGCTGCAAAAGAGGCCATCTCCTCAAGCGTTGAATAAGGAGCGTCCGCATTCGCCATGATGCCGAATCTGCCCTGTTCAGGAGTGAGGCCGAGCGTGACCCACTCCATCACGACATCTGCTCCCGACTCGCTCAGCTTCACAGCACGCATGACATCGGTCATGGCCATGTCCACATCGCCGGAGGTTATGGCGGCAGAAAGGCTTTGGGCCGAATCGAAGGATACGACTTCCACATCCACGCCGTTCCCTTCAAATAGACCCTCTTGCTCAGCTACCCAAACGGGAAGGATGTCTTCTGTCGGCATGGTTCCGATGCGCACGGTCGAGCTCGTTGAGTCCGATGGGCTTTCTGAAGAAGAACAGCCTGTCAATGAAAGAGCCGATATGCACAGGGCTGCACATGCAAGAGTGATGAAGAGCTTAGAGATTCTCGAAGCATTGGATTGTATCTTCACGTAGTGACTCCGTTCTTAGATGATCCGGTCGTTGAAAGATGATACCCCAAGGCAACGAGCAATTCTCGTCAATTGCCGTATGAGGTTGACCAGAGCAAAAGACAGGCTGCACTATCCATTTGAGCGTGACTAAACGAGATGAAAGTATCCCTTCTCGCATTATGCGAAATGATAACTCGTAACAATATCGAAGGTATCCCCTTTTCATATTTGGCGCTCACTCTCGATGCTGCGCATCAGCGGTTCGCTCCTTCATGTATTCATATATTGCTTTCTTACGAAAGCAAATGAAAGATGGTGTTCAGAGCAAATCGAAAAGGGATACCTTCGACCTTCAAACACGCTTCGGTTTTGCAAAGTTCAAGACATATAAATGCAAGTGGATGTGCTTGGAGTCGAGGTTATCGTGGGTGTATAAACCTTTTCACACCCGCAACAGCGAGTGTCAAGGTGTCGCGAAGCGACCTGAAGCAAAGAATTGCAAAGCAATTGTTTGCGATGACTTGACACGAGCTAAGCCAAAGGAGCCGTGAGATCCACTTCATTCAAACGTATTTGAATGAAGTTAGCTCACGGCGACGACGCGTCGAGACGAAAGTGCATCCACTTGCATTACACGGAGGAAGCTTCGCCAAATAGAAAAAGGGCAGAATCGAGATCCTGCCCCCACGGTTGCATATGCAAAATGGATCGGATGCGCTCTAGTCGACGTCTTCGAAATCATCCTCAACATCGCCGAAGCCGGACAGATCCTTCTCATAGGCGCTGGCAACGGGAGTGGCTGTTTCGATGACAGCATTGGCTGTGGTCGGAGTGGTGTAGTCCATGGCCACATCTTCCTCATAGACCACATCGAAATCAGCAGCATCGCGACCGATTCCTGGGATGTTGTCGATATCGTCATCATATCCGAGCAGATTCAACTTCTTGGAAGCATCATCGATAAGGTCGCGTAGCAGATCGGCGTACTCTTCGCGAGCATCTTCGCGGTCGTCTTCGAGCTTGCGGATGGCATCCATGACATCTTGCTTGTCATTGTTCGCGCGGCTTATGATGCGATCAGCCTCTTCACGAGCATCCTGCATGGTCTCGGATGCCTGTGCGTTGGCCTTCACGATTATCTCGTCAGCTGAGCGTTGTGCGATGATGAGAGCCTGCGAGATGGCGCTATCGTTAGCGCTCTTCTCGGCCAACTGCATCTCGAGATCGGAGATGATAGCATCCTTCTCAGCGATGATATCGGCCGCTTCACCCGAAGTGATAGCCCCGATCTCTGTATCGGTAGGCGTTTCAACAACAACCGTCTCCTCGTTTGCAGCCAAGGCCTCGTTGGCTTCAGCCAGCTCGTCCTCAAGCTGCATTATGCGCTCGTTGAGAAGGTCGATCTCATCTGCCACATGCTCAAGGAAAACATCGACTTCGTCAACATCGTAACCTTTGCGGTCGATAGAGAAACTCTGATTGTGAATGTCTTGAGCGGTTATAGGCATTTTTCTTCCCTTCGAAGATCGGTTACGATGACGCTACCTGCACTGCTGATGATTTTAAATCAAATCAACCAATAAAGTATCCTGATAATGAATTGTAATGCAATTATTGCAATGATGGGCGAAATGTCTATCATGCCCCCTATCGGTGGGATGAATTTCCTGAATAAATCCAGATATGGATCGCAGATCTTGCCGAGCACGCGATCGATATCCTCTATCCAGCCACGCTTCACGGGGATCCAGGACATTAGCACATACACGAATATGATCATCGTGTACACATCGACCAATCGAACCAGAATCGCCATTATCATCTTGCGAGCTCCTTTGCTCTATTGATGGCAGCCGAAACGCCATCCGATATCGAGCGGCTAAATCCGGTCTCGTCCATGGCCGCAAGAGCCGCAAGGGTAGTGCCTCCAGGTGAACACACGCGCTCGCGCAGAACGCTTGGCGCGATGCCCGCTTCATCGAGCAGCTTATAGGAACCACCGACCGTCGTGATAGCAAGCTGTTCGGCCAATTCCTTCGAAAGCCCGCTTCGCACTCCAGCCGCGCTCAGATCCTCTATCATCTTGGCAACATACGCCGGACCTCCGCCGCTTATCGCACACGCAGCATCAATCTGCGATTCATCGACCAACGATGCGAAACCGAGCGCTGCGAAGAGATCGCGGATGAAATCGGCTTCCTCATCGGTCGCATTCGCACCTTTCGCCACGACGGATGCGCCGAGCGACACCTGCAATGGCAGATTCGGCATGACGCGCACGACATGGACACCGTCACCGAGCACAGCTTCTATCCTGGAGGTGGGAACGCCTGCGGCGATCGACACCACAAGAGGGGCGCTATCGGACATGCTGAACCAGCTTAGACCCGCAAGATCGGACAAAACATCATCGATGATCTGCGGCTTCACAGCCAAAAGCACCACATCCGGGATGTCATTGCCGTCACGGGTCGCACCTGATATGTCCGGAAAGGCGCTCACTCCCAGCTCATCCTCAAGAGAACGGCATTTGGCCTCACCTGGATCCACCACGATGAAATCTCTGCCATCGAGCATATCGGCAGGACGATCTTCGCTGGATATCCACCCATGGAGGATGGCCGAGCCCATAGCTCCGCATCCGATGATGGCTATCTTTGGTTCCGGGTTCATCTTATGGCACATCCAATGATCAGATAACGCCGAGGTTGGACAGCTCGGAGCGCTCTGAATCGGTAAGCCCATGGTCTGTGGTCAGAGCGAAGATGCGCGGAGCGATGCCCTCTACCCCGCCATTCAGCGCACTGGTAGCTCCGAATGCAAAATCGAGGATACGCTGCGTTAGATCCTTCGAGGTGTTCGTGAGCACCAAGATGGCAACGTTGCCGAGCTTGAGCGCACGCGTGACCCCTTCCGCATCATCATATTTTGATGGCTTTATGACCTGAAGGTTGCGCTTTTGCGCATATTGCGCAGAAGAGCCATCGCGGGAATCGAAGGCCATGCTGCGGTTATCGGTACGGGTGGTATCCCCGAAAAGCGAATCGAGCCCCTCTGCTCTGCGGTTTCCCGCAGCCGAGATGGCAGATGCCCCTTCTGGTGTCATCGATGCCGGCAAGGAGGAGTCGACCATGGTGCGCCCCGTTCTGGAAGATGTCAAGGAATCCCGACCGAATGACGATGTGCCGCGCGTGCTCTCGCGAGCATCATCGCGCGTTACAAGACGCGGCATAGAGGAGAACCCGACATCGCGCGTGGTGACCTTGTGACGATTGCCGTATCCGTAAGGATCATCATACCCATCATCGTAGCCATCATCATAGCCGTCTGCGTAGTCATCGTATTCCTGCATATCATCGTATTCATCATATTCTTCATATGCCTCATAATCGTTTTGCTGGGCATTTCCTGCGGACATCCCCAACCTCGACTTGATGCTGTTGAAAACACCTGCCATTGAGCACTACTCCTATGCTAGATGGTCGAATCGTGAAACCAACCGCTGAATGCGGTGAAATGGTTGCACTAATCCATTAAACCGCAAAATGGGCGCATTTTCGGTGTCATTAGGCGAAATTCTCCGAAAAGATAGCCCGACCGATGCGCACGATGGTGGAACCTTCCGCTACAGCTGCCTTCCAGTCTTCGCTCATGCCCATGGAAAGCTGATCGAAAGCAAGGGCGGCTTGGGGATCGAGCGATGGCCTTATCTTCTCGGATAGATCGCGGAGTCCTTCGAAAGTGCGTCTGGCAACATCGATATCCCCTTGCGGTGCCATGGTCATAAGGCCGCGCACGCGCAGGTTCTTGAAGCCATTGCAGCGCTCGATCAACTCTTTTGCACCATCTGGAGAAATGCCGCTCTTCGATTCCTCGCCCGACACGTTCACCTCTATGAGAACATCCTGGACTCGCCCGAGCGCAGCTGCACAGTCATTTACCTTAAGCGCATGCTTCTCCTGATATAGGGAGTGTATAAGATGCGCATAGCGCACGATGTCGGCTATCCTGCGAGACTGGATGTTGCCTATGAAATGCCATCGCCTATCAGGGAATTCCTCGGCTTTATCAACAAGCTGGTCGGGACGATTCTCTCCAAAATCGAAAGCACCTGCCTCCATAGCTGCGCGCACGCCATCAGCCCCGACCGTTTTCGATACCGCCAAGAGGCAAACATCCTCAGGAGCGCGCCCACAATCGATGCAAGCTTGCGCAAGCTCTTCTTTCACATCGATGTAATTCTGTCCGATAGACATACGAGATCATCCTTTCACAAGACCAGGCCAGCTGTTTGCAATACGTCAGCTGCAAGCGGATGCATCACGAAAAGCTATGGCCGCATGACGCCCACAAACTCCGCCGGAGGCACGATAGGAGAAGTATTCATCCGGATGGCACTTCGTGCAAATGCCCGCATCCACTATGTGCTCGGGCAAGATGCCTTCCTGTGCGAGCGATATCCGCAAAGCTCGGGATAGGCTTACATGCCGCTCATCCAGCGCAACCTCACCACCGAAACCCTCTATGAACCTTCGACATATCTCTTCAGAGATCTCGAAGCATTCGGAATGGATGTGCGGTCCGATATAGACATTGAACCCGGATGGATCTGCGCTATCGATGCCAAGATCGGGCGATGCCAGCATCTTCACCGCTTTAGGGGCGATACGCGACATAACGCCTCGCCAACCGGCATGCACAACAGCGAACGCCCCTGTTGGCGATGCGATGATGACCGGCACGCAATCCGCGAAGCAAAGCAGCGCCGCAACATCCAAGCATCCGACCAAGATGCCATCGGCCTGTTGCATAGCATCCGATTTGACATCCTCGATCACGGATAGATCGGCATGCTTGGGAATGATCGCTATCCTATCCCCGTGCACCTGATTGGCGAACACGCAACGCGCAGGATCGATGCCTAGAGCATGGAGGATGAGCGATCTGTTCCTATCGACGCACGATGGGTCGTCTTCCACGTGCCCGCCAAGGTTCAAGGCCGCATAATCGCCTTCGCTGACGCCCCCTTGACGGGATGTGAAGGCTATGCGGATGCCTGCGCTCTCAAACAAAGGATCGTCGCTTAGAGCGACGATCCCGTCAAAGGCATCTGTTGTAAGGCTTGGAAGCGGAAGTTGCCGATCCATCGATCTATCGCCTGATGCGCTGCCCAAGACGCATTTACTGACGCTTCAAGAAATCAGGGATATCGAATTCATCTGCATAGCCCTGATTCTGCGAATACGAGCCGCGATTGGATGGCGCGAACGTATTCGGAGCGGGAGCATTGGCGTATTGCGAGTTGTTCTGCGCATAGGGATCGCGCGGGGAAGGCTCCGTCGATGAGAACATATCTGCCATGGAAGGCTTAGCGTTGAAGCTCATGGAAGACTGAGCCGGTGCGGACTTGAAGCCTGTTGCGATAACGGTGATGCGCACAGCATCCTTCATCTCATCATCGATGATCTGACCATAGATGATATTGGCGTTATCATCGGCGCATGCCTCGATGGTGCGCGCGGCATCCGCAACCTCGGTAAGGGTAAGATCAGGGCCGCCTGCGATAGAGAACAGTATGCGCGAAGCGCCTTGGATGGAGGCTTCGAGCAGTTCGGAGTTCGTTGCTTGCTGAGCCGCATCGAGCGCACGGTTCTCGCCGGTGGCGATGCCTATTCCCATCATAGCCGTGCCAGCATCCTTCATGACCGTGCGGATGTCCGCGAAGTCGAGGTTGATGAGACCCGGAATGGTGATGAGATCCGTGACACCTTGAATGCCCTGGCGCAGCGTTTCATCTGCGATCTGGAAAGCATCGACGATGGTTATCTTGCGATCGGCGATATCGAGCAAGCGGTCGTTGGGGATGACGATGAGCGTATCGACCTTATCGGCCAGAAGCTCAACACCCTGTTCGGCTTGATTGCTGCGAACGCGACCCTCGAAGCTGAACGGCTTGGTGACGATGCCTACGGTAAGGGCACCGATCTCCTCGCGGGCGATCTCTGCGATGATAGGAGCAGCCCCTGTGCCGGTTCCGCCGCCTTCACCTGCTGTGACGAATACCATATCAGCCCCACCGAGCGCATCGCGTATCTCTTCACGCGATTCCTCGGCAGCCTGGCATCCGAAACTGGGATCGGCTCCAGCGCCCAACCCGCGGGTGAGGTCTTGGCCGATATGAATGGTCTTGTCGGCATCGGACATGAGCAATGCCTGCTGATCGGTGTTGGCTGCAATGAATTCGACACCTCGAACCCCCGCTTCGACCATCCTGTTGACTGCATTCGTGCCGGCACCGCCCACACCTATTACCTTGATGTTCGCTAGATGATCGCTGGCGTAATTTGGCATGTTCTCTTCCTCCAGGGTTCGCTTTTCGCGCGTATATATATTGTGAAAATGCATGAATAGCCATGAGCATACATTCGAAAAATCATTGTACACTAAGCCCTTGCGCTGAACATTTGCAATCGCAAATAATTCATGATATAGGGAAAATTTTTCTTGGAACGAAAGCGCATCCTATGGTGCTCGTCAAAAGCCTATTTCAGGTACTTCTGCTTCATCAAGAGGATGCGTGCCACCGCGACGTTGAGCTCCTCTGAAGAGATGACCCCGCTTTTGACCGTTTCCATGACCGCATTGAAGGCGGATGGAAGATCTTCGGGCATGAGAAGCATATCGCAGCCTGCTTTGATGCAGTTTATGGCGGCAGAGCCGCTGTCATAGTGATCGGTTATGGCGCCCATGTTCAAGGCATCGGTTATTATGACACCCTCGAACCCAAGATCACGACGCAAGACATTCTTGAGCAATATCGATGACATCACGGAAGGCTGATCCAGCTCATCCACGTTCGGTGCCGACATGTGACCGACCATGACCATGGGGGCTCCGGCATCTATGCCCGCCTTGAACGGGATCAGATCCTTCTGCATAAGATCATCGGCCGTCTTCTGCGTCGTGACCGTACCCAGATGCGTATCACCGCTGGCTGCTCCAAGTCCGGGGAAGTGCTTCAGCGCGCAGATCATATCCTCCTCATTGAAGCCCTCGACCTCCGCGCTTATCATGCTAGCCACCTGTTCGGCATCCGTGCCCATGGATCGCGCCACTGAGACCTCATCGTCAGGATCGCTCGATACATCGACCACCGGGGCGAAATCGGTATTGAATCCAAGGGGCTTGAGGTACTCGGATATCGAGCGCGCCGCTTCCTTGGCCTTGTCGATATCGCCCGTAGCTCCTATATCGGAGGCATTGCCGGTGTTCTGCACGCCAAAAGCATCGTTTGAGGCCACCCGCGCAACAAGACCGCCTTCTTCGTCCACGCAAATCAGCGGGGTGACTCCACATGCATCCTGCACGGAGCTCTTCATACCGGAAAGCAGCGATATGGTCTGATCCGGATCCACAAGGTTGCGAGCGAAACACACGATCCCGCCGACCGGCATGGCCTCGATCGCCCTTGCCAGAGCATCGCTCATCTCGGTAACGGCATCACCTGATGCATCAGCGACATCCTGCACGGTGCCATCTGCTGCCCCAAAGCCGAGCAAGTCCTCAGGTCGCACGACGAATATCTGGGCGACCTTCTTCTCGAGCGTCATGTTGGAGATCTGATCACGAGCATTTTGGATAGCGATATCCTCCTCGCTCATCGGTGTATCGGCGGCAGACATATCGCCGCTTGAAGCCTGCTTCGGCGATTCGGACGAGCAAGCTGCAAGGGGAAACAGAACAGATGCCGCCCCCATGGCAGTGAGCGCCATGAAACCACGGCGCGAAAGCTCTTTGTTCATAGTTGCATCATTCATCTGATCCGCTCCTTCTTTTTGCAGTGATGATAGCGACAAGGCGACAGGCTGATCGGTGACAAATGGGTCAGGCCGTTGCTCAAGCCGTCGTTCAGGCCGATCCATCGCGCATCACACCCCTATCATCAAGCGCTCTTCCATGTGGGTCTATCAGGGAGGCGCACGTTAATGTAGACCACCTTGGGATTCTTCTCCATGATATCAAGGCATATGAGCTCTTTTTCGCGAATGTTGTTGGAACTACCGACCGCTATCTCCACGTTGCTGTCCAAGATGAGCGTCGTGGATTCGACATCCTCCGCCTTCACCGTCTTGATCTGATCGGCAAGCTGAGTGGTGAGCCCGGTAAGGACGGAGATCGCGTTCAAGATGGGAGGATCGGTGCAAGCCGAGCCCATTTCCGGTCTGACGCCGAACGTGATGTTCGTGATATGCAATGCGTTCTCCGCATCCTCGTAGATTCGGCTGGATATCTGGGATCCTATCTCGCTTTCCTTATCGGGAAGAGCCATGAGCCAGATGGCGTCCTTCGAAAGGAGCCAGTTCTGGATGGTCTGCGTATTGCCCGTGGGAACCTCGACGACCGCCCCCACTTCACGCTCATGGATGACTATCTCTAGCGTTGCCGGAAACACCCTGTTCACATCCACGCTTTCCACCCATGAATCCCTCATCAGGCTCTTGATGATGGAATCCGCATCCACATTCAGAAGCGTAGCGCCTTCAGGGATTGCAGCTAGAGCGCCCAATTCCTGTTCCGTCAGGTGATCGGCGCCTTGGATATCGACGTTCTCTATCTGGAGCACATCGGTGCGCGACATCAAGAAGAGGGCAACGATGGCGATGATCACCACGCAGACCACCGATCCGATGACGATCAGTGGAACCCTTGATGCCTTCTTCGCCCGCGATGCGGTATCTATGCGCTTGGATCGGCGGCGTTCCTTATCCACTTGGGCGATGGTCTTCGAGCTCAACCTTGAGCGCTGCATCTCGCCAAGATCCTTCGACCTGCGAGGCGTGACATCAACAGATCGGCTGTTGGATCGTATGTCAGCGGATCTTCGTGTAGGTCCGGAAACAGAACGGGAATCGCGCGAGGCCAGATCCGCAGATAAGGAAGGAGATGCCTTTCGTGAAGAGCTTGCATTGCGGCGCTGCGATGGGCTTAGAGCGCGAGTTGTCTTCGCGCCTGCTCTTGCGCTCTTCTTTGCATTGTGCCTTTTCCTCGGGTTATTCGAACCCGACGAGGCGGACTTCTGGCTTGAGCTCGATGCCATAGGCTCTTTGCACTCCGGTCTTGACTAGCTGCATCAGTTCACACACATCAGCCGCCGTAGCATCGCCCGTGTTCACGATGAAGTTCGCGTGCTTCTCGGATATCTGCGCACCGCCTATTGTGGTTCCCTTCAATCCGAGATCGTCTATCATCTTAGCGGCAGACGCACCTTCAGGATTCTTGAAGACGCTCCCACAGCTAGGCATGTTCAACGGCTGGGTCTTCTTGCGCTTGGCAAGGTTGGCCTCCATCTTACCGCGAATGAAGAACGGATCCACAATCTCCACGTTAAGAGCGCATTCGAGAACCGTCTCATCCGCATCGAGGCTGGTATGCCTGTAGCCCCATTCTATATCCGATCGGGGGCGCTTGGTAAGCCCACGGCTTGGAGAGAAGGTGGTGACATCGCGCACGAGCGAACCTATCCATTCGTCCCTCGACCCTGCATTCATGCGGATAGCGCCACCGATGCTACCTGGAGTTCCAACCGCGAATTCCAGCCCGGCAACAGAGGATCGGAACGCATCTTGCACCACAGCAGAGAGCGCCACACCTGCGCCTGCAACTATGATCCCGGCCTCCGCATCTATCGTATGCTTGCGAAAATCCCGACCGAGCGTAATGATGACACCATCGAAGCCCTCATCGGAGACGAGCAGGTTGGTTCCCCGGCC
Source organism: uncultured Eggerthellaceae bacterium (assembly GCA_964469815.1). Taxonomy (GTDB): domain Bacteria; phylum Actinomycetota; class Coriobacteriia; order Coriobacteriales; family Eggerthellaceae; genus MGBC163016. Next base: position 2,346 of record CAYXZC010000023.1, on the reverse strand, counting down.
AACCACCATCCATTCAATGCCCTCCCTATCGCATATCTGCGTCAAATGCGTTAGCGCCGAGATGGAATCAACGCGCACGAAGAAACGCGCAGGGCCTCCTATGCGATAGCTCGTATGCTTGCTCATCGGCTCGTGGGCGAACACCTCGCCATCGAAATCCTTATCGACGAGCAGTGTCTGTAAAGGTGTAGCGTGTTTTGCTGACATGGAAAATGCTCTCCGCTCGAAGCGCTAGGCTTCGTTCGAAGGATCGGAAGATGAGGAGGTGGTCGATGAGGCATCGGCAGCATCGGCTGAGAACACGCCCATCACCTTCTTTTCCTGAAGGTCATCTATTATCAGCCGCCCGATCTCGGTCACATCGCCGGCACCCATGGTGATGACCATATCCTCCGGATCCACCATATCGGCGATCTGAGGAGCCACATCCACACGACGGGGAATGTAGAACGCCTCAGGATGACCCTCATGATCGAGGACGACGTTCAGAAACGTCTTGCCATTGATACCGGGAATAGGCGTTTCTCCCGCAGGATAGACATCCATGAACGTGATGGTATCGGCTTCATCGAATGCCGAACCGAATTCATCCTTCAGGATATCCGTGAAAAGAGCTGCGCGGGAGTACCTATGCGGCTGGAAGACCACATGCACGCGCTTGAAATCGAGCGTCTTCGCCGCTTTGATGGTCGCCGCTATCTCTGTCGGATGATGCGCATAATCATCGATGACGGTAACGCCAGCCGCTTCCCCCACAAGATCGAAGCGTCTGCGCACACCGGTGAAGTCCTTGAGAGCATCTGCAGCTTTGGCTGCATCTAGTCCGAGCGCGTCTATGAGCGCAAGAACAGCGCTGCCATTGAGCACATTGTGCACGCCGGGGTTCTGCTTTATGGTGCTATCGAAAGTGCGGCCGTCTTTGAAGCGTATGGAGAAATCGGTGGAGACGCCTCGCGGTTCGATCCGCGTTATCCTCACATCGCTATCATCATCGAAACCGTACGTGATGACATTGTCTGCCGATTCCCGCGCGATCTTCACGAGCATCGCATCCTCGTTGCACACGACGCACGGTGCACCTTCGGGAAGAAGGGATATGAAGCGCGAGAACACATTGTAGATCTCGTTGAGATCCTTATAGTGATCGAGGTGATCGGGCTCCACATTGGTGACGATCATCGCTGACGGAGAAAGATGCGTGAACGATTTGTCCGACTCGTCCGCTTCGACAACGTAATAACGTCCATCCCCCGAATGAGCGTTGCTGGCATATTCGCGAACGATACCGCCAACTAAGAACGTAGGGCTTTCTCCCATCTCGGCCAACACGGATGCCAGCATCGAAGAAGTGGTGGTCTTCCCGTGGGTTCCCGCAACCGCGAGCGTTTCCAAGTTGCGTCCGAGATGCGCGAGCATCTGAGCACGATGCACGATATTGAGCCCCCGCGCCTTCGCCTCGACGTATTCAGGATTGTCGTCCAAGATGGCGGTGGATACCACCACCGTAGGGTTGCCATCCGGAAGATTCGATGCGTCTTGTCCGTAGAGAACCTTGATGCCAGCCTCTTCGAGTTGCTTGGTGAATCGGCTGGATTTGAGATCGGAACCGGAGACGTTCAGGCCTTGGTTGTGAGCCACGCGGGCGATGCCGCTCATCCCCACGCCGCCGATGCCGATGAAATAAAGCGTATCAGAGATAGGTTGCGTCATAGTGTTTCGTTCGCTCCTCTGCATTCGCATCCGATCATCATAATGTTCTGTAGCATTATATTGTATTCGTTTCGAGCGTGCTTTAAGGATCGGGCATAAGCACCTTTCCATGCGAAATACATTGCAGAAAGCGCGACAAAGCCGAAGGCATCCCTTTTCGCATCATCCCTTCGATCATGGCTTGTACCTTTCCGGCTTGGCTTAGCTCGTGTCAAGTCATCGCAAACAATTGCTTCGCAATTCTTTGCTTCAGGTCGCTTTCGCGACACCTTGACACTCGCTGTTCGCGGTGTTGACTGATCGTATCCCGCGAATCGGGCTGCGAAAACTGCGGTGGTTTATACCACAGTTTTTTTGCCCTGCAGAATCGCCGTTCAAGGCACAAGCCATGATCAGCATCGATTCAACCGCACTCACTCTCGATGTTACGCATCAGTGGTTCGCTCCTTCATGCATTCATGTATCGCTTTCTTACGAAAGCAAATTAAGAAGGTGCGTAGTGCAGATCTTTAGATCTGCCTGATACAGGATGTGGGGTTGCAACAGGCAGACCTAAAGGTCTGCTCTACGATTCTTTTGACCTGACATACAAAATGCAAGTGGGTGTGCTTGAGACGAGGTAAAGCCAAAGGAGCC
>CAYXZC010000022.1:15807-26335 GCA_964469815.1 uncultured Eggerthellaceae bacterium | reverse complement strand
ATTCGCTGACGGAGCGGGGAGAGTCGCTCATGGAGGTGCTGAAGCTCCTGTGCCTATGGGGAGAAGAGAACAGGGATTGATTAGCGCGTTGAATGCTCCTTTCGAGGGATTAACGTGCGGATCTGGATGTGATTCGAATCGCTGCATTTGTTGATTATGAGCATTTTGGAACGTCCCTTTTACTCATAAAGGCTTTCGATGTAATACCAACGAGTATTTTGATATTCTCCTGATACATATTTCCATTTCACTGGAAATATATGAATCAATTCTCTATAATTTCCAATACAATGGAAATTATTAGAAAGGCAATCGAGTGATCATCGATGTGCAAATACCTCGCCCGCAATATGACAAGCGATTGGATAAAAGCGTTGGCGCTTCGAATATAAAAGTGCTTAAGGGAATTCGTCGTTGCGGAAAGTCCACGCTGCTACATATGCTTGCAGAGCGGATGCTTGCAGAAGGTTTTCCGTCACAGAACATCTTCTATAGGAAGTTCGATCAATTCGGGATGCCCATAAACCCAGATGCTGAATGGCTTCTGGGTGAACTTTCTCAAGCGATTGCCAATTCAAATCCAGATTTTCCCTTGCGGGTTTTCCTTGATGAGGTACAAGAGGTCGATTCATGGGAGAAGGTGGTAAGGCAACTGCATACTGAAAAGGGTGTGGATGTATTCATAACCGGATCGAATGCCTTTGTGCTTTCTTCCGACCTTTCAACTTTTCTGGCTGGCAGGTACGAGCAGATCGAGATATATCCGCTTTCGTTTGCCGAATACAGGGATTTTGCATCGATCGCAGGAGATTACCCAACAGACGAGAATGAGCTGTTCCGCTCATTCATGACGTATGGAGGCATGCCAGGTCTGTTCGAGTTACCATTCTCGCGAAATATGGAAAAGCAAGACGAGTTAACGTCGCTTTTCGACGCGATAATAGTGAACGATGTCGCTCGTCGTGCACATATAAGCGACTTCGATTTGCTTGTGAAACTCATCAAATATGTCTGTTCTACATCAGGATCATTGTTTTCAACCAAGAAGATCTCCGATGCCCTCACGAGTATGGGCAGGAAAGTGAAGCCTGAGACTATCGACAATTATCTTGTTGCATTAGAGCGTGCATTCGCACTCTACGCGTGCGATCAAGAAGGTCTGTCGGGCAAGCAGGTGTTAAGACCACTGAAGAAGTTATACCCGGTTGACACTGGCTTCAGGAACCTACCAAGTGGATTCTCGGGTACAGATATAGGTTTCCAGCTGGAAAACATCGTTTTCATAGAGCTGAAGCGCAGGGGGTTCACCCCATTCGTCGGAGCCATGCATGGAGCAGAGGTGGACTTCGTTGCAAAGCGGGGAAGTCAAAAGGAGTACTTCCAAGTGACTGCATCGCTTCTTGATGAATCGGTTTATCGGCGCGAGCTTGTCGCTCTCGAAGCGATCAAGGATTCATTTCCCAAGACGATCCTCACACTCGACGGATGGCGGACGGGTGTCACACCGTCAGGCGTGCGGATCATGGGGATTCTGGAGTGGCTGCTGGGAAGTTGATTCTATTTGAGCTTTGCATGTATTTTGGAACGCCTTTTTTGCTCATCCTTTGTCTCCTTTGTTCCCTCAATTAAGGCTAGTTACGATAACGGTGAGCATGAACCCAACCACCAAACCGAAACCGGCACCACATACAAGCTTGACGATCTGACCGAGCCATCTGTGTCTTCTGCCAAAAGAGTCGCCTCCCAGCTGGACATGGTCTGACGCGAAACGAAAATCGCATGGGCGACATCCTCTTGCGACAGTCCTATGCGTTCGCGATTGGCCTTTAATTGTTCGGGCAGCTCCACAGGTGCCTCCTTCTACGAGACGAGGTTTTCATCTACGGTAAGAAAATACCACCAAGACAGCTTTACATCGCTGGCTTGGAGGCGCCATGCTATGTCAAAAGGTCTTTACATGTATCGCTGAACTGGGGTTTGTTAATATTCCTTTATTTCATAAAATCAAGAGCGAGCAGTATGCGTTGCTGCTCTTGAATGTCCGTAATTAACACTTTTGTGAAATCGCGGCCGAGAACAGGGGAGTAGCCCCGTTATCTCTAATGCGTGAAGATAGATTCCCATTAACATAAGCGAGCCTTCAACTAAACTGCATTGTGCTCTACATTCGATATAATGTCGTAGTAAATCTTTTTTACTACGACACATTAAGGAGCCATCATGGCGCGGTTGATGTTAAGTTCTGACACAAAGAAGCGAATCGTTGATGCGATCGAGAATGAGGGCTTGAGTCTCACCGAGTTTGAATTGCTTGAAGAGCGAGCTCGAGTCTCGCATTGCGTTTCTTTCCCATGCTGTCGAACAGCCCGCTCAGCAAGCACTCTCGCAGCATGATCAGCAAATGCTCGGGATTCTCTATTACCAGCCTTCGATCAGTGCGCGCATGCTTGGAAGGATCATGGGACTATCCGAGCGGCAAGTTCAGCGTATGCAAAAGAAGCTTCGCGAAGAGGGGCTGCTGAAGCGAGAAGGTTCGCCAAAACATGGCAAGTGGGTTTTACGAACAGAAAGATGATAAATCCACAAATGAGCATTCCTCTTCCTACGGGGTTTCTCACTCGCTTGTTTTCGAATGAGCGCACAGAACCACCCTTGCGTTTTTTGAGAACAGCACTACATCCCCTGTTCCGTCCAAGGATGAGACATTAGATGTGACCCTTTATCTCACTCACTCGCTCGTTCGTTTTGCACATTTAACGGAAGTGAATTATAATTCACTTCCGTAATAGTAAACGATATTGTACTGCTAGGAGCTGATATGTGGCCTAGTATCACATACGAGAGATGTGCTTGGGAACGGGATCCGGATGACCTCGCGCTCATCCCCAAGAGCCGAAGGCGCAAGATCCTGCCGACGTATGAAGCGGCTGTTCTTGCAAACATTGCCGCGCTTCCCGTGGAACTTCCCGCGTCGCTGTTGCAGCGTCTCGCCGAAGTGGAGGTCGCTCTCGCGCGCTTCGATATTGCGCAGGCGGCGCGCGACTACGCCCTTCCAGCGCTTCTGCTCCGTAGCGAATCATCGTCGAGTTCGCAGATAGAGCGGCTCACATCGAGCGCGAGAAACGTTGCGCTCGCTGAGATCTCTGATAAGGCTCCGGCAAATGCGTTGCTAATTGCGGGTAATGTCTCTGCGATGCGTGAAGCTCTAGGGCAAAGAGGGGATGTGGATATAGAGTCCATCTGTGCCATACATGATGTGCTCATGCGGGGTACGCGTGAAACGCTGGGGCTGCGTGACGAGCAGGTCTGGATAGGTGGTTTCCCCTACAGTCCGCATGAGGCGATGTTTGTACCTCCGCATGCTGGTCGGGTGCGAGAATACCTCAAGGATCTCGTTACGTTCGGAGCCCGTGATGATATCCCTTCGATCGCGAAGGCAGCCATTTTCCATGCTCACTTTGAGACGATCCACCCCTTCACGGACGGAAATGGACGCACGGGTCGCACGCTGCTGCACCGCATGCTTGCTCGCGATGAGGTGCTCCTACACACGATGCTTCCGGTGTCAGCCGGGCTCTTGCATGATGTCGAACGCTACATGGGGGCGTTGGATGCCTATCATGATGGGGCGGTGGAACCGATGGTCGAGTGCCTCGCCGATGCTTTGGAGCTCTCTGTGGTCATTGGGTCACGTATCGCATCTGATGTCGATGAGATCCTAGCCGGATGGGTGTCGGTGAATACGGATCGCGTTGGCTCCGCATCACATCGATTGCCCGCTCTTCTCGTCGAGCAGCCGGTGATCGATGTCTCCTACGTTGCGTCGCATCTCGACATCACCGACCGGGCGGCTCGTAACTTGATCGAGACGGCATGCGAAAGGGGTATCCTCGCGAAAATGGGCAACGCGAAGCGCGGAGCTTTCTACCAGGCAACCGAGCTTATCGCGGTGCTCGAGGAGGCATCGAGCTTGGAGGGTATCCGCAGGATTGCTGCGCGATAGTGCAAAATGGAAGATCTCTTTTACGCACAATAATGTGCAAAATAATAGCGGCAGCAAATCAAATACGGAACACAGAGGCATCTGCCGTATTGCATATTTGGTGAAGAAAAAATCTTACGAGACCGGATAAAAGCCGTATGTCTTTCAGCAAGACAGCGCTCCGAACGAACACACAGAACCGCCCTTGCGTTTTTGAGAACAGTACTACGTCCCCTGTTCCGTCCAAGGATGAGACATTAGATGTGACCCTTTGTCCTCAGTATACTGACATGCTCCGGCAGAATGCAAAAACTGGCGCACCAGAGATGTAAACCACAATATATTTTTCGTGATGCATGTTCGTTTTCCTAGAGGAATTATCTCTTTGTTTGAATTTAAGGTTATAATGAATTACCAATGCGGGCGTCGTATAATGGTTATTACGGCAGCTTCCCAAGCTGCTCACGCGAGTTCGATTCTCGTCGCCCGCTCCATTTCTTCTCGAATCCTCACCAACAGAAGAACAGGGGACGTAGCACTGTTCTTAAAATCCTTTTGGAAATAAAAACATACATTCAGTGCGTCTAAAGCGTTATTTTTTGCGTTTTGAGACATTAGAAGTGACCCTATGTCTCCCGTGCGAGCTCGACGACGCCGATGCCACACCGAATACGTGCCTGCTCGATAAGCGCAACAATGCGAAACCCGGATATCTGCCCGTCCACATCGAAAACCCCGATCTCGACGCATGGTCACAGCGAAGCCATATCGGCTTCGATTGAGTCGATAACGCGATACGCACCGCCGAGTTCGGATAGGCGGCTTCTCAGGGTTTCGGCCGCGCGCCGGTTCTCTGCGGCGTTCTCCAGCAGGTCTTCTAGGGCACGCCCTCGACAGCGGCGGCGATTATCGCGGCGATGTTGAACTCGGAGTAGATGGCATCGAAGCGTCCATGCCGGATGATTTCGCGCAGTTGCTCGACCGCGCTTGCGAGGTAATTCGCATCGACGTTGCCAGTGAGCTTTAAGACACCATCGAAGCAGCTCATGGGCACATAGCGGTTCACGCCCAGCCTCTGGGCGAGAGAAAACACCCTCTTTCCGATGGCTCGCGGCATGCCGAGGGGACTCGGCACGATGACGGGCTGCGTGCCCACCCCGTCCGGGGCTGCAACAGACAAGCCTTCCGGTACGCAGAGAGTTGCCTGCCATCCCCGCGCCGACATCGCGGACACGAGGGCTCGAGAGCGATGCGCAGGGCCAGAGCTTTCGGCCATGGCCATCATGGGGACGACTATGACACGCATGGGTATCCTTTCCGATTCCGACATATGTCGGGTATCATATCTTCAAGTGTCAAATGGCATTCCGACAGAATGTCGTAACTGACGGAAGGAGGTGGTGTCCCTTGGCCGAATTTCGCGATCGCCCTTCTGTAAGGGAGCGCATCATCGAGGCCTATCTCAGACTCCTTTCCCAGGACAGCTGCAAGAAGGTGACTGTCACCGCCGTGGCTAAGAGCGCCGGATGCAACCGGGACACCTTCTATTACCATTTCGCATCCATTGACGATGCGGCGAGATGCGCGCTCGACGAGCTGGCGCCCGCCACCGCACCCCACATCGCCCTCGCCCTGGCCGATGGCGACGCTTTGGCGATACCCGATCATGCGAGGGCGCACATACTGCTCATCGCCAAGATCGCTCGTAAACATCCACGGATCAGGCATCATCTTGAGGTGATGTTGAAGAATCTGTGGGCGACCGAGTTCGGCATCGACCAGACAGCGCTGGTTCCGGCGGACGAGGCTGTGCTGGATTTCATGGCGGCCGGGACGGTCGGCTTCATCTGCGAGCATCTTGCCGATGCCGATAACGCTCGCGCCTTCGATGCGGCGTTTTCCATTATCGCCCGCACGTTCGGGAAGAGCGCCCTCGGCTACGCTAGGGAGCGGAGGCTCTTGTCCAGGCACCCCTAGTCCGGCAGCAGGTTCACCCAAGGCGGCCGACCGGATGACCGACGGGCTTCGATGGAGCAGAGGGCGCTTAGGCTGCGGCCTGCTCTACTCGCGGGCGGATGCGAGCCATATCGCCGTGGACGTAGTTGTTGCAGTTCCACGAGAAGCTGCCCCGTTGCGTCGATTTTCCGCTTTTGGGAACGCATGGTATCGAGCTGGTATTCCGGGCGGTAAAATAGAGTGAACCAGAAAGGTCAATTCGTGGATATCAACAAGCTCGAAAACTACAGGGAAAACAACCGACTCGAAGCCAAGACAGCGCAAGGCGGTATGCCTAAGAGTGTCTGGGAGACGGTTTCAGCTTTCGCCAACACCGAAGGCGGGGTCATCATGCTGGGCGCCAAGGAGCGCAAAGACGGCACTCTGGAGGTTGCCGGGCTTAGCGATGCCGATAAGATGCTCGACGATTTCTGGAATGCCGCGCACAGTCCCGACAAGCTGTCGTGCTGCGTAGTGTCCGACAGGGATGCCCGCATCGAGAGCATCGATGACAAAGAGCTGATCGTCATAGAGGTGCCCCGCGCCGACAGGCGCTTGAGGCCGGTATACGTGAACGGCAATCCCGTCACAGGGACGTACCGACGCGATCACAAGGGCGACTATCGGTGTGCCCAAAATGAGATTCAGGCGATGTATAGGGATGCCTCCGATGAATCCATAGATACTCGCATCCACGAGAACCTGACCGTGGACGACTTGTCTGCGGAGACGATAGGCTCGTACCGCAGGAGCTACGAACTGCATCACAGTGCTCACGCTTGGGCCGACCTGCCCGACGAGGAGTTCCTTTGCCGCATAGGCGCTGCGAAAGCTGGCAATGATGGGAAGGCTCATCCGACAAGTGCTGGCTTGCTCATGTTTGGCGAGGAATGGCGGATCATGGCGGAGTTCCCGCACTACTTCTTGGACTACCGCCAGGAACTCGGCACCGACGAAAGGTGGCAAGGCCGCATCACCTCCCAGGACGACAGCTGGTCGGGGAACGTCTTCGACTTTTACAGGCGCGTTTTCAACAACATGAAACAGGCCATCAGCGTACCCTTCAAGCTGGATGAGAACAGCCAGCGCGTTGATGAGACGGAGGCGCATGATGCTCTGCGCGAGGCTCTTGCGAACTGCCTCACGAATGCGGACTACAACGAGCGCCGTGGCGTGGTCTTCCTCTGGAAGGACGATGGGTTGCATTTTTCGAATCCCGGCGGCTTCCGCATCGGCATAGAGGAGGCATACATCGGCGGCAATTCCGATCCGCGCAACGAGACGATGATGAAGATGTTCACTCTCATCAATATAGGCGAGCGCGCCGGAGGCGGCATTCCCGACATGGTTAAGAAGTGGATGGAAGCTGGTTACAAAAGACCGGTGCTCAGCGAGCGCGTGAACCCCGAGCGATCGAATATTTTTCTCCCGCTGGAAACAGATAAATACCCTGACAATTTCGAGCACCCTGAGAGCACGAATTCGAACTCTTTGGCGCATGGAGTTGCGTCGGCGTTGTTCCCGAATTCAGATACTCAATTGAGCGATAACGAGCGTTTAGCTTTCCGGCTAGCGATCGAGCAAGGCCGTGTTACCACGGCGATGCTATCTGAAAATGCCGGTATATCAAAGCTTACCGCCAATCGCACTCTAAAACATTTGGCTGATATAGAGGTTTTGACTTGGCGAGGAAGAAACAAAACTGATCCTTCTCAATATTACGAAATATCTGAAAAGCTGCTCGGTAAGAGCAGTTAAGAGCAGTTAAGAGCAGTTAAGAGCAGTCAAAAAAAGAGAACAGGGGATGCAGCACTGTCCTCTCTCCGGTCTCACATCTTTTTCGGTATGGATTCGCTTTGGTATCAGTGTTCGAAGCTAGCCTTGCATCAACCTCAAAGGTGCTATCTTGCCAATCGAAGAGATCTCGAAGAGGGAAGGAGCCTTCATGGACATTCATGTGCTCTCGGCATATCAGACCACAGCCGAGGAGTTCTTCAACAAGATCCTTAGTTGGGATACCGACTTGGTGCTCGACATTCGCCTCAAGAATACCAATCAGCTCGCGGGATTCACCAAGCAGGAAGACTTGGAATACTTCACGCATGTCATCGCACATGCTGATTATGCCCACGACGTGGAATACTCGCCTTCGAAGACCCTTTTGGATGAGTATCTCGATCATGGCCTTCCTTATCAGGAATATTTCGAACGCTATGCCCAGGAAATGAAGGAGCGCAACGCCATTCCTGAGTTCTTCCAGAAATACGGCAAGTATCGATCCATTGCCATCGTCGGCACGGCCACCAATAAGCGACGCTCGCATGCTGAGGAGCTACAGCGGCTTTTGGAGGCTGCCGAAAAGAAGCGCTGAGAACAGGGGAAGAAAGGACAGGGGACGGCGCGGAAGAACAGTACTATGTCCCCTGTTCTTGTCCCGCGTCGGTTCAATCTGTCGCTAAGAAAGCTTGCGCATCTGCTCACGAGCCTTGTCCATCTGGGCATCAACATCTATGCCCACGATGTCTAACCCCTCAGCGGCAACGAAGCGCGTCTCAGGGATGCCGAACATCTTGGCTATGCCACATATATATTCGTAGCCGAAGTTGGCTCCTTCGACAAAGCCTCCGCAGCTTGTGATGTAGGTGAGGCTCTTCGCTTTGCACAGACCCTCGCATTGGGCATCCTCAGTGTAGTGGAAGGCTATATCGCATACACTGACGTGCTCGATATACACCTTCAGTGCTGAGGGAAACGACAGATCCGTCAACCTCCACCACATCGTTCTTTCCAGCGAGATACTCGCGGCAAAGCGCGTAGGTGCGCGAATCGTCTTTTCCTCGCATGCAAGCATTCACGAACAGTGTGGTCATGGTCGACCTCTCTTCCTTGGGCTGCTCAAACTGTTTGATCTTCTCATTCTGCTATTCTTTCTGCAGGATTCGAATTCGCCGAACGTGAGAACGGAGTGAGAACAAGGCTACATCCCCTGTTCCCCCTCTGTTCGCGTGCGCCCCCTACGTCCCCTGTTCTCCTTCCATCCGTGTTAATTTTCCGTAAATGTGCCGTATATTGCGGTATTCTTATATGCCATCGATGAATCACGCCTTCTTGGAAAGGAATATCATGGTCGAATTGAATGACGACAAGGTCATCTACGCGTTCTCATCCGACATGGCTCCGGTGCTCACCATCCCTTCCGGTCAGACCGTTCGCATCCGTACGAAAGACTGCTTCGGCAATCAGTTGTCCGGTCCGGAGGATGAGCTTGACGAGATCGATTGGGATGCCATCAACCCTGCGACCGGTCCCATTTTCGTTGAGGGAGCCACTGCGGGCGGCGCGCTGAAGGTTGCTATCGAGAACATCGAATTCGACGGTCATGCTGCTTGCTGTACCGGCAAGGATGAAGGTGTTTACGGCGATAAGCTCGATCGATGGAGCACGCGTTTCTGTCAGATCGAGGATGGCAAGCTCGTTTGGGATGAAGCACTGCGGATCCCGCTCAATCCCATGATAGGGGTCATCGGCGTTGCACCTGCGGGCGATGCTGTCAATTGCGGCACTCCGGGCAGCCACGGTGGCAACATGGACAACACGGCTATCACGACAGGTTCAACGCTGTATTTCCCGGTTGCGGTCGAAGGTGCGCTGTTCGGACTGGGCGACATGCATGCCGCAATGGGTGATGGCGAGGTGAGCGTTTCGGGGGCTGAGGCACCTGGATGGGCTACGGTCACGCTCACGGCACTTCCCGATCTTGCGTTGGTCGATCCGGTGATCGAGAACGCGGATAGCTTCGGCATCATCGCATCGGCCGACAGCCTTGATGCTGCTGCGGATCGTGCGGTTCACAGGATGGTCGATCTCATCGTGGATCGCTCGGACATATCTGCGCCAGATGCGGTCATGCTCTTATCGCTTGTCGGCGATGTTCAGGTTTGCCAGATGGTCGATCCGCAAAAGACGGTGCGTTTCATGGTTCCTAAATATGCGCTTCAAGCCATTGGGTTCGATTGGCCGTATTAAGGTCCGTATTAAGGTTCGTTTTCGGAGGCGCGATCATGTCGGATCGCGCTTGATAGGGGATCTTTGATCGGGTTGGACTACGCTGCAAACAGTGCGGCGTGTACCTAAAAGAGAGGAAAGAAAGGTGGAAAAAGAGAAACTGTTCGATGCTGAGCGCAATGAGGCTCAGTTGAACGCCAAGCCTGAGCCGGGCATGAGCGAGGCATCCGAGGCTGCGCTCGAGGCGATGGGCTACAAACAGGAGCTGAAGCGTGCGCTTTCGGTTCCGGATATGCTTGTCTATGGATTGATCTTCATGGTGCCGATCGCGCCTTTCGGTATCTATGGCGGTGTCTTCTCGGATTCGGGCGGGATGCCGTCTTTGGTGTATCTCGTCGGGATGATCGCGATGATCTTCACCGCTTTTTCCTATTCCGCGCTTTCCAAGGCGTTCCCGGTATCGGGTTCGGTCTACGGATATACCAGCAAAGGGATCAATAAGCCGATCGGCTTTCTGACCGGCTGGACGATGCTGCTTGATTATCT
>CAYXZC010000022.1:10321-15797 GCA_964469815.1 uncultured Eggerthellaceae bacterium | reverse complement strand
TGGTGCCAACGCTGCTCTATGTGGTTGCTGCGCAGGCGATGAGCGGCATCGTTCCCGAGATCCCCGCTGTGGCATGGGGTGTTATCTTCATCCTGATCAACACGTTCGTGAACATTCGCGGTATCGAGCTTACGGTGCTGATCAACAGGGTCGCGGTGGTGCTCGAGCTGCTCTGCTTGGCGATCTTCGTCATCATGGGCGCTATGTGGATCGCGACCGATCCGCTCTCGAATGGCTTCACGCTGAAGCCGTTCTACAATCCGGAGACATTCAACATCGGGCTGGTGATGAGCGCTGTTTCACTCGGTGTGCTCTCCTTCCTCGGATTCGACGGCATCGCAACGCTGTCCGAAGAGGCGAAGGATGCTCACAGCGGTCCGTCAAAGGCGATGGTCGGGTCGCTTCTGATCGTGGGTTGCCTGTTCATGCTGCAAACCTACATCGCAGGTTGCCTGAGCCCCGATGGTGCGGTATTCGCCGATGATCCTGATAACGCGTTCTATCTCGTTGCCGAGATCGCGGGTGGCAAGTTCCTTTACATCCTATGCGCGTTGGCAACGGCTATCGCGTGGGGCATCTTCAACTCGCTTGCGGCGCAGACGGCGATCTGCCGCATCCTGTACGCGATGAGCCGCGATGGCAATCTGCCGAAAGGCCTGGCGAAGGTTCATCCCCGTTTCAAGACACCATATGTTGCGGCGTTGTTCGTGGGCGTGCTATCGCTCATCTTGGTGGTCATCTTCTCGCTCGTGCTCAGCATCGATGACATTTCGCGTTTGGTGAATTTCGGTGCCCTTACCGCGTTTTGCGTCCTTCATGTGACAGTGGTATGGCATTTCTTCATCAAAGAACGCGATGGCAAGGTGTTCACGCATCTGATCCTTCCGCTTTTGGGTTTCCTGATCGTTGGATATACATGGATCAGCCTTGACCCAGCATCCAAGATCATGGGCATAACATGGATCGTGATCGGTGTGGTGTACTACCTCATCATCAGCAAGGTTCTCAAGAAGAATGTCGATCTTGAGGTGTAGGCTTGCGGTGATCTTGCACTTCTGAAGCTTTTCGGGCGTAGCGTGGTTTTCCATGGTGCGCCCTTTTTTGTATCTGCCCTTTTTGGGGTGTTGACGAAAGGTGCGAACATGCTCGATTTTTCCAGCGATTATACGCGGGGATGCCATCCGGAGATCCTCGATGCGCTCAAAGCTTGCAACGATGACGATCTTCCGGGATACGGCAGCGATGGGATCACGGAGCGGGCGAAGCGCAGGATCCGCGCTGCATGTGCGTCGCCCGATGCGGAGGTATTCTTGCTAGAGGGTGGCACGCAGGTGAATCAGATCGCAACGAAGGTTCTGCTCGCTCTGTGGCAAGGGGTGATAGCGGCGGATACCGCCCATGTTGCGCTACATGAGGCCGGGGCGATAGAGCATGCCGGACATAAGGTCATCGCGTTGCCTGGACATGACGGAAAGATCACGGCAGCGCAGGTCGAGGCATGTCTTGAACAGGATGCTGCGGATGAGAATCGCGAGCATATGGTCGAACCCGGCATGGTGTATCTAACCTATCCCACAGAATACGGCACGTTGTATACGCTTGATGAGTTGGAGCAGATCGCAAGGGTCTGCCGTCGGTATGACATCCCGTTGTATCTGGATGGTGCGCGATTGGGCTATGGGCTCGCAGCGCCGGATGCCGATGTGACGCTTCCGGACATCGCGCGGCTGTGCGACTGCTTCTACATCGGGGGCACCAAGTTAGGTGCGCTCCTTGGTGAGGCGCTCGTATTTCCGCGCAAACGAATTCCGCGGCTTCTTTCGCTAGTGAAGCAGAGTGGTGCTCTGTTGGCGAAGGGGTGGGTGCTCGGAGTGCAGTTCGATGCGCTGTTCAGCGATGTGTCATGCGATAGGGGCGAAGGCGCGGATGGTGAAGCTATTCATGCAACCGATGGTTTGCCCGATGATCTGCCCGATGGCGCATTCGAGAAGAGCCTCTACATGCGAGGTGCTCGGCGCGCCATCGAATGTGCAGCATTGCTCGTGAAGGGATTGCGCGAAAAGGGATATGAGCTTGCGGTGCATTCGCCAACGAATCAGCAGTTCGTGATCGTGGATGATGAGCTGCTGGCAAAGATCCCCGACACGGTTCGGTACGGTTTCTGGGAGCGCCTTGAGGATGGACGAGTGGTGATCAGATTCGCCACAAGCTGGTACACCACTGAGGAAGATGTGCGTGCGCTCTTGGATCTGCTGTAGGAAGAACCGGGCTACGTCCCCTGTTCTCCCTCAATGTTCGTCCGAAGACTTGACCTTAAACTAAGGTTTAAGGTGATAATGAATTGTTGATAGAGAAGCGTGCTGCGTTTGAGATGGATCGCATGCGTTCCCTATATGAGAACACTAAGGTTGTCTGTCAAGGAATGTTCGCCAAAGGCGCATGACGCTGTGAAGGGAGAAGTATATGCCAAAGGTCGTGCAGACTGCAGGTCATGATCAGCTTGGAGATTTTGCGCCGATGTTCGCCAAGCTCAACGATGATGTTTTGTTCGGTGAGGTATGGAGCGATGATGCGCTGACGCTTAAGATGCGATCGGCGTTGACCATCACTACGTTGGTGGCGAAGGGGCTTGTTGACTCATCGTTCGAGTACCACATACTAACCGCAAAGCAAAACGGCATCACAGCATCTGAGATGGCAGCGATTCTGACCCATGTGGCGTTCTATGCGGGATGGCCTAACGCTTGGGCCGCATTCCGTGTTGCTGTTAAGGTGTATGCCGATGATCCGCAAGGGCTCGATGACCCACAGGTTCATGGAGGATTATTCGGCCTTGGATCGCCCAATGATGCCTATGCGCAGTATTTCACTGGCAAATCTTACCTGAATCCTTTGACGGACCCGAATCAGACCCAGTTCGTTGCCAACGTCACCTTCGAGCCGGGATGTCGCAACAATTGGCACATACATCACGCCGATGAGGGAGGCGGCCAGATCCTTCTCGTCACCGATGGGCGCGGCTGGTATCAGGAGTGGGGGAAAGAGGCGCAGGAGCTTCATCCGGGCGATTGCGTGACCATACCACCGAACGTGAAGCATTGGCATGGAGCGGCGAAGGACAGCTGGATGAGCCATGTTGCCTTCGAGGCTTGCGGCACGAACATGAACAATGAGTGGTGCGAGCCTGTAAGTGACGAGGAGTACCTGAAGCTTTAGGAACGCTGCCCGGTGGCGCAGCGTGCCACACGCCGCTTGTTACGTATGTGAGCCTTAGGGGGCGGGGATGATGCCATGTTCCTGTCCTAGAATGCCACCATCCCCATTCGGCATGTCATTTTCTCGATTTCGTGAAGCGTCCGAATGCAAGGCTGATGAGCAGTGCAACAGCTCCGGAAACTGCCATCGCAGTATATGCCACGGGGCTGGATCCGCTGCTTGCACTTACTATCACCTGTTGGAAGGCTGAGCCTCCTGCAATGTCCGTATTGACGATGGGCAGGTTGCGTGCGAACCGCTCTGCTCCATATCTTTCACGTGCGAAAGCTGTTGCAAGAGGAGCTACGCTTCCGTAAGAGGTTACCAAGATCAAGCAGCCGGCGATATAGAATGCATCGATATCGAACCAGAATGAGCAGGCTATCATCGTGCAGGATACGAATGATATCGCCGCCGCTAGGATCATGGAGAAACGCAGGCCCATCCTGTCATATATGATGCCCATGGAAAGACCTGCTGCGCCATTGACGATAGGGATGATCCCAACGAGAGTTGTAGCAAGTGCCTCATCGATGCCAAGTTCCAAGGCGCCTAGCTTGGAGGTGCCGATCACAAGAACCCCGGCACCTAAGAGGATCGTAGCCCAGAGATAATAACCATAGAATGCCGGGTCGCGAAACAGCTTGCGTCCATCTGCTTCTTCATCGGATGCGACCTGTGCTTTCTTATCCACGCCCAGCAATTTCCCGATATTGTTGGGAGCTTGTTTCAGGAGCAGAGCTAAGAGCGTCATGACGATTCCGGCGGTCGTGGCCACCACGACCAGAGCGGTCACAAGACCCGCGCTATTGATGATGGTATTCGCCAGCGTTCCCAAAGTGAGCGAACCTAATCCGAACCCCATGAACATGACTCCTGAAGCAAAGCCCGTTCTATCTGGAAACCACAAAGTAACCGTAGCGATGGCAACGTTATAGCCTAAACCCGTGCCACACCCGATCAAAACTCCGTAACACAAATACAGTGCCCAAATACCTTGAGGAGCGAGCAACGCTGTACCTGCGAATCCGCATACGAGCAAGCATGCTGAGAGCAGCACTGCCCCTCTAACGCCGAGACGTTTCAGAACTTGTGCTCCTAATAGACCGCCAATGCAAAACGACATCATGCAGATGGTGAATGTGATCTTTACCGCACTTAACTCCCAGCCGTAGATCGTGGCCATCGGTGTTGCAAACAGCGGCTAGGCATCATTCTGTTCGAACGGG
Organism: uncultured Eggerthellaceae bacterium; assembly: GCA_964469815.1. Taxonomy (GTDB): domain Bacteria; phylum Actinomycetota; class Coriobacteriia; order Coriobacteriales; family Eggerthellaceae; genus MGBC163016. Next base: position 11,313 of record CAYXZC010000022.1, on the reverse strand, counting down.
GGCGTCGAGGCGTTGCTCTTACCGAAGCAGGCGAGTCACTTTATCGTGATGCCATTGAGATCGTGCGCCATGCCGATGAAGCAGTAGCTCGGGCGCGGCTCATCCAGAATGGCGAGAGCCCTATACGCGTTGCAACATCGCTTCTCATGAAATGCCGCATGTTGCCAGGTGTGTGGTCGCATATGATCGAGAGCGAACCTGATACACGCATAGACATAATCTCGCTTGAGAGTGCGGGGATAAAACCTGGCGATTATCTGCGCGGGCTCGGCATAACTTACGATGTTATGGAAGGGGTTTTCATGTCCGAGCTTTACCAAGATAGATGTCTTTTCATCGAGTTGACTCGCACACCGTTGTGCCTTGCGATCCCTAAGGCTCTCAGACCTCAGATGCCTCAGGTTGTTGATGGGGAGATGCTTCATGACCTCGATCTGGTCATGATGAAGAGGGGTGTATCCACTGATTATGATGCCGTACATTCTTACCTTGTTTCAATGGGAGCCAATGATGTAAGCGAGGTTCCTTTCTATACAATGGAACTGTTTGCCGACTGCGAGCTGAACAAACGCGCTATCGTAACGACTGAGATATGGGAGGATATTCACCCAGATCTTGTGTGCGTTCCACTTGCTGAATCATTCAGCATGCCGTATGGGTTGATATTCTCAAAAAAGCCAAGCGCACAAGCTATGAAGCTGCTCCGAACAGCGCAACGTGTAGGAAGGTCATAAAATCAGCTTAACGTGAATCGGTGACAAGCGTGAAGGAAGGGCGAAAGATGGACGAGAGAGATGAATATAGACGACCGGCGAACGAAGACGATGACGGGTATGACCCTTATTCCGATCGTCCGGCCGATGAGCCTGAATACGAAGAGGATCCTTGGCGATAGCGTCGAAGGGGAACCCAAAGGGACGGGGTAAATGGGCTGCTTTGCTAACAATTAATATTGATAGTGATAAAGCAGCCCATTTACCCCGTCCCTTTGG
>CAYXZC010000022.1:0-10221 GCA_964469815.1 uncultured Eggerthellaceae bacterium | reverse complement strand
GTTCCCCTTTGGGTTCCCCTTTGGGTTCCCCTTTGGGTTCCCCTTTGGGTTCCCCTTTGGGTTCCCCGCATCAGCCGGATGCATTGCTTGTGCACATGCGTAGTGGGCGGACAAGATCGCCCTAATACATGCGTGCGAACTCATCGGTGCTAATGATCCTTGCGCCTATGAAAGCCATATCCTCGATGTTGGCACGTTGGACTTCAGGCGTTCGCGAAGAGGTGGCATCCTCGATTATCACCACGTTGTAATTCAGCGACAGCCCGTCATAGCATGTCGTGCGGATGCAATTCGGAGTGGTAGTGCCGATCAGGACGATCGTGTCTATGCTGCGTTCCCGCAGCATCTCATGCAATTCGGTATCGAAGAAGGCGGAGAAGCGCGGCTTGATGATGACGGTTTCACCTTCCTCTGGCTGAAGCTCAAGTGGTGCATCGAGGCTCTCAGGATCATCACCTTCCTTGCAAAGCGGACGTCCGCCCTGAAGCCAAACATCATGGCGCACAGGTTCGACATCCGATCCATCAGCTGCATATTCGCGCCTGATATGAAAAACCCCGATTTTGGCATCCCGTGCTGTTCGAAGCGCTCGTGAACAAGCCTTGATCGAAGCTTGCGCTCCAGCGATGCAAAGCGAGGATGACGGGTCGATGAAACCCTTCTGCATGTCTATCATGAGCAATGCGGTGTTTGCTGGGTTTATCATCAACTGGCCTATCTATCCGTTACAGTCGTATTTCATATGTGGGATACGGTCTTTTTCCTGATCCAAGATCATTATCGTAAAAGTATTATAAGAGCAACGTGCGATCGCGACCAAGGGGGTAAAGATGTCGAAGAATATCGTTGTGGTTCATTGCAGTCCGCGTAAAGGCGGCAATTCGAGCATGCTTGCCGATGAGTTCATCAAAGGAGCGCAAGAGGTGGGGAATAACGTTACACGAATGGACGTGGGCAATGCGAATATCCACGGATGCAAGGCTTGCGAGTATTGCATAACGCATGATGGGGCATGCATCCAAGATGACGAAATGCAACAGTTCTATCCGGCGTTAAGGGATGCGGATGTGCTCGTATATGCGACCCCGATGTATTTCTACAATTTCCCATCGCAGATGCGCGCATTCGAGGACAGGACGTTTTGTCAGGTGGGTAAGCCTTTCAACATCAAGCAAACGGCTTTGCTGCTGTGCTTCGAGGATAAGGACATCACAACGGCTGATGCTGCTGTGGGGACTTTCCGCCAATGCTCGAGCTATTGTAAGCGCGAAGTCATCGGCGAGGTCATCGTGAACAATGTCTATGAGAAGGGCGCGATCGCGGGGAATGTTGGGCTGAAGCAAGCCTACGAGCTGGGACGTTCGATCAGCTAGCGCAGCGCAAGGCGACAGGCGAAGATGCGATCCGGAAAGTAACATGGTGAAGGCAAGTTCGGACAGAGCGCTTGGGAGGGACTCGACGATCATCGGGTTCGCTCTGTTCGCGATGTTCTTCGGTGCCGGGAACCTTATCTTTCCGCCTACGCTCGGACAGCTTTGCGGCGATATGTGGGTGTGGGGATTCATCGGGTTTTTGCTGGTCGATGCTGTTCTTTCATGCCTAGGGGTCTTTGTGGTGAATTCCGCTGGAGGCCCCAGTCATGCTTTTGACCGCGCGCTCGGAAAGGCGGGGAGTGCCGCTCTCAACACAGCGGCTATCCTTTGCCTATGCGTTCTTTTTGCCATGCCGCGAACTGCTGCGACCACATTCGAGCTTTCGGTGGCTCCTTATCTGGGTGATGGCGCGGATGTTCTTCTTTTCCCATTCTCGATCGTCTTCTTCGTGATCGTGTTCTTGTTGGCCTGCAGGAAGTCGCGGGTCGTTGACATCATCGGGAAGTTCTTCACCCCGACGTTGATGATCGGGATCATCGTTTTGATAGTCGCCGGGATCGTGAATCCTCTCGGATCCATAGAGCCTTCGATGATATCGAACGTCTTCGAAGAGGGAGTGCGAGCGGGCTATCAGACGATGGATGTGCTCGGGGTTGCTGCGTTCTCGATCATCATCTTGGATTCAGCGATCGTGAAGGAATACGCGGAGGGTCGCAATAGGCTGACGTTGTTGGCGCGGGCGAGCATCGGCGCGGTGGTGATGCTCGGGATCGTGTATGGTGGCCTGACCTATCTGGGCGCGACTTCCTCTTCGCTTGGTGCAGGGATGACACAGGTCGGACTTCTTGTGGCGATCGTCAAGTCGCTTTTGGGTGATGCCGGGATGGTCATGTTGAGTATCATCGTTCTTTTGGCTTGCGTTACCACTGCAGTAGCGCTTGTCAGCTCAGCCGCTGATTTCTTCAACGGTTTGTTCAAGGGTAGGATCTCGTACAATGTGCTGCTAGTAGCCGATTGTGCTATAGGTGCTTTGATCTGTTCGATCGGGTTGGATAGCATCATCCAGTTCGCTGACCCGGTCTTGGGCGTTGTGTATCCGCCGTTCATCACGGTTGTGGTTCTGCTTGCATTCCACAAGCTGATCTCGAAGCGCGGCATCTACCAAGGGGCCACTATCGGCGCATTCTTGGGAGGACTTTTGCTCGAGCTTTACAGTGAAGGAGTTTTCGGGGGAGCGATCACGCTTGATTGGTTGCCGTTCTATTCGGTCGGATTCGGATGGCTCGTGTTCGCGATCCTAGGTGGAGCGCTCGGGTGGTTGATAGGAAGGCTGCGAACGTTGCGACAAGCGTGAGTGAGTGCGCGGATGCGCGGATGACGCGGGATGGGGATGATGACATAACGCGATCCGTTACCCAACAAGAAGTACGACGAGCGGGATGGTTGCTATGCTCGCCACGAGAGTAACGACAGTGATGCCGGTTGCATATTCATATTCCTTACCGTTGTTTGCCACCACCATAGGAACCACGGTCATGACAGGAAGCGCCATAACGACAGCCAGATGCCATAGGTCCAAAATACCAACTGGTCAACGATGGAGAACATCATCATGTACACAAGACCCGCATCGGGAAATACTGCTGCTAAAGCGGCACGCCTACGAAGCCGGTGTTTCCAAAGATGAAGCAGAGTTGGAAGACCCTATCTTTGTCGTGTTCAATTCAAAGCGCCTTCGCAATGAGGAACATCACAAGACTGATAACGGCATAGAAGAGCGCAGCAAGCAATACCATTTCCCAGTTGTCGATGATGGTTTGCCGTTTGCAGTTGGTGTAGGTCGAATAGAAGATCATGGATGGGAGCAGGATCTTCGTGATGATCTGCGCGAGCGCGGGAAGTAAATCCCTCTTAATGATCTTTGTTCGAGATGTAGCGAATCCTATAGTGAATACCAAGAAGAAGACGACCATATGTGAAAGGGTGACCTGAAAAGCTATGTCCTAATCTCCGAATAGCTTCTGATGCGAGATGAGGCCTATCGGTTTGTCGATCGCCCAGTCGAGGTGGCGTCTTGCCTTTTCTGTTTTCGGGTTGCGTGCGAACTTCAGGCAGGAATCGCTTATCGATTCGAGCATACCCTCAAGCGCATCGTTCGGCTTACCTTCGATATACTTTTTGAATACTTGGTAGAGATCGGTGCGCTTATGGATTTGTACGATCCCGCCGTGCTCGGTGATCCACTGATGCAAAGCAGCATCCAAATAGATGTCCTGCTCTTTTCCGAACTGCGAAAATGCATCGTCAAGAGGCATCCAATATGTTTCAAAGAGCTCTTCCTGTCCGGTGGATCCGACTTTCATCAGAAGCGTGTTGCGTATAAGGTCTGCTGTCGAAAGCGGCTTTCCCTTCGCATTGAGGCTTTCGAATACCTGTTGAGGAGCATCCCTGGGTCCAAGCTCAACGGAGATGATAGCAAGCGTTTCAAGAGCGGGAAACAAGTCCAACAAAGATGAGTCCTTATTCCCCAGTTTGTTGCGAAAGAATGCGATATTGTTCAAGAGAAGATCGGATGCGGCTGCGTCTTGCGGAAGCTCGCTTCCTAATACCAGATGCTCTAGTATCGGTTGATCCTGCTCTGAGAGTACAAGTTTGCATTCATGTTCAGAGGTTTGAAGATATGTCCTGTCGATCTCTTCAGCTTTGATGATGCTCGATTCGCTTCCATGTGTCCGCAAGGCGTCACGCAGGGCAATGAGCATCAATGTTATGGTCGTGATGCGTTGTTGCCCATCGATGATACTTATCCGATCCTGCGCCCACGCAGACGATTCGGGTAGAGTGATCAGCATTCCCATGAAGTGCATCGATCGAGCCTCATTCGCGTTGAGCGCGTCATCCCATAGTTGTTCGCATTGTCGCGTCGTCCAAGAGTAGATGCGCTGGAAGACAGGAATGACGTATTGCGTATCGGGTCTTCCAAGCACGTCGAGAAGTGATTTCAAATCGGATTGCATGGCGTCCTCCTACCATCGAGAATCGATTTCGCGGAGCTCTTTGCGTACCCGCTCGGCGTATTCTTCGTTGTCTGCCTTCTTGAGCTTGTAGCCTGCTGTCAGTGTCGGCGCGCCGATCTCAGCCCATGCGGAGCTCGACTTGTACTTCTTGGTGCCGTGATAGCGATAGTTCTCGGCCCACATGAGGCAAAATCCGCGCATCTCACGCAGTACGGGCTCCTTGTCGCCGCGATATTGATCTTCAACATATTTCTTGAAAGAGCTATATACTTGATCGGCGCTCAAAATGCGTGCGCCTTTGAGTCGTATCGAGATCCAGCTTTTGATGGCTCCATTGAGCCGAAGCGATCCGGGATCGGGAGCGAACATCTCCTGACTCGGCTTCCAGTATTCTTCGAAGAGCCGCGTCTGTTCGTCATGGGACTCGACTAAGAGTAGGTAGTTACGGATCATGTCAGCGACATTCAGAGGAGAACCCTTCGAGTTGATTCCTTCAAAGATGGACTGCGCCATATCCGGATCTTCTACCTGTACAGAGATGATCGTGAGACCACGTAACCCGTTCAGCAGCTCCTCAAGTTCAAATCCCTCTTCGCGCATCCTCGCTTCGAAGTATGCGAGATTTCTGTTGATGGCGGTCTTCGCGGCGGGCTCACGCCCTTCGATTGCAGCAAGATAGGGTTCGAGATCATAATGTGAGGGGACGAGCTTGGGTGTCACTTTGCCATCCTGATCGTGAATACGCAGATAGCGGTTAATGAGATCGTCGGCATCGATAAGACTGTTATCGTGCTTGTGGATATGTCTGGCGAGGGCGAGCACTATCAGCGAGATACTGGTCATTCTTTGTTGTCCGTCGATGATCTTCAGGTGCTCGCTTTGACCATCTTGTTCCTTTGAATACAGGATGGTGCCCAAGAAGTGATTCCGGTCGAATCTTCCTGCGCGAAGCATGTCCAGCCAAAGCTCTTCACACTGGGTTTCACCCCATGTATAAATGCGCTGATAGGTCGGTATGGCGAATTGGGAATCAGGCGCTCCTAAGAAATCTAGGAAATGCTTTTGCTCTATCTTCATGCGACCTCCTCGAATATGCTGCGATAGTTCGATTATGAAGCCGCCTTCATAGATGCGCTGAACAATATCGTACAATTTGTACAATAAATGATCAGAGGAGGCCGGTTCATGGATGTTGAAGACGCGCGTTATCGAAAGAGTGAAGAGCGCATTCAAAATGCACTTGCGGAGCTCTTGTCTGCTAAGTCGCTCGTAGATGTCAGTGTCAGCGAGTTGTCACGCAAGGCGAATGTGAGCCGAGCGACGTTCTACTCGCATTACAACAATGTGAGCGATGTATTCGATCAGCTGGTAGCGAAGACGTTATCCGGTGTTCGTACCTTCGATGAAAGGTTTCAGTGTAATGCCAAGGATTGTGTGGGATCCGAAAGCATTCTTTATTGTGAACGAATCCGATCCCACAGCGAGGAGCCATGGGGAAGCATCGCGCGAGATGCGAGATTCTTTCCTTCTATGATGTCGCTTCTATCCGAAGTTGAACCACCATCGTTCGATGCTGCGAGCCTTAATGTTTCGAAAGGAGCGGCTGAGGCGTTGAGGTTATTCCAAATGAGCGGATGCCATGCCGTAGCTACTTCGAGCATCGCGGAGCGGGATTATTGGCCTATCGTTCGTGAAGTCCTGGACGTATTCATTGAGGGAGGTCTTGAGGCGGTGCGCACCCGCGTGTGAAAAGAAGTAAAAGAAAGAAGTAAAAGGGACGTTCCAAAATACTCCTTAATTCTTTTTATCAATGTCGAGAAGCATTTTGGAACGTCCCTTTTACTCCTTCGCCTGTCATGCTGCTTTGCCATGTACAATGACATATGTATGATCATCGAGGCGAAAGAGAACCTATGAACAAAAAGCTGACGGTATGGCAAGCTGCATGCATCATCACGGGCTATGGTGTAGGCAGTGGCATCATGACGCTGCCGTATCTTGTTGATCGATCGGGTCTTGTTCCGGGTCTGCTCATATTGGCCGCGTCGTTCTTCTTCAGCTATTGCATGCATATGATGCTCGCCGAGATCACGATCGGTAGCGGTAAAGGCTCGCAGATCATCTCCGTTTTCAGGACCTATCTATTCAGGGGGCCTCGCGGCAATATTTTCGTAGGTGGCCTATTCATTCTTACCGCGCTTGTGCTGATCACCAACCTCGCCGCTTATGTTGCCGGTGGCGCTGAGATCTTCGAAGCGGCCGGGTTCGATCCGCTCGTCGCCAAGATCCTCTTTTATGTCATAGCCGCAGCGGTGGTGTTCTTCGGCTTGAAAGTGCTTGGGGTGAGCGAAGCTGTCTCTATCACCGTCATCATGGTCATCATCGGCGTGCTTGCCTGCGCATCATTCCTCAATTGGCACAATCCGCTGCCGTGGGGCATCATCGGTGCCCCTAATGAGCTGCTTGCTTTCTTTGGCATGGCGATGTTCTCATTCGTTGCATTCTTCAGCGTGCCCCAGGCGGTCGAAGGGTTGGATCGTGATCCGGTCAAGGTTCGCAAGGCGGTTTTGCTTGGATTGGGATTGAATCTCGTCTTCATCATCGTTATCACTTTCTGTACGCTCGGGAGCTCTGCGCGCATCACGGAGTTGGGCATTATCGGCTGGTCGGAGGGCATTGGCCTTTGGGCGCAGATCCTTGGCTCAGCGTTCACCGTGCTTGCGATGCTCACGACCTACTGGTCGATATCCCTTGCGCTTTCCGACATCATCGAAGAGCAGACGAAATGGCATCGTCGGCTTTGCTGGCTCATCGCAACGCTTCCCTCGCTCATTCTCGTGCTTTACAACCTCGGCGGTTTTCTCGAGATCATGCGCACCGCAGGTGGCCTCATTGCTATTTTGATGGCCATCATGGTAGTCCCTGCGTTCCGCCGGTGTCGAAAGGCGAATGGGCGCATCCTGCTTCCCGATATTCTTGCCTCGACTCCGGTGCAGGCAGTCGTATTGATCGCTTTTCTGCTCATGGCCGTAGGCAGCGCCGTATCTATCTAGCATCATGAGAACGATATTCACAAACGGATGCTTCCATACCCTCGAACATGAGGGTGATATCCGTACTTCGCTCACGATTGAACATGGGCTCATCGTCGCGCTTGATGAAGCTCCGAGCGCGAAGGACAATGTGGTCGATGTAAACGGTGCGCACGTTTATCCCGCACTCATCGATGCACATCTTCATATGATGGAGACGATCGCGCTGGCAAGCATGGGAGAGCCGTTATGCAAATTCGTTGACGGTACCGTAGAACCTCATGATCTTCGCGGTGCAGAGGCGAAGATCCGCGCTATCGCAGAGCGGAATCACGCGAAAAGAGGGTCGCTTCTTATCCTCACGAACTACGTTTCAGCTGCCTTCGATGAAGGGCGACTTCCAAATAGATATGAGCTCGACTCATGGGCATCAGGGGCTGACGTTTGGGTTCTCAATATCGATGGGCATTCCGGATCTTGCTCCTCTTCGCTGCTTGAGAAGCTCGATCTGGAAGGTCTTGCTCCTGATGGTATATTCACTGGTTCCGCACATGATGCGAATCTCGGCAAATTCACCGAGTGTCTGGCTTCACGGATCACGCCCGAAACATTGATGCATGGAATCGCGCATTTCTGCAATGAATGCGCCTCATTCGGAATCGGGACGGTCTGCGCCCTTGAGGGAAACGATGATGTCGAGCGTGACCGAATGGGTGAACTCACTGCGTTCATCGCCCAGCGTCTTCCGGTAGATGTGCGGCTATTTCCCCAATACATGGATGAGACGAAGCTTGCTCGCATAAGGCCGAAAATGGCGGCCTCGCGCGTAGGTGGATGCATGAAGTGGGAGATGGACGGGTCGGTTGGTTCGCGTACAGCTGCGTTCTTCGAACCATACAATGACGGAACCAAGGCAAGCCCTTATTTCGAAACCGACGAACTTGAGCGAACTCTTCGACATTTTGCGAACGAGGGTTATCAGATGTCCGCTCATGCGATCGGTGATCGAGCGATCGACCAGCTTATTGATATCCTGGGCGATTTGCCGGGAAGGCATCGGATAGATCATTTCGAGTTCCCCTCTGCGCATGCAGTGGAGCGTGTTTGCGCGATGAAGCCTTTCGTGACCGTGCAACCTGGCTTCACCTGGATCGATGAACGCTTTCTCCATGGATACGAGCGCTTCTTGACCGACCGGCAGATCGCAAGTCAGATTCCTCTCTCCACGCTTATAGATGCAGGTGTACCGCTTTGCGGATCGAGTGATTCACCCGTTCAATCCGTCGATCCGTTCTTGCAGATGAGAGGCATGCGGGAGTTTCCCATTGCCGGACAGTCGCTGTCCGGTTATGACGCACTTTTGACCTACACGGTCAATGGAGCAGAGATGCTAGGAGAGAAGAAAGGGCGACTGCGCGAAGGGTATGATGCGAGCTTCTTCCTTTGTGATGTTGATCTTGAAACTTGTGCACCCTCGGCGCTTGAGGGATTGCGTGCGGCGGATATGTGGCTCCACGGAAGAGCGTACAGGCGTCTTTCGGACAACATGCGCGCACTGCTGCGGCTTCTTGTAACTCCTCCTCATACGATCTGAACCGATAAGAGGAATGTGGCATCGTTGGTTGTGAGGAGGAGTAAAAGGGACGTTCCAAAATGCTCCTCAATCCTTTTTATCAATGTCGATAAGTATTTTGGAACGTCCCTTTTACTCCAGGACTGTAAGTCTCATACCCGCAATATGCTGCAATGCAACTGTGCCCTCTGCCTTGTGGTTAAACACTGATTTTTCCAAATCAGCTTTCGGGAATGCTAATTCCAATGCTCAGCTCTGTGTAGACCTTTGCAGCAATATCGCCAGTGTAGAGAGATAACTCTTGCTCGTATAGGTCGCCTGTTGGAGTGTAGCCGCGCTCGTACACCTCGTCCAACAGTTCGATATAAGCGATGAAAAGTGACTCTTCCGACACCAACATCTCATTTTGATGACATTATTCCCACTCGATGGTGGGAGTGGCGGATAGTTGTTCGAACAGTATCATGTCGTATCACCTCGTTATAAGATGTCCAGCGAGTGCCGAGCATTCCCAGTACCGTTTTGAACTCACTCGTTTTCGCTATCTATGGCCTTAGTATGAGGGAGTAAATTGGAAAACTTGAAACCCACTGCCTGACCAGCTGAAACTCTCAGCACACAGTTCGGTTGAGTTCAATTCTCCATTATGCAAAGACACTTCTTTACGTCCAAGAATAACGCTGGAATTAATACGGCATGGAGAGGTAAATCCTCTACCTGCGCAAACGTAAAACCATGCGTTCAAAGTGGGTTCACGATGAGTTCACGCTTTCTGAGAGCAAGTGTTGAAATGCAATGCTATGAATTCGCAATCTCGTCGATGAATCTATTGACCCACTCGACGGCCTCGGCAAGATTCTGGGTGACGTCCAAGCCTTCTGCGGATTCTGCATACAGGGATGCCCAATTCGACCCGGCTTCAATCGTAGGGAGCCATGCTTGCTGCCCTCTATACGCGAACAGCCGCTCGCATGTCTCGCGAGTTTGAGCAAGGTCGATCTGTCCCTTCAGGCTTATCAGTTGCAAATCCACGAGATCATGCGCACGCTTTGACCCCTCTTCGGACAAACCGTGCAACTTTTGGGCAATCTGGTGGCTGAGGCGCATGACAGGAATGGGGGATGGCGGATCGAAGCCAAGCGCCTCGAAGAGCATTGCCGCGTCCTTCGGAACGATCATGTCCGGATCGTCAGCATCGCCTATCTCGTTATGCCCGACCTCAAGCG